>NZ_JABERD010000128.1 GCF_013044505.1 Streptomyces sp. S3(2020) | reverse complement strand
GGGGCGGACGCCGTCGAGCACGCGGTGCGCATGGCCCGGCTGCACACGGGCCGCTCCAAGGTGCTCTCCGCCTACCGCTCGTACCACGGCGGCACCCAGCAGGCGATCAACATCACCGGCGACCCGCCCCGCTCGGCCTCCGACACCGCCTCCCCCCGCGTCAACGTCGACACCGTGACGCGGATCCCCGGACCCGCGCCCATCCGGAACCGGGCACCGGGGGCCACCGCCCATCCGGCGTGCAGCAGCCGCGCCACCGCCCCGGTCTCGTCCGGCACCGGGATCCACACGTTCATGCCACTGCGGCCGTGCGCGGCGATCCCGTGTTCCGCCAGAGCCGCGATCAACGCGTCCCGCCGTCCGGCGTACGCCGCCGACACCACCCCGGTGTCCACCGCGCCCTCGGCCCACAGCCCCGCCAGGGCCCGCTGACCGATCCGGCTCACCCACCCGGGCCCCACCCGCTGCCGCCCCCGCACCCGGTCGACCGTCACGGCGTCGCCGGTGAACACGGCCAGCCGCAGATCCGGCCCGTACGCCTTGGCCGCCGACCGCACGAAGCACCAGCTGTGCGTGACCCCGGCCAGGGGATGCAGTGGCAGATCCACGATGCCGTGCCCATGGTCGTCCTCGACGAGCAGCACCTGCGGGTACTCCTTCAGCACCGCCCGCAACGCCCGCGCCCGCCCCGCGCTCAGCGCCGCCCCGGTCGGGTTCTGCGCCCGGTCGGTCACGATCAGGGCCCGCGCCCCCGCCGCCAGCGCCCGGCGCACCTCGTCCGGGAGCGGCCCCTCGTCGTCGACCCCGACGGGAGCCGTGCGCAGTCCGACCGCCGGGACGAGGTCGAGCAGGCTGCCCCAGCCGGGGTCCTCGACGGCGACGGTGTCGCCGGGCTTGAGGTGGGCCGCGAGGACGCGCTCGATCACGTCGAGCGAACCGGAGGCGACGTGCACAGGCCCGTCCGGAACCCCGTCGGCGTCCAGCGCGGCCCGCGCCAGGCGTGCCAGATCCGGCTCGACGGCGTCGCCGCCGTACAGGACCGGCTCCCGGTCGTTGCGCTCGGCGGCCGCCGCGAACACCTTCGCCAGCGGGGGCAGCAGGGCCGGGTCCGGGTTGCCGTTCGCCACGTTCCGCACCCCTTCGGGCACGTCCACGCGGATGGCCTCGCGCCCGGTCGTGGCGGGCCTGGGCCGCACCCTGCTGCCCCGGCGCCCCGCGGTCTCGATGACTCCGCGCTCCCGAAGGATCCGGTACGCGGCCGCGACGGTATTCGGATTCACCTCCAGCTCGGCAGCCAACTCCCGCATGGGTGGCAGCAGTTCACCCGGTTCCAGCTCACCGGAACCCACCGCACGCTCGACGCTCGCCGCGATCTCAGCTGCGCGACGCCCCTGGATCTTGTATCCTCCTAGCACAAAGCAGATTATGCACTAGTGCAATACGAACCGCAAACGGAGAGAGCCATGCAGGGGACCCAGCAGCCGACGCCACAGCCGACCGCCTATCCGGCGACCGACCGCACGGTCCCCACCCGCTCCCCGAACCGGGCGTCGTACGACAAGGAGGTCGTGCACGCGATACTCGACGAGGGCTACGTCTGCCACCTCGGCTTCGTCCGGGACGGCGCACCGGTCGTGCTGCCCACGCTCTACGGCCGGGTCGGCGAACGGCTCTACGTGCACGGCTCGACGGGCTCGCGCCCGCTGCGGATGACCGGCCAGGCCGACCCGGGGCTGCCGGTGTGTCTGACGGTGACCCATGTCGACGCGCTGATCCTGGCCCGCTCGGGCTTCCACCACTCGATGAACTACCGGTCCGTGGTGGTGCACGGCACCGCGTACGACGTGACGGACCCGCAGGAGAAGCTTCTCGCCCTGGACGCGCTCGTCGACCAGGTCGTGGCCGGCCGGTCCAAGGACTCGCGGCCCGCCAACAAGAAGGAGCTGGCCGCCACCGCCGTGATCCGCCTCGACCTGGACGAGGTCTCCGCGAAGATCCGCACGGGCGGCGTGAACGACGAGCCCGAGGACCTCGGTCTCCCCCACTGGGCCGGTGTGGTCCCGCTGCGCAAGGGCTACGAGACCCCGGTCGCCGATCCGCTCCTGGCCGCCGGGACCGAGGTCCCGGACTACCTCCGGGCGCTGTGATGCTGATCCACCCCTGGGACGCGCCCCACGACGACGCCGAGTGGCAGCGGTGGCTGGCCGTCCACGACTTCGGACAGCTCGTCGTCAACGGACCGGCCGGCGAACCACCGTTCGTCCAGCCGCTGCACTTCGTCTACGACGCCGAGGGCGGCGAGGTCCTGACACATCTGGCCCGGCCGAACCCGATGTGGGCCGCGCTGCTGGCCAACCCGGACGTCGTACTCAGCGTGGTCGACGACTACGTGTACGTCCCCGGCCCCTGGCAGGCGGCCCCGGACGGTCCGCCCGAACACGGCACACCGACCAGCTTCTACGCGGCGGTCCAACTCCGTTGCCGGGCCCGTGTCGTGGACGACCCGGCGGAGAAGGCCGCCCTGCTCAACCGCCAGGTCGGCCACTT
Organism: Streptomyces sp. S3(2020); assembly: GCF_013044505.1. GTDB lineage: Bacteria > Actinomycetota > Actinomycetes > Streptomycetales > Streptomycetaceae > Streptomyces. The sequence continues at coordinate 25,409 of NZ_JABERD010000128.1, read as the reverse complement.
CCAGCCGGAGGGCGGCTCGGCGGAGGTGGCCGTCGGCGACGGGCCGTTCGGCCGGATGCTGTCCGGCATCCGTGGCGTGCGGCTCGAAGTCACCGGCGTACGCGCGAAGTTCAAGTACGCGAACCACCGGACCACCGAGGTGCGGGACCGGATCGCGGCGGGGCTGACGGAACGGTCCGGGCCGCGCGACACGGCGGCGCGCGAGCATCTGCTGCGCCACCGCGGAGCCTGAGCGAAGGGGCCCTCACCTCATGACGAGGACCCCTCGGCGTCAGGCCACCGACCGTCGCGCTCCACGCGCCTCCGCCGCCGCGAGCCCGGTGACGGACCCGAGCGTCACCAGGGCGCCGACGAGGATCGGCGCCGTCAGCCGCTCGCCGAGCAGGACGACGACGAGCACCGCCGCGCCGACCTGTTCGAGCAGCACACCCCACGGCCGGACGGTCGCCCCCTGGCCCCCAGCATCAGCACCCCCAGCCCGACGAGCACGCCGACGACCGCGACGGCCCCGCCGCGCCCGAGCCGCTCGCCCAGCGTCAGTCGTCCACCAAGCACGACCAGGACAGGACCCGCGCCGAGCGTGACGACCGTGGCCATGGCGAGCCCGGTGGCCTGTACGGACGCGAAGTAGCCGGTCTGGAACACGGCGAGCCCGAGCCCCGTGGCAGCCGCCCGCAGCGCCCTGCGGCGGAGCGGTTCCCGTACGGCGATCCGGGGCCGCGGGCGCGCCAGGCGTACGACGTCGAGCAGGACGAGCCCGGAAGCGCGGCGCAAGAAGGACAGGGCGACCGGTCCCAGATCGCTGACCCCGTAGGCCGGCGCGGCGACCGCGCCCGCGGTGCCCCAGGCGGCACCGGTGATGATCAGACAGAGCAGGCCTCGCCCGATGGGCAGGCCGGAAGCGCGGCGCCAGAGGACAAGCCCCCAAGGCCCGGGCCGCGGGCGGATGACGCGGCGGGAACGGGTGATCGGCAGTCCCAGGGGGTCGGGCGAAGCCCACCGCGGTTCGGCAGCGCCCCGAAGGGGCGCGGGGAACTGCGCGACCAGCCACATCGGCGCCGCAGACGAACAACGGTCCGCCGCAGCCCTTCCAGCGGAGCGCCTCGGCAGACTAGGAGGCGCTCGACCTGGCGGACAACTCCCTTTCCGGGCCGCCGCTCGCCACCGGCTCCGGGACGGGATGCGCGGGGGCCGAGGACTGCGCGATGAAGGCGCCGGCCAGGACGACCGCGCCGCCGATGATCTGCGGGGCGGACAGGTGTTCGCCGAGGAGGACCCAGGCCAGGACGGTCGCGATGACCGCTTCGAGGCAGGCGACGACACCGGCGACCTGCGGGGAGAGACGCCGCACCGAGACCACGCCGGTGGTGTAGGCGACGACCGTCGCGATGAGGACGATCCAGGACAGCAGCAGCGCGGCGGCGACCCGGGTGCCGTTCATGTCCGCGGTGCCGCCGAGGACGGACCAGTCCATCGACCAGGGGCGGGCGACGACGGTGAGCACGGCGGCGCCGACGAGGAGGCCGTGGGCGATGACGCCGAGCGGGTCGGGGGTGTCCGCGCCGGAGTCACTCCCCTGGTCGGACAGGACGAAGTAGCCGACCTGACAGCAGGCGGCGCCCAGCGCCAGGAGCAGGCCCACGGCGTCGAAGCTCAGCCCCGACCAGACCTCGACGACACAGGCGAGCCCGCCGACCGCGAGGACCACCCCGAGGGCGGCGGCCCGCGTGACCGGCCGCCGCTGCACGAAGCGGACCCAGCCGAGGACGAGGGCGGGGGCGAGGTACTCGACGAGCAGCGCGACACCGACGGGTATGCGGGAGATCGAGGCGAAGTAGAAGGCCTGGACGCCGGCCACGCCCAGCAGTCCGAACCCGGCGAGCAGCGCGGGGCGGCTGCGCAGCAGCGCTCGGTGCCGGACGGCGAGCGGCAGCATCACGAGGGCCGCGCCGGTCACCCGCAGCCACACCACATGGAGCGGGTCGAGCCCCGCCTCGATCAGCGGCTTGGCCGCGACACCGGATCCTCCGAAGGCGACCGCCGACACGAGCGCGAGCCCGAGCCCGAAGCCCTTTCCACGGTTGCCGCCCCTGCTGTCAGTCGTATGCACCGACACATGATGACAGGCGATGACAGGAGCGTCACCCCCAATGGCACCTGTCTCATCGGCTGGACCGGGCAAGGGGGTGCCACGCCAGGGGCACAGCGGGTTTTCCAGGGTCAGGAAGTGGTTTCCACGCCGGTCTCGATCCGGCCCAGCACCGCCCCCGCGTCGATCCCCGCGCGGGTGAGGACCTCGACGGCGCGGGCCTGCGGGTCGACGACTAGGGCGGCCAGCAGGTCGATCCCGTTCGCGCGGTCGCCACCGCGGCGGACGGCGCGCTCACCGGCGTACCCCATCGCCCCCGCGGCCAGCGGCGAGAAGCCCTCCGCCTCGGTCACCACGGGGACCGTGCCGGAGTCCTCGACGCTGCCCTGCCAGCGCAGTCCGTAGCCGATGCTGCGCTGCACGAGATAGCCGAGCAGCCGGGCGAGCTGCGGGCCGTCCTCGAAGACGGCGCGCACCTCGGGGTCGTACTCCAGGAGCGAGTGCAGCAGATGGGCCGTGTCGATCTGCCGGTCCCCGTCCCGGACCGATCGCCGACGCGCCCCGGAGACCACCGTCGCCAGCTCTTCGCCGAGCCTGGCATCGATGTCCGCGCGGTTGCTTCCCGGCTCGTTCACGGACTGCCGGGGAATACGGGGTGGCACATCCCCCACCCCATCAGCCACGCCGACACGGGTCATCCCCGGAGGGAACCATTTTCGCGTCCCACACAGAGTGGACTCCGGTGGCCGGAATCTCCTCCTTACGGATGAGATCAGGCCCTTCTCCCCACAACGGCGCGCGCCTCCTTGCCCCGCGCCCCGCACGCAACCGCCGTGCTGCCTCGCTCGTCCCACACGGACATGGAGAGCAGGTGCTGGCTGGTGGCCCTGCCTGCCATCGACGGCAGGCAGTACGTGTACCGGGTGTACGCCCCGGAGGACGCGCTGCTCGCCGACCTGTTCTGGGAGGCGTGGCACTGTCACGACGAGAGTGCCTTCCCGCGGGCGTGGGACCTGTTCGACGCGGCGGTGATACGGCTGATGACCTGAGCGGCGCCCGGGTCCGGGGTCTCCACAATTCCTGACGGTTCATCAGCATTGAATGTTTCAGGCCCTGCGGCTACGTTCCGCGACACCGTAGCCCGAGTCGAAGGGGTGGTCGCATGGCCGAAGTCAGCGCGGAGGCACGTATCGAGGCACCGGCCGAGAAGGTGTGGGCACAGCTCACGGACTGGCCCGCGTACCGGGAGTGGAACGCCACCCACACCGACTTCCCGCAGGGCGGCCCCACCGCCCTCGAAGTGGGCGCGACGTTCCAGGAGAACATGAAGCTGATGGGCTTCCCGGCCGAGGTCGAGTGGACCATCGAGGAACTGGAGCCGGCCCGGGTGCTGGCCATCCGCGGCAAGGGCCCGATGGCGGTGACCGTCGCCAACCGCTACACGCTCACCCCGGACGGCGACGCGACGGCGGTCCGTATCGACGGCGAGTTCACGGGCGCGGCGGTGGCGCTGATGGCGGGCAAGCTCAAGGACTCGGCGACCGCCGCGCTCAACGAGTCGCTGCGCAAGCTGGCCGGGCTGGTGACCTGACGCGGCGGAATCGCGGCGACATCACGGCGCACGCGAAGGCGCCCCGCGGATCGCTCCGCGGGGCGCCTTCTCACAGCCGTGACCGTCAGTCCTCGTCGGCGAGGATCAGGTACAGCTTCTTGCGGGCCTCGGTGATCACCGCGAGGGCCTTCTCGCGCTGCTCCTTGCTGCCGGTCTTCCAGACCTGGCCGAAGGCCTCCATCAGACCGAAGCCGGCCTGACGGATCTCGTTCAGCGCCTCGAAGTCGACGCCGCGGGAGGCTTCCTCCCAGGGCGCGTCCGGGCCTTCCTCGGCCGCGGTGCGGCCCGCCTCGGTGAGCGCGAACAGCTTCTTGCCGCCCTCGCTCTCGCTGGCGATCAGGCCCTCGTCCTCCAGCAGCTGGAGGGTGGGGTACACCGAACCCGGGCTGGGCTTCCACGCCCCGCCGCTGCGTTCGGCGATCTCCTGGATCATCTCGTACCCGTGCATGGGCCGGTCCCTGAGCAGGGCCAGGATCGAGGCTCGTACATCGCCCCGCCGCGCCCTCCCCCTCGGTCCGCCACGCCCTCGGGGCCCCCAGGGGCCCGGGCCACCGAAGCCCGGTCCGCCGAAGCCGCCGGGGCCACCGCCCGGCCCGAAGGGGCCGAAGGCGCCACGACGTCCGTCGAAGCCGCCTCGGCCGCCGCGGGGGCCGGGTCCACCGTGTCCACGTTCGAATCCATGGGAACGCATTGCCATCACTCCATCCATCGTTGATCTGTCGCGATGCGTCAACGATATATCGGAATACTTCGCATGGCAAGCCTCTGCCGAAAGGCCACCGAAAGGCCTGGTCAACCGTTCGGTTGAACCCCGGTTACCACTCCAGCCCGCCCGTCGCTCCGCACGGAGGACGCGGACACGCGCCCCGAACGGACAGGCTGCGTAGGTCACCCCCCGACAGAGAGGCCTCCGCAGCATGTCCAGCTTCCCCAGCAGACGACGTGTCCTCACCACCGGCGCAGGTGCCGCCATCGGCATCGGCGCGCTGAGCGCCACCTCCGCCCGGGCCGCCACCGGCACCGGCACCGGCACCGGCACCGAGGAGACCAGGACCCTCGACGAGCTCTACCGGGCCGCTCTCGCGGAGGGCGGGAAACTCGTCGTCTACGCCGGCGGGGACACCCCGACCCAGCAGGACTTCACCAAGGCGGCGTTCCTCAAGCGCTTCCCGGACATCGACCTGACCCTGGTCGTGGACTACAGCAAGTACCACGACGTCCGCGTCGACAACCAGCTCGCGACCGACACCCTCGTCCCCGACGTCGTACAGCTCCAGACCCTCCAGGACTTCACGCGCTGGAAGGAGCAGGGCAGGCTGCTGCGCTACAGGCCGGCCGGGTTCTCCAAGGTGTATGACAAGTTCAAGGACCCGCACGGCGCCTGGGTCGCCATCGGGGCGATCGGCTTCAGCTTCATGTACGGCACGTCCGCGGTCAGCTCGGACGCCCCGCGCACCCCGCTGGACCTGGTCGACCCGAAGTGGAAGGGGAAGATCGCCTCCTCCTACCCGCACGACGACGACGCGGTCCTCTACCTCTACTCGCTCTACGTCCAGAAGTACGGCTGGGACTGGGCGGCCAGGTTCGCCGCCCAGGACGTCCGCTTCGCGCGCGGCAGCAACTCCCCCGGCGACGCGGTCCGCGCCGGCACCCACGCGATCGGCGTCGGCGGCTCGGGCGCCCCGCTCGCCACCGGGCCCGTGAAGTGGGTCGTCCCGGACAGCGCGCCGTTCATGGCCTGGGGCCAGCGCGCGGCGGTCCTGAAGCGGGCCGCGCACCCGACCGCCGCCAAGCTGTACCTCAACTGGCAGCTGTCCCTCGCCACCCAGCAGGGCTCCTTCAACGGCTGGTCCGTGCGCACCGACGTCACGCCCCCGGCGGGCCTCAAGCCGGTCTGGGAGTACCCGAACGCGCACCTCGACGGCTTCCCCCGCTTCATGGCCGACCGTGCCGCGATCGAGCGCTGGAAGCAGACCTTCGCGCTGTACTTCGGCGAGGTGAAGGGCGACCCGACCCCCGGCTGGCCGGGGCTGCACCCGGGCGCGTAGCGCCACGGCACCTCACATGGTCCCTACAGGTCCCCGATAAACTCGGACACCCTGTCCAGTGGATCAGTGAGTCCAGGGGGAACTGCCGTGACCGACCGCGCGCCCGCCGACGGCCCCCGGCGCACCCTGGAACACGCCCCTCACTTCGTGTTCTTCCTCGTCGTCGGGGTCGCCGCGGTACGGCTCGTGGATCTGAACAGCCCGCTGTGCTGGCACATCGTCGGCGTCAGCGGGCTGTTGGCCGTGGTGTACGGGGCCGGCCTGGGGCTGTGGAGTCGGCTCGCCCGCACGGCCCGCGTCGCGTGGATCAGTACCCTGCTCGGTCTCTGGAGCGCCCTCGTGTTCCTCGCCCCGGCACCGCTGACCTGGGCGTACGCCTGGTGCGGGGTGCCGCTGGCGTGCGCCGCCCTGCGGGCCCTGGGGCACCGGGCGGCGCTGGTCGCGGTGGCCGCGATCTCCGTCGTCCTGGGCTGGCGGTTGGTCGGTTCGACCGGCCGGCTCGACCTGGAGATGGCGCTGATCCCGGTCGCGGCGGTCTGGGGCACCGTGGCCCTGTACCGGACGCAGCAGCGGGACGCCGCCGAACGCCAGCGCCTCCTCGACGAGTTGCGGAGCACCCGCGACGACCTCGCCGAACAGCAGCGCCGGGCGGGCGTGCTGGCCGAGCGCGCCCGGATCGCCCGCGACCTGCACGACACGCTGGCCCAGGAACTCGCGGGCAGTCTGATGCTGCTCCAGGCGGCCGAGCGGGACTGGGACCGGCGGCCGGACGCGGCCCGTACCCGCGTGCGCGCGGTGGCCGACGGTCTGGACGGCAATCTCGCCGAGACCCGCCGGATCATCCACGACCTCACGCCGTCCGCCGTCGCCGAGGCGGGACTCGAAGGCTCGCTGCGGCTGCTGTGCGCCCAGGCGGAGCAGGAGGGGTCGGCCGCCCAGGTGCGGTTCCGGGCCGCGGGTGAGCCCCGTCCCGCCCTGGACGAGCAGGCGGCCGCCGCCCTGTTCCGGGTCGCGCAGGGCACGCTGGCCAATGTCCGCGAGCACGCCCGCGCGGTGCACGTCCTGGTCACCCTCCACCACGAGGCGGACCGGATCGAACTCGACGTGCAGGACGACGGAGTGGGCTTCGACCCGGCGGGGGCCGGGGCCGGGGCCGCCGCCCGGCCGAGCCGCGGCTTCGGTCTCCCCGCCGCCCGCGCCCGGCTCCGCGAGTGCGGCGGCGATCTGCGGGTCACCAGCGCACCCGGCCGGGGCACCCGGGTCCGGGCCGTGCTGCCGGCAGCGGCTCCCCGGATGACCGTTCGGCTGGTGATCGCGGACGACCACGCCGTCGTACGCGCCGGGCTGCGGGCCCTGTTGGAGGGGGAACCGGATCTTGAGGTGATCGCGGAGACGGGCAGCGGCGAGGAGGCCGTACGGCTCGCCGCGGAACTGAAGCCGGACGTCGTGCTGATGGACCTGCGGTTCGCCGGTTCCCCCGTCGACGGCGTCGAGGCGGTACGCCGATTGGCCGTCGCGGCGCCGGCCGTGCCCGCGCTGATGCTGACGAGCTTCTCCGGGCGGACCGACGTCGTGCGGGCCCTGGAGGCGGGCGCCCGGGGGTACGTGCTGAAGGCCGGAGCGCCCGAGGAGCTCTTCCGGGCCGTGCGGGGCGCCGCCGCCGGCGCACTGGCCCTCGCCCCCGAGGTCGTCGGCGAACTCGTCGGCCAGGTGGTCAGCCCCGACGTGGACCTGACCGGGCGCGAGGTCGAGGTCGTCCGGCTCGCGGCGGAGGGACTGGGCAACCGGGCCATCGCCCAGGCCCTGTTCCTCAGCGAGGCGACCGTCAAGACCCACCTGGTGCGGATCTACCGCAAGTTGAGGGTGGAGAACCGCGCGGCCGCCGTGACGGAGGCCGCGCGCCGGGGAATCGTCCAGCTCGACTGACGGATCGAATCGGCCGACGGCCCGGCCGGCCTCAGTGCCCTCGGAAGGCCTCCTCCAGCCACCAGGCCCCGTGCTCGCCCGCCACCTTGGCGTCGACGAGCAACGGCACCGACCGCGGCCCGGCCACCCAGTCCTCGACCGCCTTGAGATCGGCGCGCGTCCGCACGGTCACCGCTTCGAAGCCGTAGCCGCGGGCGAGGGCGGCGATGTCGGTCGGCGGGAAGGTGACGGTGTCGAGCGGGAAGCCGTCCGGCCCGAAGTGGTGCACCTCCGCCCCGTATCCCTCGTCGTTGTGGACGACCACCACCATCGGCAGCCCCAGCCTGCGTACGGTGTCCAGCTCGGCCGCGCCCATCAGCGCGCCGCCGTCGCCGAGCACGGCCACCGGCAGCCGGTCGGGCCGGGCCAGGGCCGCGCCGATGGTGGTCGCCAGGCCCAGACCGATCGACTGGAAGGCCTGGGTGAAGCAGAAGCCGTCCTGGTCGGGCACCGACAGATAGGCGCTCGGGTAGCCCATGAAGTTCCCGGAGTCCACGCCGACGACCCGTTCCGCCGGGAGGATGTCGTCGAGCGCGATGCTCAGTGTCCGGGGGTCGATGCGGTCCCGGGTGCTCTCGTCCTCGTAGGGCACGTCCCGCCGGCGCACCCCCACGCCGACGGGCTCCGCGCGGTACCCCTCCCGCCGTGCGCCGCCCGCGTCGAGTGCGCGCCGGGCGGTGCGGGCCACGTCGCCGACGACGCCGAGGTGGACCTCGCGGTGGGCGCCGAGGGCCGACGCGTCGTCGTCGACCTGGACGACGGTGGCGTCGGGGCCGATGAGGCGGCCGTGCCGGGTGGTCCACATGTTCAGGGCGCAGCCCCAGCCGACGACCAGGTCGGCGCCCTGGATCAGTTCGGCCGTCAGGTCGGAGGCGAAGCCGCCGGAGATGCCGAGCGACCAGGGGTCGCCGTGGAACAGGCCGTGGGCGACGGCCGAGGTGGCGAGCAGCGCGCCGTACTGGTCGGCGAGGGCGGTGAGGGCGTCGCGGCCGGCGGGTGAGCGGGCGCCCCGGCCGGCCACGAAGACGGGTCGGCGGGCGCGTTCGAGGGCCGCCACCAGGGCCGCCACATCGGACTGCGACGGCTCGACGGCGGCCCGCGCGGGTGGCGGGGCGGCGGTGATCGCGGCGGTGTCGGGCAGGTCCAGGGCCTGTACGTCCAGGGGGAGGTTGAGCAGGACGGTACGGCGCTCGTGCAGGGCGCGTCGTACGGCGTCGCAGGCCTGTTCGACCGCGGAGTGCGGGGAGGTCACGCGCTCGGTGACCGCGCCGACGGCCCGGGCCAGCGCCTCTTGGTCGACGTGGAAGTTGGAGGTGGGCCGGGTCGCCTCGGCCGCGAGCACGAGAAGGGGGGTGCGGCTCTTGGCGGCTTCGGCGATGCCGGTCAGGGCGTTGGTCAGTCCGGGCCCCTGGTGCACGCTCAGCGCGGCGACCTTCCCGCTCGTCCGCGTGTACGCGTCGGCCATGGTGGCCGCTCCGCCCTCGTGGCGGGCGGCGACGTAACGGGCCCCGGTGGCCACCATGGCGTTGGTGAGGTGGAAGTTGCCCGAGCCGACCACGCCGAACACCTGGTGGACGCCGGCCGCGGTCAGGGCCCGGCCGACGGCTTCGGCGACCTTCATGACCGCTCCACCAGGGCGAGGACGCGGGCGGGTGAGCCGGAGCCCTTGACGATCGGCAGCGGCCCGGCGATGACGACGGCACCGGTGGCGGGCAGTTCCGCGAGGTTCTGGAGCTGGGTCAGGCCGTACTTGTCGTTGCCCATCAGGTACGAGTGGCACGGGAAGGCCGGGTCGAAGGAGTGGGCGCCTCCGGCGTCGGTGCCGACCGTCTCGGTGCCCAGGCCGATCACCGGGGACTCCTCGGCGACCCAGCGGGCGCACTCCGGGGACAGGCCCGGGGTGTGCGGGCCGTTTTCGTCGGCGTTGAGGAACTCCTCCTGCGAGTGCGAGCGCGCGTCCCAGCCGGTGCGCAGCAGCAGCCACCCGCCCTCGGGCAACGGGCCGTTCTCCGCCTCCCAGGCCTTGATGTGGTCCACCTCGACGAGGAAGTCCGGGTCCTTGGCGGCCAGGGCGGAGAAGTCCAGCACGGCGGCGGGGGCGATCAGCCGGTTCACCGGTACGGACGCCACGTCGGCGAGGTCCTTGCCGGTGACCCAGTGGTTGGGCGCGTCGAAGTGCGTCCCCGTGTGCTCACCCGTACGGAAGTTGTTCCAGTACCAGGCCGGCCCCCGGTCGTCGTACCTGCTGATCTCCTCCAACTCGAACACCTGCGTCTGCCCGAACCCCTCCGGCAACCGGATCACCGGCGTGTCCGACGACAGGGCCGACGTGAGATCGACGACCTCGATCGACCCACTCCGCAGCCCGGACAGCAGCGCGGCGAGAACGGACGGCTTGGTCATGGTGACCTCCTGAACTGATCGGAGCGCGGGACGCGTTGACGACGGTTGCACCACCTCGGGGGGCGCGTCCAGACTCGCTCCATGGGGGACGACGGCCACGCGCGGGTGCTGCGCGAGCAATGGGACTGGTTGGCGAGCGCCGCGCGCGCCGACGACGCCGCCGCGCGGAGGGGACCGTCCTGGGTGCCGCCGCTCGCGGAGGAACTCGTGCTCGCCGCCCGCGAGAGCCCGTTGCGCCGCTGGTATCCGTACCTCAGCCACAACTGCCTGCGCTTCGAGGACGGGCTGCCCTTCTGGGAGCCGGGCGGTGGCCACGGTCGCGAGGTGCCGGGGAGCATCTCCTACGACACGGGCGGGCCCGGCGCGAGCGCCGTCTTCCGGGTCTGGCGCGGGCGGCTCCTGCGTACCCCGGATCCCGTGCTCGTGCTGACCACGCCGGATGCCGTGACGGCCGTCGGGACACTGGTGCGGGTGCTGGAGCGGGTGCCGGGCCTCCCCAAATCGGTCCAGTGACCCGGAATTGGCCTTGGTCCGCGGGATCGTCTCGGCCTAGCGTCGGTGGCATGCGTATCCGAATCGTCGACGCCTTCACCGAGCGGCCCTTCGCCGGTAACCCGGCCGGGGTCCTGCTGCTGGACGCCTTCCCGGACGACAACCGGCTCCAGAACATCGCGGTCGAGGTCAATCACGCCGAGACGGCGTTCGCCCACCGTCTCCCCGAGGGCGGCGAGGCCGACTGGGCGCTGCGGTGGTTCACACCGGCCGCCGAGGTCAACATGTGCGGGCACGCGACGCTGGCCACGGCCCATGTCCTGCACACGACCGGCGCCCACGAGGGACCGGTGCGGTTCGCCACGCGGAGCGGTGTGCTCATCGCGACCCCGGGTGCGGACGGGTCGATCACCCTGGACTTCCCGACCGCGCCGCTCACCTCGGTCGAGGTCCCGGACGGGGTCGCCGCGGCCCTCGGCGCCGAGCCGTCGGTCGCCTTCGACACCGGGCCGAACGTGGGCGACCTGCTGGTCGAGCTGGCCGACGAGAAGACCGTCCACGCCCTCACCCCCGACCACAAGGCCCTCGGCGCCTACTCGGAGCGCGGCATCATCGCCACCGCCCGCGCGGAGAACCCCGCGCTCGGCTACGACTTCGTCTCCCGCTGCTTCTTCCCGAACTACGGCATCGACGAGGACCCGGTCACCGGCAGCGCCCACACCGCCCTGGCGCCGTTCTGGTCCGAGCGGCTGGGCCGTACCGAACTCACCGGCCTCCAGGCCTCGCCCCGCTCCGGCCGCGTCCGCACCCGGCTGACCGGCGACCGCACGCTCCTGACGGGCCGCGCGGTGACGACGATCGAGGGCGAGCTGCTCGTGTAGGCGGCTCCCCCGCGCCCCGAAAGGGGCGCGGGGCTGTATCGACATGCGGCTTCCGCCGCGTGGGCGCGCTCAGCCCCCACCGGCCCGCGGCTTCGGCCCGGGCACCCGGTTCAGCCGCCGCCAGGCGTCGGCAGCCAGCCCACCTTCCCGGCCAGCAGCGCATAGCCGACGAACGCCCCGATGTCGAGCAGCGAATGCGCCACCACCAGGGGCCCCACCCGCCCCCACCGGCGGTAGAGGTAGACGAACACCACGCCCATCACCATGTTGCCGATGAAGCCGCCGATGCCCTGGTAGAGGTGGTACGAGCCGCGCAGTACGGAACTGGCCATCAGCGCGGTCCCGGGCGTCCAGCCCAACTGGCCCAGCCGGCGCAGCAGATACCCGACGACGATGACCTCTTCGAGGATCGCGTTCTGCATCGCGGACATGATCAGCACCGGGTACTTCCACCACACCTCGGGCAGTGCCTCCGGTACCACCGTGAGGTTGAAGCCCAGCTCGCGTGCGGCCAGGTAGAAGGCGATCCCGGTGCTGCCGATCACCGCCGCGATCGCCGCCCCGCGGCCGAGGTCGGGCCACGGCCGGGTGCGGTCGAAGCCGAGCGTGCGCAGGCTCCCGCCCTCACGCAGCAGGAAGTGCGCGACCAGCAGGACGGGCACCAGGGACGAGGCGATCCCGAAGAGCTGCCAGGCCAGATCGAGCCAGGGACGGCCCGGCGCGGCCGAGGCGTTGAGGGTCGCCGCCTGGTCCTTGAGACCGCCCGGCCTGGTGACCGATCCGACAAAACTGATCAGGGCGGACACTCCGCTCGCACCGAGCGAAAGCCCCAGAACGAGCAGCGTCTCATCACGGAAGATCCGCCGCGAAGGGGCCTCCTCCAGAAAAGAATCGGCCACGCGGCCCGCCTCTCCCTGCACACCTGACTCCAATTCAGTAATCCCGTCCCATCCCCATCGGCGCCCCGCTAGGGTCTCGAAAGAAGTTGCGAAGATCGTGCGCGACAGGCCGTTGGGGGACGGACACCGTACGGGGCTGACCTCCCCTTTGCATGCCGTACGGCCGTGAAACCGGCAGAAGGTACAACAGGGAGGGGCACCACCGTCATGGGACGTCACAGCTTGCCCGATCAGTATGGGGCGGGCGGCAGCGACCCCCGCCCACGCGCCCGCCGCCGTACGGTGGCCATCGCGACCGTGCTCGTCCTGACCATCGCGGGCGGCACGGCGGCCGCCGTCCAGAGCGGACTGCTCTCCTTCGGCTCCTCCTGTCAGGACGACGCGGTGGACCTCAAGCTCGCCGCCTCGCCCGACATGGCCCCCGCCCTGCGCGCCGCGGCGAAGCGGGCCCGTGACATCAGCCTCACCTCCGACGGGCGCTGCGTCGACGTCGAGGTGAGCGCGCAGGACTCGTACAAGCTCACGGACACACTGCGGGCGGGCAAGAAGACCGACGTCCAGGTGTGGGTGCCGGACTCGGAGCTGTGGGTCCAGCGGATCTCGGCGGACACCAAGGCGACGGAGGTGACCCCGGTCGGCAGCTTCGCCTCCAGCCCGGTCGGCGTGGCCATGGTCCCGGAGGCGGCGAAGTCGCTGGGGTGGCCGAAGAAGTCGTACAGCTGGATCGAGCTGGTCGGCGCCACGATGCAGGACGACTCCATCAAGCTCGGCGCGGCCGATCCCTCGCGCAGCGCCACCGGACTGCTCGCCCTCACCCAGCTGGGCAGCGGCGCCGCCGAGATCGAGGGCGGGGACACCCAGGCCGCGGCCATGATGAAGACCCTGTCGCAGCGCACCTCCGACAGCGACACCCAGGTCCTGGACACCCTGCCGCGCGACACCTCGGGCACCGAGCAGGGCAACCCCAAGCGCAACCAGGCGCTGATCCTCAGCGAGCAGGCGGCGTTCACGTACAACACCGCGGCGGACGGCGACGGGCTCGACCTCTTCTATCCGAAGGACGGCACACCCCGGCTCGACTACCCGTACTCGCTGGTCGACCAGACGTCGTTGAGCACCGACGAGAGCCGGGCGGCGCTGAAGTTCATGAACTATCTGCGCAAGCCCGAGCAGCGCCGGATCATGGAGAAGTACGGGTTCCGCACCTCCACCGACGAGGTCGCGCAGACGCTGGTGACACAGGCCGGCGGCAGCAAGCCGCAGCCGTACGCGCAGGCCTCCCTCAAGCCGGCCTCGGAGGTGGCCCTCCAGGAAGCCCTCGGCACCTGGACGATCACGGTGCAGAACGCGCGGGTCACCACGGTCGTCGACGCGTCCGCCTCCATGTCCGAACCGGTCCCGGGCACGAACCGGTCACGCATGGACGTGACCAAGGCGTCCCTCCTCCAGGCGCTCGCCACGTTCACGCCGGAGGACGAGATCGGCCTGTGGAAATTCTCCACCAAGCTGGACGGCGACAAGGACTACCGCGTCCTCGTCCCGACCGGACGCCTCGGCGACAGCAAGGGCGACGGAACCCAACGGGACGAGCTGTCGGCGGCCTTCAGCGACCTGGCGCCGGTCCCCGGCGGTGCGACGGGCCTGTACGACACCACGCTCGCCGCGTACAAGGCGGCCACCGCCTCCTACGCCAAGGGCAAGTTCAACGCCCTGGTCGTGCTGACCGACGGCGTCAACCAGGACCCCGGCAGCATCTCGCGCTCGACGCTCATCAGCGGCCTCCAGGAACTCACCGACCCCGACCGCCCGGTCCCGCTGATCATGATCGCGGTCGGCCCCGACGCCGACCGTGAGGAGGCCCAGCAGATAGCGCAGTCCACCGGCGGCACGGGCCAGGAGGTCTCCGACCCGTCCCAGATCCACGAGGTGATCCTCAACGCGATCGTGGCGGCGGGAGCCGAGGGGAGCGCACAGGACTGACCGGGCGGAGCAGCCCACTCGACCGTCCCTCGCCTCCCCCGACCCCGCCGCAGTGGCACCCAGCCACCAAGGCCCGAGCCGGCACCCAACCACGACGGCCCGGACCGACGCTCACCCCAGCGGCACCCGCTCCGGCAGCCCCACCGGCCAGGTGTGCACCGGCTCGCCGAGGTGCATCAGCTCGGCGTACCGCCGGGTCGTCGCGGCGAGTGCGGCGTCGCGGTCGAGGCCCGCCTCCAGGGCCCGGTGGAACGTCGCGGCCTGCCAGGTCGCCCCGTTGGCCCGCCGCCGGCAGCGCTCGTCGATCACGCCCAGGTACAGGTCCCGGTCCGCGGGTTCGACCCCCCACGCGTCCAGGCCCGCCGCCGCGAGCGGCAGCAGCTCGTCGCGTACGAGGGTGACGGCGTCGACCTGCGTCAGCCCGCCGCCGTAGCGTCCACGCCGCGGCCAGTCGAAGCGGGCCTCGATGCCGTGCCGGCAGGCCGCGTCGAAGTTGGCGGCGGCGGCCTCGAAGGGCAGCCGGGTCCACACCGGCCGGGAGTCCTCGGCGAGGGCGCGGACGACACCGTAGTAGAAGGCCGCGTTGGCGATGACGTCGGTGACGGTGGGCCCCGCGGGCAGGACCCGGTTCTCCACACGCAGGTGCGGGACACCGTCGGCGATGCCGTACACCGGCCGGTTCCAGCGGTACACGGTGCCGTTGTGCAGGACGAGTTCGGCGAGCGAGGGGACGCCTCCCTCGTCCAGCACCCGAAGCGGATCCTCGTCGTCGCAGATCGGCAGCAGCGCCGGGAAGTAGCGCAGGTTCTCCTGGAACAGGTCGTGAGCCGAGGAGATCCACCGCTCCCCGAACCAGGTCCGCGGCCGCACGCCCTGCGCCTGGAGCTCGGGCGGCCGGGTGTCCGTGGACTGCTGGAACAGCGGCGGCCGCGACTCCCTCCAGAGCTCCCGCCCGAACAGGAAGGGGGAGTTGGCTCCTACGGCGATCTGCGCGGCGGCGACGGCCTGCGCCGCGTTCCACACATCGGCGAAGCGGCCCGGGGTGACCTGGAGATGCAACTGCACGGAGGTGCAGGCCGCTTCCGGTGCTATGGACTTCGAGGTGCAGACGAGATGCTCGACCCCGTCGATGTCCAGGACGAAGTCCTCGCCGCGGGCGGCCACGATCTGGTCGTTGAGCAGCGCGTAGCGGTCGACGTCCGAGAGGTTGGAGGAGACCAGGTCGTCCCGGTCGAGCGTCGGCAGAATGCCGATCATCACGATTCCCGCGTCGAGCTCTCCCGCTTTTCTGTGGGCATATGCCAGCGACGTGCGGAGTTCCTCGGCGAGCCGGTCGAATACCCGACCGCCCAGGGGATGTGGGGCTATGTTGACTTCCAGGTTGAACATGGCGAGTTCTGTTTGGAAATCGCGGCTCGCGATGCGCTCCAGGACCTGCGCATTCAGCATTTTCGGCATACCGTCCGCACCGGCCAGATTCAATTCGATCTCGAGCCCCATGAGGTTCTTCGGGCGATCGAACCGCTTCTCGGCCAGCAGCCGCTCCAGTCCCGTCAGGCACTTGCGGAGCTTGCCGCGGTAGAGCTGCCGATCGGACAGGTCGAACCGACCTGCCGCGACCTTCTCCCCCATCGAGCATCCCTCCTCGGATGGGCGGACCGAAGATCCGGCCGCCGGTATCGGGTCACGTGGGATGATGCCCAGCGGAGACGATCGATAACGTCCCGCACGGTCTTGGTGCCCGCTACGCTGTCGTAAGTGACCGGCGGCACATTCACCGGGCATGCGGCACCGTGCAGTTTCGGGTTCCCCACACGCCTCGTGAAAAACGCCGACGAGAATTGGCCGACCGCGCCCCCGGTATTCATCGAGGTCATCGCCGTGTTGTCGCCGAGAATCGGGATGATTCCCACGTATCGCCGACTGAATGAACCCTTGCTGTTCACGCCGGAAACGGCTAGACGAAACACCGTCTGAACACGTGTCGTATAAACTCCGCGAACGAGGCAGAAGGTTGGCGCCCACGGTCAGTTGATCCCGCCGTCGAGGTGACGTACGGCAGGTCTGGAGCACACCCCACGCACCCATGACCCGGCCCCGGCCTCTCTGTCCCCGCGAGCTGACAGCGCCGTCCGCCCACGCCCTCGCGCCACTGTGCCTGTCGAATGAGAGGCGACCCACCATGCCGCTGCATGTCCCCCCGGCTCCCGCGCCCGCACTTCGCTCCGTCCTCACTGCGCTCGGTTCGCCCACCGCGGTCCGCGAGGCCCGAACTCCCTCCCTGCGCACCGCCCAGGGACCCGCGACACCCGAACTCCCGCTGCCCGTACACGTACTTGACGAGATCACCGCAGCGGGCGCGTCCGCCACCCGACTGACCGGGTGGCGTTTCCTGATCCGCTGCCAAGACCGTGCGGTGGCCGCCGCCGAGACCCGGCTTACCCCGGACGGCTGGGCCTTCTCGCACTTCTTCGAGGGCCCCTACATCGCCTCCACCGAGCGTGCGCTGCGCCAGGCCGAGACCATGCAACAGCCCTACCAACCCCGCCTGTTGTCGGTCCCGGGCCTCTACATGCTCACCCTCTGGCTGCACGGCGACCTCACCGCGGACGGCGCCGGCGGCCATCCCGCCGCCACCGACCTGCTCGTCCCACTGGCGCCCGCCCCGCCCGGTATCGCCGCCCACCGGCCGCACCGTGTCGCCGAACTGCTCCCGGTGCTGACCCATCGGGCGACTCCGGCCCCGCTACTGGGACAGCTCGCCTGACGTCTTCGAATGTGGCTCGTACGAGCGAAATACGGCTCGTACGAGCCTTTTTCTGTCCGCACCCCGTCCGGACTAGCCCCATCCGACCATCGCGAACCACCCGAAGTGACCGTGCGGCGGGAATGAACCGTCCGCGCAGGTGCGACGTCATAAACCTGTGAGTAGCGGTGCTGCCAAATCCCTGCGGATTGACGCCCGTGGGGCAACACTGGTTCCGAACGACTTATCACAACGGGGGCAGCGATGAAAACCACGACAAAGCGAAAGATCCCACCAATGTGCCAGCACCAGCCGCCGTGTCCGACCGCCGAATCCGCCGACCGGGAGTCCGCCCGACTCATGGCGCACCACCCGGAGCAGGGATGGAGCCTGCTGTGCAACGGCGTTCTGCTCTTCGAGGACACCGGTGAGCTCCTGCCCGACGGCAAGATCATCGCCCCGCACCGCCCGCTGGGCAGCGAACAGGTGATGACCGCCGCCTGAGGCGACACGGGGCGGAGGGACCGACCGCCCGGTGACTTGAGGGGCCGGCCCGCAGACCCGCGCTGCGAACCGGCCCCGACGCATGTCCGGGGGTGATCACTGCGCGTAGTCCCCCATGCGGAATGCGCTCTTCTCCCTGACCCGCTTCCCATGGGCACCCGTTTTCCGGAAGACTCCTGGAAGTTTCGATCGGCAGTCTCGATCGGATGTCTCGATCGGAAGTCTCGATCCGTCGACGGAGGTGGGGAGTTGGCAGCACACGAGGTCGACGCCGAGGGGGCGCCCGAGACCGGGGGCAGGGTCACGATCACCGAGATCGCCCGACAGGCCGGCGTCTCCGTGCCGACCGTCTCCCGCGTCGTCAACGGCCGCTCCGACGTGTCGCCCACGACCCGGGCCCGCGTGGAGGAACTGCTCCGCCAGTACGGCTACCGCAAGCGCCCGAGCACCTCCGCCAGCGGTGCCGCCCTGCTCGACCTGGTCTTCAACGACCTCGACAGCCCCTGGGCGGTGGAGATCATCCGCGGGGTCGAGGAAGTGGCGCACGCGGCCGGCGTCGGCACCGTGGTCTCGGCGATACACGGCCGCTCCGGCGACGCCCGCGAGTGGATGCGCAATCTGCGGGCCCGCGCCTCCGACGGCGTCATCCTGGTCACCTCGGTCCTGGAGCCGGTGCTGCACGAGGAGTTGCGCATCCTCGGCGTCCCGCTGGTCGTCGTCGACCCGGCGGGCTCCCCCGCACTGGACGCCCCCACCATCGGCGCCGCGAACTGGTCGGGCGGCATGGCGGCCACCGAGCATCTGCTGTCGCTGGGCCACCGCAGGATCGGCCTGATCGCGGGCCCGCCCCGGCTGCTGTGCTCCCGGGCCCGCTTCGACGGCTACCGCGCCGCCCTGGAGGGCAAGGGGCTCACGGTCGACGACTCCCTCGTCGTCCCCGGCGACTTCCATCCCGAGTCCGGCTTCGAGGGCTGCAACGCACTCCTCGACCTGCCCGAACCGCCGACGGCGATCTTCGCGGCCAGCGACCAGATGGCGCTCGGCGCGATCGAGGCGCTGCGCAGACGCGGGCTCAGGGTCCCGGAGGACATGAGCCTGGTCGGTTTCGACGACCTTCCGGAAGTCCGCTGGTCCGCCCCTCCCCTCACCACGGTCCGTCAACCCCTCGCCGACATGGGCAAGCTGGCCGTCCGCACGGTGCTCAAGCTGGCCCGCGACGAACGGCCGGACTCACCGAGGGTGGAGCTCGGTACGGAACTCGTGGTCCGCGCGAGCACCGCACCCCCGGCACGCTGACACGGCACCGGCCCGGCGGTGAGCCACACCGCCGGGCCGGGCCGCACCCCGGCGGACTCCCCTCCTTGCCCAGCCGCCGGGCGTCTCACCGCCGTACCGCTACTTCCTGAGCGCCTCCCTGATCGCGAAGTAGGCGGGCTTCGGCTGGAGTTGCTCGTCCCACGGCAGCGCCGCGCCCTGTCCCTCGAAGAACGCCGGGATCCAGGAGTATTTGTCCGTGTAGTCCCAGAGCGTGATGCCGACGCAGCGGCGCACCGCGAGGCAGGCGTCGGTCAGGTCGGCGTACCAGTCGGCCTGCTGGGCCAGCTTCTCCTCGGTCGCGGGCAGGATCATCCGGATGTCGACCTCGGTGAGCGCGGTGTCGAGCCCGAGCTTCGCGAAGCGCCGCAGGTTGTCCTCAAGGGTGGTCGGATAGCCGTACTGGAGCGCGAGATGCGCCTGGAGGCCGAAGCCGTGCAGCGGGACGCCCTGGGCCTTGAGGTCCTTGGCCAGCTGGTAGTAGGCGTCGCTCTTCGGGCCGATCCCCTCGACGTTGTAGTCGTTGAGGTAGAGCTTGGCCTTCGGGTCGGCCTGGTGGGCCCAGCGCAGCGCGTCGGCGATGTAGCCGGGGCCGAGCGTCTTGTAGAAGACCGTCTCGCGGTAGGTGCCGTCCTCGTTGAAGGCCTCGTTGACGACGTCCCAGGCGTAGATCTTGCCGCGGTAGTGCCGGACCTCGGTCTGGATGTGCTTCTTCAGCACGGCCCGCAGCTCGGTCGCCGTCCACTCGCGGCCGGTGAGCCAGCCGGGCAGCTGGCTGTGCCAGACGAGGGTGTGACCGCGTACCTTCTGGTGGTTGGCCCGGGCGAGGTCCACGATCTCGTCGCCCTTGGAGAAGTCGAAGACGCCCTGCTGGGGTTCGGTG
Source organism: Streptomyces sp. S3(2020) (assembly GCF_013044505.1). Lineage (GTDB taxonomy): Bacteria > Actinomycetota > Actinomycetes > Streptomycetales > Streptomycetaceae > Streptomyces. The sequence continues at coordinate 5,593 of NZ_JABERD010000128.1, read as the reverse complement.
GCGTACCACTTCATGCCGTTGCCCGGCGTGATCTGGTCGAACTCGCTGCCGAGGACGGCCTTGTAGGGCTCGTCGACGAGTTCGGGGTTGTCGGTGGCACTGCCGAAGTAGCGGCCGTGGCGCTGGGCGAGGTCGGCGAGGGTGGGGTCCTTGTGACCCGCCTGGGCCGTGGGGGCGGTGACCGCCACCAGGACCGCGGCGAGCGCGCCGACGAGTCTCAGACGGTTCTTGCGCATGGTGCGACTCCTCACGTGCGGGGGTGGGTGAGCCGTACAGGTACAGCCGTCAGCCCTTGGTGGCTCCGGCGGTGAGGCCGCCGACGAGCTGGCGCTCGGCGACCGAGTAGAAGGCGAGGGCGGGAACCATCGCGAGGACGAGATAGGCGAAGACCCGGGCGTACTCCGCGGAGTACTGGCCCTGGAACTGCTGGACGCCGATGGGCAGCGTCCACCAGGTGTTGTCGGTGAACACCAGCAGCGGCAGCATGAAGTTGTTCCAGCTGGTGACTACGGCGAGCACCGAGACGGTGCCGAGGGCCGGCCGGGCCATGGGCAGCAGCACCCGCCAGAAGAAGCCGAAGGAGCTGCACCCGTCGAGGGTGGCCGCCTCCTCCAGTTCACCGGGGATCTCCCGGAAGAAGGCGCGCAGGATGATGATGGTCATCGGCAGCCCGAACGCGGCCTGCGGCAGGATCACGCCCAACGGGTTGTCGAGCAGGCCGAGATAGCGCAGCAGCAGAAACAGCGGCAGGGCGGCCACCGCGAAGGGGAACATCAGCCCCATCGTGAAGAAGGTGAACAGCACCTCCCGGCCCCGGAAGGCGAACCGGGCGAAGGAGAAGGCCGCGAGCGCGGACACCGCGACGACGAGCACGGTCGTGGCGACCGCGATCAGCGTGCTGTTGCCGAGCAGCTTCCAGAAGTCGCTCCCGCCGAGGATGTCGGTGTAGTTGCTCCCCAGCCAGTGCCTCGGCAGTCCGAAGGGGTTGCTGGAGAGCTCGTCGGTGGACTTGAAGCCGGACAGGACGGCGTAGACCAGGGGGACGATCATGACCGCGCCGACGGTGACGAGAATGATGTGGAGGGGCCAGGTACGGGCATCCCTGCGGCTCCTCCCCTCGGACCTGAGGCCCATCCTCTCGGACCTGAGGCTCAGCCCCTCGGACTTACGGCTCATTTCCCGGCCCCCCTCATCGTGGTGGTGGCGCCTTCGAGGTCACGGCGGAGCACGAACCGCTGGTAGGCGAGGGCGAAGACGAGGCAGATCCCGAACATGACCACGCTGATCGCGCTGGCGTAGCCGACCTGGTAGCGCTTGAAGCCGTACTGGAACATGGTCACGGCCATGGTCTCGGAGTGGTGGTCGGGGCCGCCCTGGGTGATCACCCACACCAGGTCGAAGAGCTGGATCGAGCCGATGACGGCCAGGAAGACGCTGATGCGGATGGTGGGCGCGAGCAGCGGCAGGGTGACACTGCGGAAGCGCTGCCAGGCGTTCGCGCCGTCGATCAGCGCCGCCTCGGTCAACTCCCGGGGGACGGACTGGAGTCCGGCCAGGTAGAGCATCATGTGGAAGCCGAAGTACTTCCAGGTCATGACGATGAACAGGGTCGCCATCACATACGACTGGTCGGCGAACCACTCGCCGCCGACGCCGTCGAGGCCGATGCTGCCCAGCAGATGGTCGGCCAGCCCGTCGTCCGGGGCGAACACCATGCTGAACAGCACGCCGGTGATCGCCTCGGACAGCACGTAGGGCGCGAAGAACAGCATCCGGTAGACGGCCCGGCCCCGCAGGCGCTGGTTGAGCAGGACCGCCATGGCGAGCGCGAACGGCAGTTGGAGCGCGAGCGTGAGGGCGACCAGGACGAGGCAGCGCCACAGGTCACCGAGGAAGACCGGGTTGTCGAAGAGGTCGGTGAAGTTGTCGACACCGACGTAGTCCTCGGGCATCCCGAAGCCACCCCAGCGGAAGAAGGCGGCATACAGGGCGAACAGCATGGGCAGCAGCACGAGCCCGGCGAAGAGGACCAGGGCGGGCAGCTGGAAGCCCATCGCGGTGAGCCAGTTGAGAGCGCGCCGCCGGGCCCGCCCCCGGGCCCTGACGGTGTCCGGGGGCGGGACGTCGGCGCCGGGGCCGCTCCGCTTGTCTGCGAGGAACGTGGAGGTCATCGCCGGCTACTGCTCTTCCTTCGCGGCCTTCGTGATCGACTGGGCGACCTGCTCGGGGGACTTGGAACCGGCGATGAGCGCGGCCACGCTGTCGTTGACCTCCTGGCCGACGGCGGGGGCGTACGCCTGGTCGAGGTAGAGCTGGAAGCCGGTGGCGGCGTTCAACTGCTCCTGTACGGCCTTGATGTTGGGGTCGGCGATGGCGCTCTCGGCGCCCGGGACCACCGGGAGGGTGCCGGTCTTCTTGACCAGTTCCAGGTCGGTGGCCTCGGAGGCGAAGAACTTCAGGAAGTCGACGGCCGCCTGCGGGGCGCCCCGGCGCAGGGCGTGCCCACCGCCGCCGCCGAACACCTCGGTGATGGCGCCCTTGCCGCCCTCGACCGCGGGGAACGGGAAGAAGCCGAGGTCCTTGCCGAGGCCCTTGCCGGAGTCGGCCTGCACGTTCGGGGCCCACTGGCCCATGAGTTCCATGGCCGCCTTGCCGTTGCCGACGGTGGCCGCCTGCCCGGTCGGGGTGGAGTAGGCGGCGTTGAGGAAGCCCTTCTGGAACGGCTGGAGACCGACGAGGGTCTTGAGGTGGGCGCCCGCCTCGATGAACTCGGCGCCGGTGAAGTCCTTGTCGTCATAGGCCTTCTGGAGGGCGCTCGCACCGGCGGTGCGCATCGCGAGGTAGGCCCAGTAGTACATGCCGGGCCACTTCTCCTTGCCCGCGAGGGCGATGGGCGTGATGTTCTTCGACTTCAGCTTGCTGACGGCTTCGAGGAACGCGCCCCAGGTGGTGGGGGGTTCGCTGATGCCGGCCTGCTGGAAGAGCGCCTTGTTGTACCAGAAGCCGATCATGCCGATGTCGAACGGGATGCCGTACACCTTGTCGTCGAGGAGGTAGGCCTCCTTCGACACCTTCAGCAGACCGTCGGCCCACGGCGCGGTCCTGTCCGTGAGGTCCTCGACGAGCCCCGCGTCGACCTGCTGCTTGAGGACGCCGCCGCCCCAGGTGTGGAAGATGTCGGGGAGCTTCCCGGAGGCGATCAGCGCCGTCATCTTCGATTTGTAGGCGTCGTTCTCCAACTGCACGATCTTCAGCTTGACCTTGGGGTTCTGGGCCTCGAACTTCTTGGCGAGGGCCGCCCAGACACCCTTGGCCGGCTCGGTGGTGGAGATGTTCCACCACTCGACGGTGGTCGTCCCGTCGGACGACCCCCCTTCATCCGAGTCACCGCAGCCACTCAGTGCGGTCATGCCCAGACCGGCCGCGGCGGACGCCGCCAGGAAGCCTCGGCGGGACAGTGCCGGGTCGCCCATGGTGTGCTCCTTGGGTACGGGACGGGGCGTCTACGCCCGCCCACGGGACCGAAAGTTTCGGAGTTGATCCAGAAAGGTTCGTTGTTGCCGCACCCTAGAGACAGCTGCCAAACGGTGGCAACCCCTTGTACGCGGTGAATCTGCGGCCGACTTCCCCGGCGTCCGGGCCGGTTGGCACCGATCGGCCCGGACCGAGAGTTTCCGAAGCTTTCCGGAACTAGGAGCGCGGCCCGGGCACGTACTCGAACCAGTCGAAGGCCGCGCTGCCCTCGGTGACGTACATCCCGACCACCCGCCCGGTGAAGCCACCGGCGACCTGCGTCGACAGATAGCGGCCGTCGAGCTCCGCCAGCCGCACACCGTCGATCCCGAGCGCCACCACGTCGGGGCCGCCCGCGCGAACTCCCGCCCCCTCCTGCCCGGTCGGGGACACCAGCGGGTCCGTACGGACCTCCACGGTGAGCGTGAGCGGACCCGGCTCCACCGTCCGCCGCGCCAGGCACTGCCGCACCGGGCCGATGCGGGCGAACACGGCCGCCTCCCCCTGGGCGACCTCGATGTCGTAGTGATGCGCCTCGTCGAGGCGGACGGAGAGTCCGGCGCGCCCCACGCCGGGGTCCAGCCGGGCCGCGAACCGGCAGTCGTGGTGCTGCTGACGGCGCCCGACGAAGGTGTGTCCGGGCCGGTCGAGACTGGCCCCTGCGGCCCGCAGGGTCAGCCATCCCGGCCGCTCCCCCAGTGACCACGAGTCGTCCGGCCTGCGGCGCGGGGAGATCCAGTGCGGGGCCAGGCCCGCGGCGTCGAAGTCGTCCCGTGCGGGCGGGAGTTCGACAGGGTGCCAGGCGGCCGGCGCCGGGTGCCGCTCCAGCACCAGCCCCGCCCTCGGCCAGCCGTCGACCCACTCCACCGGGGTCAGGAACGTCTCGCGGCCGAGCACATGGAAGGACGGGAAGTACCCGCGCGGACGGGTGCCGAGGAGCACCATCCACCAGGTGCCGTCGACCGCCTCCACCAGGTCGGCGTGGCCGGTGCACTGGACGGGCAGGCCGGTGCTGCGATGGGTCAGGACCGGATTGGCCGGGGCGGGTTCATAGGGTCCGCGCGGCGACCGCGCCCGGGCGACCGAGACGCTGTGCCCATGGGCGGTGCCGCCCTCGGCGACCAGCAGATACCACCACTCACCGATGCGGTAGAGGTGCGGCGCCTCGGGGTCCTGCATACCCGTCCCGGACCACACCGGAAGCGGCCCCTCCAGCACCTTGCCGGTCTCCGGATCGATGCGCGCGACCGCGCAACCGGCGACGGCGACCCAGCAGGAGCCGTCCTCGTCCCAGGCCAGGTCGGGATCGATCCCGGCCAGGTCGAGCCATACGGGATCGGACCACGGCCCCTCGGGACGTTCGCTGGTGACGATGAAGTTACCGCGGGCCCCGACATTGGTGGTGATCAGATAGAAGCGGCCGTCGTGATGGCGCAGGGTGGGCGCGTAGATACCGGCCGAGGCAGGCAGGTCGTCGGGCAGCTCCAACTGGCCCGGCCGGTCGAGGACGTTGCCGATCTGCCGCCAGTGCACCAGGTCACGGCTGTGGAAGAGCGGCACGCCCGGGAAGTACTCGAAGCTGGAACAGACGAGGTAGTAGTCCTCGCCCACCCGGCACACACTCGGGTCCGGATGGAACCCGCCGATCACAGGGTTGTCGTACGTCCGCATGTGCGTCAGTCCCTTCGAGCGCCGCACGGTGGCGAAACTTTCGGATGATCTGGCGAACGTTACGGAGTCGCACTGTAGGTGGCCAGGGGGCCGACGACAAGACACCGGACCCACGACCCCATGCCGTCCCATCGCCGACCGACGGCACTGCCGGCCCGCCAAGAACCACTCCACTCCCATCAGCCCCACGCCAAGCCCCGCGCGCCGGATCCCTGGCGTCGGCGCCATGGAACCCCGCAACAAGGCACAACCTGAGCAGGCCTACGGAGGGGAGGCGCACGACCACCACTGCCCGGCGGCACTCCTCGCGCCGCTGCTCCTCGCCGATGCGGCCACGGGCACTCACCCTCCGCCGCGGCCTGCTGCGCGAGCGGCACGTCCGCACCAAGATCAACCCGCCCCCCTCCAG
>NZ_JABERD010000127.1 GCF_013044505.1 Streptomyces sp. S3(2020) | reverse complement strand
CCTCCGGGGCTCGGAGATGGGTATAAGCGCCACGTCCCCCCCCCCCCCCCCCCCGCCTCCCCCCAGGTACGCGTCGCCCTCCCCAGCCGACGCGTCGCCGCGGCCCTCACCGAGCACCGCGCGGATATCGTCCACCTGGCCAGTCCCTTCGTCCTCGGCGTCCGCGGCATGGCTGCCGCCGCCAGGCTCGGCATCCCCGCCGTGGCCGTCTACCAGACCGACCTCGCCGGATACGCCCGCACCTATGTGCACGCGGGCGAGGCGGCCGCGTGGCGCCGCATCCGCTCCGTCCACGCCGCCGCGAACCTCACCCTCGCCCCGTCCAGCGCCGCCCTGCACGACCTGGCGACCCACGGCGTCCCCCGGGTGAAGCTGTGGCCGCGGGGCGTGGACACCGTCCGCTTCCGCCCCTCGCTGCGCGACGAGGCACTGCGCCGTGAACTGGCCCCGAACGGCGAGCTGATCGTCGGCTACGTCGGGCGCCTCGCCCCCGAGAAGCAGGTCGAACTGCTCGCCGGAGTGTGCGGCCTGGAGGGCGTGCGGGTCGTGATCGTGGGCGACGGACCGAGTCAGCCCGGCCTGACCGAGGCGCTCCCGGGCGCGGTCTTCCTCGGCCGTCGTACCGGCGACGAACTCGCCCGGATCTTCGCCTCGTTCGACGTCTTCGCGCACACCGGTCCTTTCGAGACCTTCTGCCAGACCGTGCAGGAGGCCATGGCCAGCGGGGTGCCCGTCGTCGCGCCCGCCGCCGGCGGCCCGCTGGACCTGGTCGCCCACGGGCGCACCGGCCTGCTGGTCCCGCCGCGCGACGCGGCCGCCGTACGGGACGCCGTGTGGGCCCTGGCCGCCGACCCTGCACTGAGGGCCGCGTACGGCACCGCCGCGCGCGCCATGGTCGAGGGGCGCACCTGGGCGGCCGTCGGCGACCAGCTGATCAGCCACTACGCGAGCGTGCTCGCCACGCGGCGGACGGCGGTGGCGGCATGAAGCCGGGCGGCACCGACGCGTTGCGGATCGTCCGCCTCGCCAACTTCGTCGCGCCCGCCTCGGGAGGCCTGCGCACCGCGCTGCGCGAGCTGGGCAAGGGATACCGGGCGGCCGGGCACGAGTCCGTGCTCGTGGTGCCCGGCGAGCGGGTGAGTGACGCCGAGACCGAACAGGGGCGTGTGATCACCCTGCCCGGCCCGCTGCTGCCCGGCACCGGCGGCTACCGCGTGCTCGCCGACAAACGCCGAGTGGCACGGATCCTGGAGGAACTGGCCCCCGACCGGCTGGAGGTCTCCGACCGTACGACGCTCAGGTGGACCGGCAGATGGGCGCGGCGGGCCCGGGTGCCCGCCGTGATGGTCTCCCACGAGACCGCCGACGGTGTCCTGCGCACCTGGGGTGTCCCGGAGGGCGCGGCCAGGCGGGCGGCGGACGCCCTCAACGTCCGCACGGCACACACCTACGCGCGCGTGGTGTGCACCACCGAGTTCGCCGAGCGGGAGTTCGTGCGCATCGGGGCGCGCAATGTCGTACGGGCGCCGCTGGGCGTCGATCTGGTGGAGCGGCACCCCGCGCTGCGCGACCCGGGGGTGCGGTCCCGGTACGCGCGCGTGGACGAGACGCTGCTCGTGACGTGCACCCGGCTCTCCGTGGAGAAGCGGCCCGGCACGGCGCTGGACGCCCTGGAGGCGCTTCTGCGGCGCGGGCGGCGGGCGGTGCTGGTGGTGGCCGGGGACGGTCCGCTGCGGGCGCGGCTCGAACAGCGGGCCCGCGGGCTGCCGGTCGTCTTCCTCGGACATGTCTCCGACCGCGCGCTGCTCGGGGCGCTCCAGGCCTCCGCCGACGTGTGCCTGGCCCCAGGGCCGGCCGAGACCTTCGGGCTCGCCGCGCTGGAGGCGATGGCGTGCGGGACGCCGGTGGTGGCGAGCGCCTCATCGGCGCTGGCCGAGGTGATCGGTTCCGCGGGGGCCGTCGCCGCGGACCACGGGGGTGCCTTCGCGGACGCCGTGGAGACACTGCTGGAGCGGCCCCGCGCCGCGCGCCGGGAAGCCGCACGCGCGCGTGCGGAGTGCTTCGGATGGCGTACGGCGGTGGAGGCGTTCCTCGCCGCGCACGACGCGCCGGTCTCCGTGCCCGGGGGCGTCCGATGAGACCGGTCCGGTTCGTCGCCCTCGGTGACTCGCTGACCGAGGGCGTGGGCGATCCCGTCGGCGAGGGGTGGCGCGGCTGGGCCGCGCTGCTCGCCGACGGGATCGGTGAGTCCGTGGACGCCGTGGAGTTCACCAACCTCGCGGTCAGCGGTGCCCAGACGCGGGACGTGCTGGAACGGCAGCTGCCCGCCGGGCTCGCGCTGCGTCCGGACGTCGTGTCCGTCGTCGTCGGCGTCAACGACACCCTGCGCTGCACCTTCGACATCCATGCCGTGGCCTCGCGGCTCGACGCCGTGTACGCGGCCTTCGCCTCGCAGGGCGCGGTGGTGCTCACGGCCTGTCTGCCCGACCCCGGCGCGATGCTGGGGCTGCCGGGGGCGCTGGCACGGCCGCTGGCTCGACGGCAACGGGCGGTCAACACGGTGGTGCACGCGCTGTCCGAGCGGTACGGGGCGGTCCATCTGCATGCCGCCGAGGGCGCCTGGCTCATGGACCGGGCGATGTGGAGCGCGGATCGGCTCCATCCGGGGGAGCGGGGGCATCGGCAACTGGCGGTGCGGTTCCACGCGTTGCTGGCGGAGGCGGGGCTTGCGACGGGGGTCGCGCCCACGCCCGAGCCCGAGTTCCCGGTGCCCACCAGGTCGGCCGGTCTGTGGTGGCTGGCCACGGCGGGTACGGGGTGGGTGGCTCGGCGGTGCACCGATCTGCTGCCGCAGTTGCTGAGGCTCGCGGCGGACGAGGTGGGGCATCGGGCTCGGGGGACCAGTGCGCGGCTCGATCTGCGGGCGTCTGCTGCGGTTTCGGCGGCTTTGGCCGCGGTTGCTGTGTCCCTGCCGGATCGGGGGCCGGAAGCGGCGTGAGTGCCGCGCCGGGGTCGGTGGGGCACCGCGGGTCGGAGGGGTACCGCGGGTCGGACGGGGCTGATCGCGCAGTTTCCCGCGCCCCTGAGCAGGTCAGCTTCGGCGTACTGCCAAGAAGCGCACCGGGGTGCCCGGTACCGCTTGAGCAGCCGCCGGGAGGTCTGCCGTGCGGACGACCGCGATCACCGGATAGCCGCCCGTCGTCGGGTGGTCCGCCAGGAAGACCACCGGGCGGCCGTCCGGTGGTACCTGGACCGCGCCCAACACCATCCCCTCGCTCGGGAGTTCACCGGGGACGGCACGCTCCAGGGCAGGGCCCTCCGTACGCAGCCCGATGCGGTTGCTCGCGGAGGACACCCGGTAGGCGCGGGACGTGAAGGTGCGCAGTGCCTCCGGTGTGAACCAGTCGTCGCGAGGGCCCGGCGTCACCCGCAGAACGAGTTCCGCCGGGGGCGCCGGCTGCGGGGCGGCGTCCACGCGTGCGTGGAGCTCTGTCGGAGTGCCCAGGGGCAGGACCGTGCCGTCCGTGAGCGGGGGCGGGCCGAGGCCCGACAGGAGGTCCGTGGAGCGGCTGCCGAGGACCGGGTCGACGGTGATGCCGCCGGAGACGGCCACATAGGTGCGCAGACCGGCGACGGCCGTGCCGACGTTCAGGAGGGCGCCCGCGGGGACCGGTACCGGGGCGCCCCAGGCGACCGGGCGGCCGTCCACCGTCACCGGGCAGGGGGCACCGCCGACCGCCACGAGGACCGCCGAACGGGGGCGTACGGCACAGCCGTTGAGCGTGGTCTCCAGGACGGCCGCGTCCCGGGCGTTGCCGACCAGGCGGTTGACGAGCGCCGCCGCGGGGCCGTCCAGCGCCCCCGAGCGGGGCACGCCCAGGTGGGCGTGGCCCGGACGTCCCAGGTCCTGCACGGTGGTGAGCGCCCCGGACCGTACGACGGCGAGTGCGCGGTCCGTCATACGGCACCCACCGGTACGAACCTCACGCGCGTGCCCGGCGAGAGCAGTGCCGCCGGCACGCGCGCGTGGTCCCACAGAACCGTGTCCGTGGTGCCGATCAGCTGCCAGCCACCCGGTGACGAGCGCGGGTACACGCCCGTGTACGGGCCCGCGAGAGCCACCGAACCGGGCGGGACGGCCGTGCGCGGGGTCGCTCGGCGCGGCACGTCGTACTGTCGCGGAAGGCCGGTGAGGTAGCCGAAGCCGGGGGCGAACCCGCAGAAGGCGACGGTGAACCCGGTGGCCGCGTGGATGCGGGCCACCTCGTGCGGTGCGACACCCCAGTGCGCGGCCACGTCGGCCAGGTCGGGGCCGTCGTAGCGCACGGGCAGTTCGACGACGTCACGCGCGCGTGGGGGAGCGGGCGGTACGGCCGAGGCGGTCAGTTCGGAGGCCAGCCGGGCAGGGTCGGCCAGGCCGTCGAGGAGGACCGTGCGGGCCGCGGGGACGATCTCGGCCACGGTCAGCGAGCCCTCCGCGCGGCGGCGCAGCAGCTCCGCGTGCAGCGCCTGCGCCTCCTCGCCCGAGGAGACCTCGACGAGCAGCGCGCCGTCGCCGACGGGCAGTGCCCTCATGCTCATGCGAAGGCCTCCACACGGACGCCCGACTCCGCCAGCCGCGCCCGGACCCGGCGGGCCAGCTCCACCGCGCCCGGGGTGTCCCCGTGCAGGCACAGCGAGCGTGCCCGGACCGCGATGCGCGCGCCGGAGCGCGAGGTGACCGCGCCGTCCCGGGCCAGCCCGAGCGAGCGCTCCACGACGGTGTCCGGATCGGTGACGACCGCGCCCTCCTCGCCGCGCGGCACCAGGGTGCCGCCGTCGGTGTAGGCGCGGTCCGCGAACGCCTCCGTGACCGCCGGGAGGCCCGCCTTCCCGGCCAGCTCCAGCAGCCGCGAGCCCGGCAGGCCGAGCACGGGCAGGGCCGCGTCCGCGAGGAGCACGCCGTCGACGACCGCGCCGGCCTGCTCCTCGTCGCGCACGACCCGGTTGTAGAGCGCGCCGTGCGGCTTGACGTACGACACGCGCGTGCCCGCCGCACGCGCGAAGACCTCCAGGGCGCCGATCTGGTACGCCACCTCGGCCGCCAGTTCGGTGGGCGGCACGTCCATCGCGCGCCGCCCGAACCCGGCCAGGTCCCGGTAGGAGACCTGGGCGCCGATCCGTACGCCGAGCTCGGCCGCCCGCTCGCACACCCGCCGCATGGTCGCCGCGTCCCCGGCGTGGAAGCCGCAGGCCACATTGGCGCTGGTGACGACGGACAGCAGCTGTTCGTCGTCGGTGAGCTGCCAGCGGCCGAAGCCCTCGCCCAGGTCGGCGTTCAGATCGATCGAGGTCATGGAACTTCCGAGTCTCCTTCCGAGGCCACTTCTCAGGCCACCCGGTACTGCTGGTCGCGGGCGTCCGTGAGGAACATCTGGCCGGGCGCGTGGGTGATGGCGAACGGCGGGCGCGAGGCCATCACCGCGGCCTGCGGGGTCACGCCACAGGCCCAGAACACCGGGATGTCGTCCGGCTCGATGTCCACCGGGTCCCCGAAGTCGGGGCGGTCGAGGTCATCGATGCCGAGGGTCGACGGGTCGCCGCAGTGTACGGGGCCGCCGTGCACGGCCGGGAGCAGACTGCTCTCCCGGATCGCCGCCGACAGGTGCTGCGGCGGCACCGGACGCATCGACACCACCATCGGGCCGTGCAGCCGTCCCGCCGGCCGGCACTGCCAGCTGGTCTCGTACATCGGGACGTTGCGGCCCTGCTCCCGATGCCGGATCGGGACACCGGCCTCGGTCAGGGCCCACTCGAAGGTGAAGCTGCAGCCGATCAGGAACGACACCAGGTCCCCGCGCCAGTGCGCGCGCACATCGGTCGGCTCGTCCACCAGTTCGCCGTCCTGCCACACCCGGTAGCGCGGCAGGTCGGTGCGCAGGTCCGCGCCGTCGGCCAGGACGGTCGTGGGGGAACCGGCGTCCGTGACGTCGAGCACCGGGCACGGCTTCGGGTTGCGCTGGCAGAACAGCAGCATGTCGTACGCCCAGTCCGCGGGCACCGAGATCAGGTTGACCTGGGTGTGGCCCGCCGCGACCCCGGAGGTGGGGCCGGTCAGGCCCGCGCGGAAGCGGGTCCGGGCGTTGCGCGGGCTCCACGCGTGCGCGTGCTCGTCGACGAGGGTCAGGGGACGGTCCTCCGTGCGGTTCACGCCAGTTCCTTCCCGCGGGTCTCCGGCAGGCCGAAGAGCGCCAGCGCGGCGATGCCGTAGCCGATCGCACCGAAGACCAGCGCGCCGCCCACACCCCAGCTGTCGGCCAGGAAGCCGACCGTGGTGGGGAAGACGGCGCCCACCGCGCGCCCGGCGTTGTACGTGAAGCCCTGTCCCGTGCCGCGCACCGCCGTCGGGTACAGCTCGGCCAGGAACGACCCGAAGCCGCTGAAGATCGCCGACATGCAGAACCCGAGCGGGAAGCCGAGCACGAGGAGCAGGGTGTTGGAGCCCTCCGGGATGTTCCCGTAGGCCAGGATGCAGACGGCCGACAGCAGCGCGAAGAGCCAGATGTTGCGGCGGCGGCCGAGACGGTCGGTGAGGTAGCCGCCGGTGAGGTAGCCGAGGAAGGCGCCGGAGATCAGGAACGTGAGATAGCCGCCGGTGCCGACGACGGACAGGCCGCGGTCGCTCTTCAGATACGTCGGGACCCAGGTGGCGAGGGTGTAGTAGCCGCCCTGGACACCGGTGGAGAGCAGACCGGCGAAGATCGTCGTACGCAGCAGACCGGGTTTGAAGATCGCCGTGAAGGAGGTCTGCCCGGCGCTCTTCTCGCGGACCGCGATGGCCTCGGGCGCGTCCTGCACCCGGCGGCGCATCCACACGACGAGCAGCGCGGGCAGCGCGCCCGTCCAGAACATCACGCGCCAGGCCATGTCGTCGCCGAAGACGGAGAAGACCAGCGTGTACACGAGCACCGCCAGGCCCCAGCCGACGGCCCACGAGCTCTGGATCACGCCGAGCGTGCGGCCCCGGTGTTTCGCGCTCGCGTACTCGGCTACCAGGATCGCGCCGACCGCCCACTCACCGCCGAAGCCGACCCCCTGGAGGGCACGGAAGACCAGCAGCGTCTCGAAGTTCGGGGCGAAGCCGCAGGCCACGGTGAAGACCGCGTAGGTGATCACCGTGATCATCAGGGCCCGGACCCGGCCGACGCGGTCGGCCAGCACGCCCGCGAGGGCGCCGCCGAGCCCGGAGGCCAGCAGCGTGACGGTGGTGAAGAGGCCGGTCTGGCCGCTGTCCAGGCCGAAGTACGCGGCCAGCGCGACCATGCTCAGCGGGAGGGTGAAGTAGTCGTACGAGTCGAGGGCGTAGCCGCCGAACGCGCCGGCGAAGGCGCGGCGGCCGCGCGGACCGAGGGCGCGGAACCAGCCCAACGCGCCGTCGTCGGCGGGACGTTCTGTCGTCGTGGGCTGAGTGGTCATGGCCGGTGGCGGGGGAGTCGTGCTCATGTGCACCTCGCAGTGGGAGGACGGAGGGTGCGGGACTGAGCCGTGCGGTGCGGTTCGCAGCAAGGTAGAGGATCGTTGAACGATCCTTCAATACCCGTGTTGTTTCGTTCTCGTGTCTGCGGTTGAATTCCGGGCATGGCAGAGCAGCTGACCGGACTGGCCGACGACCGAGCCCTCCTGGGCCGCACGAGCACGGCGGAGCGGGTCTCGGACATCCTCAGAAGCCGCATCGCCGATGGCTATTTCCCACCCGGCACCCGGCTCTCCGAGGACAGCATCGGAGGCGCGCTCAAGGTGTCCCGCAACACCCTGCGGGAGGCGTTCCGCCTGCTCACCCATGAACGTCTGCTCGTCCACGAGCTGAACCGGGGCGTCTTCGTGCGGGTCCTGACGGTGGAGGACGTCCAGGACATCTACCGCACCCGCCGCCTCGTCGAGTGCGCCGTCGTACGAGGGCTGGGCGAGCCGCCGTACGCCGAGGAAGGGCTCGCCGAGGCCGTCGCGGCGGGGCAGCGGGCGGTGCGTGAAGGTGACTGGAAAGCACTGGGTACCGCCAACATCCACTTCCACCGCGCGCTGGTCGCGCTCGCGGGCAGCGAGCGCACCGACGAGCTGATGCGCAGCGTCTTCGCCGAACTGCGGCTCGCCTTCCACGTGGTGGACGATCCGAAGGCGCTCCACGAGCCGTACCTCGCCCGCAACCGCCGGATCCTGGAGGCTCTGCAGGCCGGGGACCGCCAAGAGGCCGAGAAGCTGCTCGCCGTGTACCTCGACGACTCGCTGGAGCGGGTGGTCGAGGCGTACCGGCGACGGGTCGGCGAGGACGGCTAGCGACCGTCCGACGGGCGGTTCCGCGGTCCGGCCGCTGTGGGGCCGGGTCGCTTCTGTGACGTTTGGGACGTTGTCAGACCGAGGGCCTAGTCTGTGCACCGTGACTTCGCCTGCCACGACGGACAGTGTTCCGCCCCAGCTCAGCGCGGGGCCGCGCCCGGCACCGGGCCCGGCCGCCGACGAGGGGCTGGCGCGGCGGCTGCGCGCGCTCGCCTGCACCGCGCCGCTGCACGACCTCGACGCCCGCAAGGCCAACCTGGCGGGCGAGTACTCGGTGTACGGCATGGCGGAGGTGGCCCTCTCGGCCATCGACCTGGTCACCCTGAACATGGACTTCGACACGGGCGCCGACCACGACCAGATAGTCGCCCGCCTCATCCCGCGCATCGCCGCCCAGGCCCCGCAGCGGCCCGTCGTCGAGCATGAGCGGGTGGCCCGATGGGTCCTGGAGAACCTGATCAACGTCGGCAGCGTGGACCGCGGCTTCCGGGCGGTCTACGGCACTTTCGCGACGGACGGCACCTATGTCCGTCGCGACTACGACTTCAAGCTGATCGAGGAGGTCCCCGGCCCCGGCGGCTCGGTGTACCTCCGGACGACCGACGAGGCCGTCAACGTCCTTGTCGGCGCCCTCGACACCGACGTCACCAGCGCCCAGATCGCCGCCGAGGTCAAGCTGGAGGTGCTGATCAGCCGCGGCCGCCTCGCCGACGCCCAGCTCGCCGCCGAGCAGGCCCGGTACCGGACCGTGCAGTACTCGGAGACACTGCGCCGGGCCCTGGACGCCACCCGGCGCAACGTCCGCGCGGTGGACTGGCTCAATGCCGTGCCCGACATGATCACCGAGGCGCTCGACCACGTCGCCGACCGCTACCGCCACGAGAACGCGATCCTCACCAACATCCGCAAGGCCCGGGACGAGTCCGAGGACCCGGAGCAGAAGCGACGGGCCGCCGAGCTGGTCGACATCGTCAAGGACTGCATCCGCCGCCACACGCAGTTGCAGTCCCGACTGCTGGAGGCGGGACCGCTGTTCCGCGCCGAGCAGGACCGGCAGGCCTTCGCCACACCCATGACGACGTCGGGGATAGACCTCTACGGGCATCTGGTCGCGCCCGTGCTGCCGCTGCCCCTGGAGCAGGCCGTCCGGGTCACCGACGCGTTCTTCGCCCGCGGGACCGGGCTGCGTACGCCGGTGTCGGTGCGGGTCGGTGACCTCGTCGACATACTGCTGACCCCGCCGGTGGAGCGCGAGCACCTGGGCGCGGAGATGCCCGAGCCGGACCTCATCGCCACGCCGGACGACAGCCGGTTCAGCGAGGAGCAGCTGGCCTCGGCGATGGAGCTGCTCGATCTGCCCGCCGACGCGCCGCGGCGGTTGTCGGGGCTGCTGGCCGAGGCTCGCCGTCAGGACCCTGATCTGCCGTATCTGGTGGCCCTGTTGGCCGTGCACGCGGCCAGTCCGGCGGTGGGGACCGCGTATCGGCAGGGCGAGGAGAAGCTGCTGTTCGCCGTGGACGACGGGGTCCAGCTGGATGATCCGGAGTTCGGCGGGGCGGATCTCATCGTCGGGACGGCTTTGCTGGATGCGGCGGGGATGGCCGCGGATCGGACGGAGGCGGCGTGATGGTTCTGCCGGTGGGCGACCGAGGGTCCGGCGTGGCTGGTCGCGCCCACGCGGCGGAGCCGCAGATGTCACCGCCCCGCGCCCCTGGGGTGACTGGGCCGGCCGTTGGTTCCGAGAACAAGGAGTTGAAGTCGTGAGCGAGCACGTCGAGTGGAGTGACGCGGAGGCCCCCGCCCCCTCGGCCCCGGTCGCCGTCACACCCGCTGACGCCGCCGACGCGGCTCGGCTCGTTGCCTTCGGGTTGCAGCCCAAGCTCCAGCCCGCCCGCGACCAGGAGTACACCGAGCTGCTGCGGCGCTACCGCGAGGATCCGCCGTTCGCCCGGCTGGCCGACGCGGTGGCCGCCGGGCTCGGACTGGTCGTGCTGGAGGTCTCCCCGCGCGCGGGGATGGCCGTGACCGCCGCCGAGGACTCCGTGTTCGCCGTGCGGATGGGCGACTACGCGCGACGGACGTCCGCCGACGGCTCGGACCGGTTCCTGCACGGGCTGGCCCATCTCGCCGTGGCAGCCATGGCGTTCCCTCGGCCCGAGGATCTCGCCGACGACGGATACATCGGGCGGGTGAGCGTCAACGGCGTCGACGCCTTCGTCCGGCAGGCCTGTCGGCGGCTGGAGGAACGCGCCGACGAACTGGGCGAGAACACCGACCCCGCCACCGACGCGCCCGGGCTCGAGGCCGCCTGGCGGATCTGGGTGAGACGCAGCGCGACCGGTGCGACGAAGGACGCGCGCAGACTCGCCGGTTCCACGACCGGCATCGTCGGCAAGGCCGTCGCCTTCCTCACCGACTCCGGATTCCTTCAACGCACCGGCGACGACAACGGCGGCACGTACCGCACGACGGCCCGCTACCAGCTCCAGGTCCGGGACATGGCCGGCAGCGCCGCCATGGCGGAGCTGCTGGAACTGGGCGTCGTCCCGGTCACCGACGGCACACCGACCCTGCTGCCCGCCGAGGACACCGCCGACGAGCTGGTGGCCGACGCCGGACTGCCGTTCCACTCCTGAACTCCCCCCACCTGCCGAAGACTTACGAGAGTCCGCCATGTACGAGCTGTCCCGGGTCCGCCTCTACTCCATCGGCCCCGCCGGTGCGCGCTACGCCGACACCGTGCTTGACCTGCGCGGCGTAGGCGCGGAAGTGCCCGACCCCGCCCCCACCCAGGCGGAGTTCTTCGAGGAGGAGCCGACCGGCCCGCCGCGCCGCCCCGCGCCCGCCGGCGTGCTCTTCCTGGAGAACGGCGGCGGCAAGTCCGTGCTGCTCAAGCTGATCTTCTCCGTCATGCTGCCGGGCCACCGCAACACCCTCGGCGGCGCCAGCTCCGGTGTGCTGCGCAAGTTCCTGCTCGCCGACGACTGCGGGCATGTCGCGCTGGAGTGGCAGCACACGCTGACCGGCGAGTGCGTCGTCGTCGGCAAGGTGAGCGAGTGGCGGGGGCGCCAGGTCTCCAACGACCCGCGGAAGTTCGCCGAGGCCTGGTACTCCTTCCGGCCCGGGCCCGGACTGTCCCTGGACAACCTGCCCGTCGCCGAGTCCACCGCCGTACGGCCGGCCGTCGAGGGCGCCTCCGGAGCACTGGGCCGGCGCCGCACCATGAAGGGCTTCCGGGACGCCATCACCGAGGCGGGCAAGGCGTATCCGCACCTGGAGGTGCACTGGGAGGAGATCCACGACCGCTGGATCGAGCACCTCGGCGACCTCGGCCTCGACCCCGAACTCTTCCGCTACCAGCGGGAGATGAACGCCGACGAGGGTGAGGCGGCCGGTCTCTTCGCGGTCAAGAAGGACTCCGACTTCACCGACCTGCTGCTGCGGGCCGTGACCGACACCCGCGACACCGACGGGCTCGCCGACCTGGTCAGCGGCTTCGGCAACAAACTGGGCCGCCGCGCCGAGCTGATCGCCGAACGGGACTTCACCGCCGGTTCGGTGGACCTCCTCGGGCGGATCGTCGAGGCCGCCGAGGCCCGCTCACGCGCGCGTGACATCCACGCCGGTGCCGAACGCCGTACGCGGTCGCTGGCCCGCAGGCTCTCCGCGCGCGGCGCCCGGGAGCGGCTGCGTGCCGCCGACCTCGCCCAGCGGGTGACGGCCGCCGCGTACGCGGTCACGCATGCCGAGGGCTCGCGGGAGCGCAGCGCGCTGATCGCGGCCGAACTCGCCTTCCGGCACGCCTCGTTGGCGCTCGCCGCCGCCGAGAAGTCAGCCGCCGCACAGAAGCGCGAGCTCGCCGACGCCCGTACCCTGCACTCGGCCTGGCAGGCCGCCGAGGCCGTACTGCGGCACCGCGCCGCCACCGACCGCGTCTCCCGCGTGTCCGCCGCGATCCAGGAGGCCGAGCGGGACGCGGCCCCCGCGCTGGCCGCCCGGGCCAAGGCCGCCGTCGACCTCGTACGCGCCCTGCACTCGGCCGTGGAGAGCGCCGAGAACCTCGCCAACGAGGGGGAGGAGCGGTCCGCCGCGCTTCAGGAGGTCGGCGAGGCCGCCTACCAGGACTCCACCACCGCGGCCACCGAGGCGCAGCGCGCCCGCAGCGAGGTCGGGCATCTGCGGCAGCGGCTGAACGAGGTCGAACAGGAGACCGCCGAGGCCGTACGGGCCGGCTGGCTGGACGACAGCGCGCCCGACGCCGACCCGGCGCGCGCGGCCCTCGCGGCCAGCGACGCCGAGAAGACGGCTGTCGCCGCCTGGGACATCGCGCGCGAGGCCTCGCGCCGTGCCGGCGAGCACGCGCGCGAGGCGGGCTCCACGGAATCCCGCGCCGAGCTGACGGCGGCACGTGCCGCGGACGCGGCCATGGCCGCCGAGCGGTCCTACGAGGCCGAGAAGCGGCTCGCCGAGGGGCTGGCGGCGGAGCCGCGGCTCGCGGAGCTGCTGAGCCTGACCGGGGTCTCCGATGCCGGGCACGGCGGAGTGCCGGTGCCCCGGGCGGGCGCCGACGGGGCGAAGGCGGAGGGTCCGACCGGGCGCGACGGGGCGAAGACGGACGGACCGACCGGGAACGACGGGGCCGAGGGCACCCTCGCGCCCGAGGAACTCGACCGGTTCGCCGACGAGTTGCGCGAGCTTCTCGACGACGCGGTCTCCGCCGCCGAGCGCCACCTCTTCGAACTGCGCACCGCCGCCGCCGACGACTCCCGGATTCTCGGTGCCCTCGGTGACGGCGGACTGCTGCCGCCGGGCCCGGACGTGCTGGCCACCGTGGAGTTCCTCGGCGAGCACGGCATCCCGGCGCTCCCCGGCTGGCGCTATCTCGCCCAGGCCGTCGACCCCGCCGACCACGCGCGCGTGCTGGCCGCCCGGCCCGAGCTGGTCGACGGCGTGATCATCACCGACCCCGACACGCACGCACGGGCCCGCGAGGCGCTGAACGAGGCCGCCCTGCTCCCGCGGTCCGCCGTCGCCGTCGGTACGGCCGCCGCCCTGCTCGCCCCGACTCCGGCGCCCGGCTCCGGGAGCGAGGCCGTCTTCCTCGTACCGCCGAACCCGGCCATGCACGACGAGCACGCCGCCGACGAGGAGCGACAGACGCTGCGGGCCCGGGCGACCGAGCGCGACGAGGAGATCCGTTCGCTCGCGGCCCGGCTCGGCAAGGACCGGGAACTGGCCGCACGGCTGTCGTCCTGGCGTACGGGCTGCCCGGCCGGGCGGCTGGTCGAGCTGGCGCGGACCGCGCACGACACGCGCGCGTTCGCCGAGGAGTCGGAGGCCGAGCTGGCCGAGGCGCGGACCGTGCGGGCCGAGGCCGACGAGACCGCCGCCGAGGCCGTGCAGGTGCGCGACGAGCGCCAGGAGGCCGCACAGAAGGCCCGGCGTGCCGCCGACGCCCTCGCGGGGCTCGCCTTCCGGCTGCGTGAACGGGCCGGCTGGCAGGTCAAGCTGCGCGAACTCGCCGACGAGGCCACCGAGTCGGAGGCCCGGGCCCAGACCTGCCTGGAGCGGGCGCGGGCTGCCGACGAGGACCGGCGTGCCGCTCAGCGGGCCGCCGACGACGCTCGGCGCACCGCGCGTGCGCTGCGCGCCGAGCGCTCGGAGATCGCGGGCGCCCCCGACGACGTGCCGGAGAGCGACGCCGACGATCCGAAGGTCTCGCTGCCCGCACTGCGGGAGGCCTATCGGGCCGCCTCACAGCTGTACGAGAAGGTCGGTGTCGGCGCCGACCTGCGGGCCGAGCAGGCCCGGGCCGAGAGCGAGTCCAGCGCGGCCCTGGCCGATCTGGACCGGCTGAGCAACAAGGTCCGCACGCGCGCGGAGCAGCTCCTGCAGTCGCCCGACGGCTCCGACGGGCCGTCCCGGCAGGCCGCCGCCGCCCGCGCCGAGGAGCTGGTGCAGCTTCTGGAGACACGGATGTCCACCGCGAGCGAGCAGCTCGGACGGTTGCGCGGTGAGGCCGAGCGGCACGCGCCCGGGGACGGTGAGGCGCACACCGAGCTGTCCGAGGAGCTGGAGCCCCGGGACGCCGGGCACGCACAGGCGCTGCTGCGCACGGCTACCGCCGAACTCGCCTCCCGCTCCGAGGCGTTGACGCAGGCCAGGGAGGCGCACGCCGAGCTCCTGGACGCCCATCGCGCCGCCGAGGACGCGGTCGGCGGCTTCGACGAGATCGCCGCGATGCTGCGCGACCTGCTGCGCGAGCACACCCCCGACGAGGACCAGGAGGAGCCGGAGCCGTACCCGGGCAGCCCGGAGGAGGCCCGGCAGTCCGCCGCCGAGGCCCGCCGGTCGCTGCGCGGCTGCGCCGCCGACCTGTCCGCCGCCGAGGCCGGCGTACGCGAGGCGAGCGACGTCCTCGTCCGGCACGCCAACTCCACGCGCTACGAGCAGGTCCGCACCCCCGCGCGCCAGCAGATCCGCGAGCTGCCCGCGTCCGCGCTGCCGGAGCACGCCCAGAAGTGGGCGGACGCCTTCGCGCCCCGACTGCGGGTCCTCACCGACGAGTTGGCGCAGCTGGAGCGGAACCGGGACTCGATCGTGGACCGGTTGCGCGGGCTCGTCGAGTCGGCGCTCGCGACCCTGCGGTCCGCCCAGCGGCTGTCCCGGCTGCCTGAGGGGCTCGGCGAGTGGTCCGGGCAGGAGTTCCTGCGGATCCGCTTCGAGGAGCCCGATCAGGCGACGCTGACCGAGCGACTGGGCGAGGTCATCGACGAGGCCACGCGCGCGGCGGTGAAGAAGAACTCCGATCTGCGGCGGGACGGAATGTCCCTGCTGCTGCGGGGAGTCGGGGCCGCGCTGCAACCCAGGGGGATCGCCGTCGAGATCCTCAAGCCGGATGCCGTGCTGAGGGCCGAGCGTGTGCCGGTCGGGCAGATGGGCGATGTGTTCTCCGGTGGCCAGCTGCTGACGGCCGCCATCGCGCTGTACTGCACCATGGCCGCGCTGCGGTCCAACGACCGGGGCCGCGACAAGCACCGGCACGCCGGCACGCTCTTCCTGGACAACCCGATCGGCCGGGCCAACGCGACCTATCTGCTGGAGCTCCAGCGGGCGGTGTCGGATGCCCTGGGTGTCCAACTCCTGTACACCACGGGTCTGTTCGACACCACCGCGCTCGCAGAGTTCCCCCTGGTCATCAGGTTGCGCAATGACGCCGACCTCAGGGCGGGCCTGAAGTACATCAGCGTGGAGGAGCACCTCCGTCCAGGACTGCCGCAGCAGTCGCGGACGGAGGAAGCGGGCCACAGCGAGATCACGGCGACACGGATGTTCAAGCGGCCGACGCCGACGACGTCCTGAGGGCAGGGCCCCGCATGCTGGGTGCGGGGCCCCGCGCGGGTCGGTGTCGCCCTCTCAGGAGTGCGACAACTGCCCCGCGCCGCCCCGCCGCTCTATCCGGGCCTGCGCCCGCTCGGCGGCCCGCGCCTGGCGCCGGGCCCTGCGCAGCTCACGCCGCAGGGCCCGGGCGGTGCTGCTCGGGGCCGACACGACGCCGTTGCGCTGGTTCCACACCTGACGGGTCACCCAGATGTCCAGGGCGCCCCACGTCGCCACCACGGTGCTCGCCACGCTGCTGATGACCATCGGGAACGCCAGCCAGGATCCGGCCAGGGTGCACAGGAACGCCACCATCGCCTGGACCAGCGTCACCGCGATGATCAGGACCGCCCGCACCGCCGACCTGCGCACCGGGTCGGGCATCCGACGCCGTGGCGCGGCCTCGTCGATCCACAACGGCCGGTAGTACGGCTCCTCTTCCGGCGTGGCATGCTCGGCGGTCCCGGACCCGGGCCCGTCCTCGTGCGCTGGATTGTCGCGATCCGGTGCCTCGGGACTTTGCCGCTCCGCCTGGTGCGCCGCAGCGCCGTCCATGAGCGCCTCATGCCGCTCCGCCGTGCCCATCAACGTGTCACTCCCCACCGCCAGCAGACCCCTCGCTCCGTGTGCGAACACACGGCTCCCCAGTGGCTGCCCGGCTTGCGCTGTTTTACGCCGCCCGGGTGCGGGATGCGGCTCGTGTGGCCGATTCTGCACCCATTTCCCGAAGAGTAGGACGAACGAGACGCTCTGAAGATTCCCAAGAAACGAAAAATTCTGGCCAACTGGCCAGTCGTTACGGCCGGATCCGAATGAACCGCCGCCACGTGTTTCAGGGAGGCAATCTCCCGCAATGCCCGGACAACTCCCCATCTCGCCGCGCCGGTGAGGAAGTTCGTCCTCCGGACAGGTCTTCGAGTTAACTGTGTGACGGTAGTAGGCTCGCGCCGTTTGTTGACGTACATGCGTACCCCCGCCCGCCGGGGGTCGAGCTGGGGGAGGCCATGCGCTTTCGCGGGAAGTCGATCCGCCGGAAGATCGTGGCGCTGCTTCTCGTGCCGCTGGTGTCCCTGACAGCGATCTGGGGCTTCGCCACGGTACTCACGGGACGGGCGGTCGCCCAGCTGTTCCAGGTGTCGACGGTTGTCGAGGACCTCGGTTACCCCACCGAGGACACCGTCCGCGTCCTCCAGCAGGAACGCCGCCAGACCCTCGTCTATCTGGCCGACCCACGGGCCTCGGACGCGCTCGCCGCGCTCCGCGAGACCCGCACGGCCACCGACGACGCCATCGCCAAGATCCGTCAGAGCGCAAAGGACCCCGACGTCCGCGACGGCATGGACCAGGACGACGAGGAACGCCTCACCGCCGTACTGGACGCCTTCGACGGCGTCGACTCGCTGCGCCGCAGCGTCGAGGAAGACGCGGTGAACCGCTCCCAGGCACTGGAGCGCTACAACCGTCTCGTGGACCCCTGCTACGCCCTGCTGGCCTCCCTCGACGGGGTGGACAGCGTGGAGATGGACAAGCAGGCCCGCGCCCTCGTCAACATCACCCGCGCCCGCGAACTCCTCTCCCGCGAGGACGCCCTGCTCGGCTCCGCCCTCGTGGTCGGCGATCTCACGCACGGAGAGATCCGCGAGGTCTCCGACCTGATCGCGCAGCGCACCGTGCTGTACGACGTCAGCCTGCCGGTGCTGCCCGCGACGGAACGCGAACGCTACGACAGGTTCTGGAAGAACGCCTCCACCGCGTCGCTGCGCTCCGCCGAGAAGATCGTCGTCGACTCCGAGCCCGGCACCCCCCGGTTCATCACCGCCAAGAGCTGGGACGCCACCGCCGCCAGCGTGCTCGACGAACTCGCCACCCTCAACGACCAGGCGGGCGACCGCTATCAGGACCGGGTGCAGCCCGTCGCGATGGGCGTCATCGTCAAGGCGGCCGTCGCCGGTGTCCTCGGCCTGCTCGCCCTGCTCTTCTCGGTCGTCCTCTCCGTGCGCATCGGCCGCGGTCTCATCCGCGACCTTCGGCAGCTGCGCCTCGAGGCCCACGAGGCGTCCGGCGTACGGCTCCCGAGCGTCATGCGCCGACTGTCCGCGGGGGAGCAGGTCGACGTGGAGACCGAGGTCCCGCGTCTGGAGTACGACAAGAACGAGATGGGCGAGGTCGGTCAGGCCCTCAACACCCTGCAGCGCGCCGCCGTCGAGGCCGCCGTCAAGCAGGCCGAGCTCCGCGCCGGTGTCTCCGAGGTCTTCGTGAACCTCGCCCGCCGCAGCCAGGTGCTCCTGCACAAGCAGCTCACCCTGCTCGACACCATGGAGCGCCGGACCGAGGACACCGACGAACTCGCCGACCTGTTCCGCCTCGACCACCTGACCACCCGTATGCGCCGCCACGCAGAGGGCCTCGTGATCCTCTCCGGCGCCGCCCCCTCCCGGCAGTGGCGCAAGCCCGTCCAGCTCATGGACGTCGTACGCGCCGCCGTCGCCGAGGTCGAGGACTACGAGCGCATCGAGGTCCGCCGGCTCCCGCGCGTCGCCGTCACCGGTCCGGCCGTCGCGGACCTCACGCATCTGGTCGCCGAACTCCTGGAGAACGCCACGGTGTTCTCCCCGCCGCACACCGCCGTCCAGGTGCTGGGCGAGCGCGTCGCCAACGGCTTCACCCTGGAGATCCACGACCGAGGCCTCGGCATGGCGGCCGACGCCCTCCTGGACTCCAACCTCCGGCTCGCGGAGACACCGGAGTTCGAGCTGTCCGACACCGACCGGCTGGGCCTGTTCGTGGTCAGCCGGCTCGCCCAGCGGCAGAACGTCCGGGTCTCGCTCCAGCCGTCGCCGTACGGCGGCACGACGGCCGTCGTGTTCATCCCGAACGCCTTGCTGACGGACGACATCCCGGACACCAACGGCATCGGCTTCCGTCTGGACCGCCCCCAGCCCTCCAAGGAGGCCGAGCTGGAGGAAGCCCGCCGGGCCCAGCTCGCCCAGGTCCCGGTGCCGCTGCCCGGCCTTTCCGGAGGGCTCCTGGACGGTCCCGTCGAGCTGGAGGCGCCGGTCGACCTGGACGCCATCGATGACTTCCCCGGCGCGCTCGACGACGAGGACAGCGAACGCGGCGGACTGTTCCGCCCGCGCCGTTCCCTGGTCCGCACGGACGCCACCCCGGGCGAGGACCGCCAGGACGCCCCCGACCACGACCTGAACGCCCCGGTGGCGCTGCCCCGCCGCCACACCCCCAAGCTGGTCAGCTCGCACGGCCGCCCGGTGACCGAGCAGCGGGAGCAGAGCGAGGACGAGGCCACGGCGGGCCCGAACCGGTCGCTTCCCCAGGAGTCCCCGCCGCTGCCCGCCCGCAGGCGCGCGACGGGGCCGCAGCGCCTCGCCACCGGTGTCGCCGACCGCCTGGACGAGCAGCGCGCCGAAACCCCGACCGTCACGGGCCCCACGGGCCGCGAACTCGGCGGGGCGCAGCCCGGCGCCCCCGTCCTCCCCAGACGCACCCGGCGTGCCGAGATCGCGTCGAGCGGCGCGGGCGAGTCCTTCAAGGCCGCTCCAGAAGGCGTCGCACCCCACCAGAGAGGCCCCGGCGCCGCCCTGGAGCGGACCGGCTCCCGCCCTGTGCCGCAGGAGACCGGTGCCGACGCCACGTCCCAGCCGATCGGACGCGGCGCCACACCGCGGGAGACGGCCCCGGGCACCGGCCCGCTGCCCCGCCGCGTACGCCAGGCCAACCTGGCCCCGCAGCTGAAGCAGAGTCCGGCCGGGCGCCGCACCGACGACAGCACAGGGATCGACGAGCGGGACGCCGACCAGGTACGCAGCCGTATGGCATCGCTCCAGCGCGGCTGGCAGCGCGGCCGTGCGGAGAACGACGCCGCGGGCGACGACACCCACAGCGGCACAGCACCACGAGGAACTAAGGGGGACGGTCGATGACCGCACCGAAGACGACCGGCCACGGCACAACCAACTCCGGAGAGCTCAACTGGCTCCTGGACGACCTGGTCGACCGCGTCGCCAGCATCCGCAAGGCCGTCGTGCTCTCCGGCGACGGGCTGGCGACGGGGGTGTCCAACGACCTGACACGGGAGGACGGCGAGCACCTGGCCGCCGTCGCCTCCGGCTTCCACAGCCTCGCCAAGGGCGTGGGCCGCCACTTCGAGGCGGGCAACGTCCGGCAGACGGTCGTCGAACTCGACGACGCCTTCCTGTTCGTGACCGCCGCCGGCGACGGCAGCTGCCTCGCCGTCCTCTCGGACGCGGACTCCGACGTCGGCCTGGTCGCCTACGAGATGACGCTCCTCGTCAAGCGGGTCGGTGTACATCTGGCATCCACTCCACGCACCGATCTGCCTCAGGGCGGGTAGTGAGATGACATGAGCACAGACGGTCAGGGAAGAAGCCACTGGTTCGACGACGAGGCCGGACCGGTCGTCCGCCCGTACGCCATGACGCGTGGCCGCACCACCAGTGCGGCTCAGCACCGCCTCGACCTCATCGCGGTGGTCGTCGCGGAGACTCAGGCGGACGATCCGGAAGGCGACCACACGCTGTCCCCGGAGCACGTGGACATCGTGGACCTGTGCCGGGACACCCCGCAGTCGGTCGCCGAGCTGTCCTCCGAACTCGACCTGCCCATCGGCGTGGTGCGGGTTCTGGTGGGTGACCTCGTGGACGCGGAGTTCGTCCATGTGAACCGGCCTGTGCCGCCCGCCGAGCTGCCGGACGAGAGCATTCTGCGTGATGTGATCAACGGCCTCCGGGCGCTCTGACCGAGTGCCCCGCCCCCGAAGGCGGCCGTTCCCCCGGCGCCGCGAGCCGCTCACGGACGGCCCCGGGGAACGCGGCCGCACGCCCGCCCTCCGGCCGAGCGGACCGGGCGTCGCAACAGCGCTCCCGATATGATCTGACCGATCGTCGACGACCATCCGCGGACGGTCTGCCGCCACTCTGCGGATACGGTGCCGAACTGCGCGATCGGGGAGACGGACGTGACGACAAGCTGGCAGTTCTGGGTCGACCGGGGCGGCACCTTCACGGACATCGTCGCGCGTCGCCCGGACGGCCGACTGCTCACGCACAAACTGCTCTCCGACAACCCGGCCCGCTACTCCGACGCCGCGGTCACCGGCGTCCGTGAACTGCTGAACGGCTCCCAGGACCCTGTCGAAGCCGTCCGCATGGGCACCACCGTCGCCACCAACGCCCTCCTGGAACGCAAGGGCGAGCGGACCCTCCTGATCGTCACCCGCGGTTTCCGCGACGCCCTGCGCATCGCCTACCAGAACCGCCCCCACATCTTCGCCCGCCGCATCGAACTCCCCGGGCTGCTCCACGAACGGGTCGTGGAGGTCGACGAGCGCATCGCCGCCGATGGCACCGTCCTGCGCGCGCCCGACCTGGACGCCCTTGCCGGCCCGCTCCAGGAGGCGTACGACGACGGGATCCGCGCCGTCGCCGTCGTCTGCATGCACAGCCACCTCCACCCCGCCCACGAACAGGCCGTGGGACAGCTGGCCGCCCGGATCGGCTTCCCGCAGATCTCGCTCTCCAGCGAGGTCAGCCCGCTGATGAAACTGGTCCCGCGCGGTGACACCGCCGTCGTCGACGCCTACCTCTCTCCCGTGCTGCGCCGCTACGTCCAGCACGTCGCCGACGAACTCCACGGCGTACGGCTGATGTTCATGCAGTCCAACGGCGGTCTCGCCGAAGCCGGTCAGTTCCGCGGCAAGGACGCCATCCTGTCCGGACCCGCCGGCGGGATCGTCGGCATGGCCCGGATGTCGCAACTCGCCGGCTTCGACCGCGTCATCGGCTTCGACATGGGCGGCACCTCCACCGACGTCTCCCACTTCGCCGGCGAGTACGAACGCGTCTTCACCACACAGATCGCCGGCGTCCGGCTGCGCGCCCCCATGCTCGACATCCACACCGTCGCGGCGGGCGGCGGCTCGGTTCTCCACTTCGACGGCTCCCGCTACCGCGTAGGGCCGGACTCGGCGGGCGCGGACCCGGGCCCCGCCTGCTACCGCGGAGGCGGCCCGCTGGCCGTCACCGACGCCAACGTCATGCTCGGCCGCATCCAACCCGCCCACTTCCCCGCGGTGTTCGGCCCCGACGGCGACCAGCCGCTCGACGCGGAACTCGTCCGCGACCGCTTCGCCGCCCTCGCGCGCGAGATCCGCGAGCGGACCGGCGACGAGCGCACACCCGAGCAGGTCGCCGAGGGCTACCTCCAGATCGCGGTCGCCAACATCGCCAACGCCGTGAAGCGGATCTCCGTCCAGAAGGGCCACGACGTCACCCGCTACGCCCTCACCACCTTCGGTGGTGCCGGCGGCCAGCACGCGTGCAGGGTCGCCGAATCGCTGGGCATCCGCACCGTCCTCGTGCCCCCCATGGCCGGTGTCCTCTCCGCACTCGGCATCGGCCTCGCGGACACCACCGCCATGCGGGAACAGTCCGTCGAGGCCCCCCTGGAGGCCGCCGCGATGCCGGCCGTCCGCAAGACCGCCGACGACCTGGAGAGCGCCGCCCGCGCCGAACTCCGCGCCGAGGACGTCCCGGACGACCGCATCCGCGTCACCCGCCGCGCCCAACTCCGCTACGACGGCACCGACACCACCCTCACCGTCGAGCTGACCGAGCCCGGCGAGATGCGCCAGGTCTTCGAAGCACGTCATCGCGCCACGTACTCCTTCACGCTCGACCGCCCGATCGTCGTCGAAGCCCTCTCCGTCGAAGCCACCGGCATCACTCAACCCCCCGATCTCTCGGCCCTGACCCCGTACCAGGGCCACACCGCCGCTCCCGGAACCGTCCGCCTCCACACGGGCGGCGCCTGGCGCGACGTACCCCTCCACCGCCGCGAGGACCTGCCACCCGGCGACATGGTCACCGGCCCCGCGATCATCACCGAGGCCGGCGCGACGACCGTCGTCGACGACGGCTGGCAGGCCGTTTCGCGAGACGACGGGCATCTGGTCATGGAACGTGCGGTGGTTACGGAGAGTTCCGATCTCGACATGAAAGCCGACCCGGTTCTGCTGGAGGTCTTCAACAACCTCTTCATGTCCATCGCCGAACAGATGGGCGCCCGCCTCGAATCCACGGCCCAGTCCGTCAACATCAAGGAACGCCTGGACTTCTCCTGCGCGCTCTTCGACCCGGACGGAAACCTGGTGGCCAACGCCCCGCACATCCCCGTCCACCTGGGATCGATGGGCACCAGCGTCAAGGAGGTCATCCGGCGTCGCGGCGCCAGGATGCGGCCGGGGGACACCTACGCGGTGAACGACCCGTACCACGGCGGCACCCACCTGCCGGACGTCACGGTGATCACCCCGGTCTTCGCCACCGAAGGCACCGAAGGCACCGAAGGCACCGAAAGTACGGAGAGTGACCAGGAGATCCTCTTCTACGTCGCCTCCCGAGGCCACCACGCCGAGATCGGCGGTATCGCCCCGGGCTCCATGCCCGCGAACAGCCGCACCATCGACGAAGAGGGAATCCTCTTCGACAACTGGCTGCTCGCCGAGAACGGCCGCTTCCGCGAGGACGAGACCCTCCGCCTTCTCACCGAGGCGCGCCACCCCTCCCGCAACCCGAAGACCAACCTCGCCGACCTGCGCGCCCAGATCGCCGCCAACCAGAAGGGCGTCGACGAAGTCGCCCGCATGATCGAGAACTTCGGCCTCGACGTCGTCCAGGCGTACATGCGGCACGTCCAGGACAACGCCGAGGACGCCGTTCGCCGGGTCGTCGACACCCTCGACGACGGCGAGTACTCCTACGAGACGGACTCGGGCGCCGTCATCCGCGTAAGCGTGCGCGTGGACCGCGACAACCGCTCCGCGACCGTCGACTTCACCGGCACCTCGGCCCAACTGGACAGCAACTTCAACGCTCCGTTCGCGGTCGTCAACGCGGCCGTCCTGTACGTGTTCCGGACCCTGGTCGCCGACGACATCCCCCTCAACGACGGCTGTCTGCGCCCCCTGACGATCGTCGTGCCGCCCCGCTCGATGCTCGCGCCGCAGCCGCCGGCCGCCGTCGTCGCCGGCAACGTCGAGACCTCCCAGGCCATCACCGGCGCCCTCTACGCGGCGCTCGGCGTCCAGGCCGAGGGCTCCGGCACCATGAACAACGTCACCTTCGGCAACGACCGCCACCAGTACTACGAGACCGTCGCCTCCGGATCCGGCGCGGGCGACGGCTTCCCCGGAGCGCCCGCCGTCCAGACCCATATGACCAACTCGCGGCTCACCGACCCCGAGGTCCTGGAGTGGCGGCTGCCCGTCCGGCTCGACGAGTTCGCCGTACGGCCGGACAGCGGCGGTGGCGGACGGTGGCGCGGCGGGGACGGTGCGGTGCGCCGCATCCGGTTCCTGGAGCCCATGACCGTCTCGACCCTCTCCCAGCACCGCCGGGTCCCGCCGTACGGCATGGCGGGCGGCGCGCCCGGAGCGCTGGGCGCCAACCGCGTGGAGCGCGCGGACGGCACGGTCACCGAACTCGGCGGCAGCGACGCGGCCGACGTCGGCCCCGGCGACGTACTCGTCATCGAAACCCCCGGCGGCGGAGGCTACGGCCCACCGTCGCCCCACCCCCAGCAAGCAGGAGAAGAGACCGATGATCTTCGGGCGTTCTGAGCGCGGCAAGCCCCCGGTCGAGCCCGTCACGTTCAAGATCCTGGTGGCCGGCGGCTTCGGCGTGGGCAAGACCACGCTCGTGGGCGCGGTCAGCGAGATCCGGCCGCTGCGCACCGAGGAACTGCTCACCGAGGCAGGCCGTCCCGTCGACGACACGCGTGGCGTGGAGGGCAAGCACACCACCACCGTGGCCATGGACTTCGGCCGCATCACGTTGCGCGAGGACCTGGTGCTGTACCTCTTCGGGACGCCCGGGCAGGAACGGTTCTGGTTCATGTGGGACGAGCTCTCCGAGGGCGCGCTCGGTGCCGTCGTGCTCGCCGACACACGCCGCCTGGAGGACTGCTTCGCCGCCGTCGACTACTTCGAGCGACGCTCCATACCTTTCGTGATCGGCGTCAACTGCTTCGAGGGATCGGCCCGTTACCCCGTCGAGGAGGTCCGCCAGGCCCTGGACCTCGACGAGGACGTACCGCTGCTGCTGTGCGACGCCCGAGACCGTGAGTCGGTCAAGGACGTCCTCATCGGCGTGGTCCGGCACGCGATGGCCTACGCGGCGGAGCGCCGCCGGACCGCCGTCACGACCTGATCCACGGGAACGGCCCGTACCCCCGCCGACCGGGGTACGGGCCGCGTCTCATGAGCGCCACGCGTGCGTGCGGGTCGTCGCAGCGCACACACGCGTGCCGCTAGTTCTCCCCGTCCTCCTGCCAGGCGAAGCTCTTCTCCACGGCCTTGCGCCAGTTGTGGTACTCACGGTCCCGCACCGAGGACTCCATGGCGGGCGTCCACTCGACGTCCTTCTGCCAGTGCGACTTCAGCTCGTCCAGGTCGTTCCACACACCCGTGGCCAGCCCGGCCGCGTAGGCCGCGCCCAGGCAGGTCGTCTCGGAGACCTTCGGGCGGACCACCGGCACATCGAGTACGTCCGCCTGGTGCTGCATCAGCAGGTTGTTCTTGGTCATGCCGCCGTCGACCTTCAGGGTCGTGATGTGCACCCCGGAGTCCTGGAACATGGCGTCCACGACCTCGCGCGTCTGCCAGCTCGTCGCCTCCAGCACCGCGCGCGCGAGGTGTGCCTTCGTGACGTACCGGGTGAGCCCGGTGATGACACCGCGCGCGTCGGAGCGCCAGTAGGGCGCGAACAGACCGGAGAACGCGGGCACGATGTACGCCCCGCCGTTGTCCTCGACACTCGCCGCCAGCGGCTCGATCTCGTCGGCGGTACGGATGATCCCGAGCTGATCCCGGAACCACTGGACGAGCGCGCCCGTTATGGCGATAGACCCCTCCAGACAGTAGACCGGCGCCTCACCGCCGATCTTGTAGCCCATCGTCGTCAACAGCCCGCTCTTCGACGCCACCGGCCGGTTGCCGGTGTTGAGCAGCAGGAAGCTGCCCGTCCCGTACGTGTTCTTGGCGGTGCCCACGTCGTAGCAGGCCTGCCCGAACACCGCCGCCTGCTGGTCACCGAGGGCCGAGGCGACGGGCACACCGGCGAGTTGGCCGACGGCGGTGCCGTACACCTCGGCCGAGGACCTGATCTCGGGCAGGACCGCCTCGGGGATGTTCATCGCGGAGAGGATGGACTGGTCCCACTGGAGGGTCTCGAGGTTCATCAGCATGGTGCGGCCGGCGTTCGTGACGTCCGTGACGTGCCGTCCGCCGTCCGTGCCGCCGGTGAGGTTCCAGATCAGCCAGGAGTCGACGGTGCCGAAGGCGATCTCGCCGTTCTCGGCACGCGCGCGCAGCCCGGGCACGTTGTCGAGCAGCCAGGCCGCCTTCGGCCCGGAGAAGTACGTGGCCAGCGGCAGCCCGGTCTGCTCGCGGAAGCGGTCCTGCCCGTCGGAGCCGCCGAGTTGCTTGGTCAGCGCGGCGGTGCGGGTGTCCTGCCACACGATCGCGTTGTGCACCGGCTTGCCGGTGGCACGGTCCCACAGGACCGTCGTCTCGCGCTGGTTGGTGATGCCGAGCGCGCTCAGCTGGTCGGCGCGCAGCCCGGCCTTGGCGATCGCCCCGGCCACCACCGCCTGCACCTTGGACCAGATCTCGGTGGCGTCGTGCTCCACCCAGCCGGGCTTGGGGAAGATCTGCCGGTGTTCACGCTGGTCGACGGCGACGATGGCGCCGTCCTGGTTGAAGATGATGCAACGGCTGGAGGTGGTGCCCTGGTCGATCGCGGCGACGAACTTGTCCGTCATGACGTCCCCTTCGTCGGATGCTTCAGAACGCTGCGTTGAAGATGAGCCCGGACAGCGCTCCGCCGATCAGCGGCCCCACCACCGGGATCCACGCGTAACCCCAGTCAGAGGTGCCCTTGTTGGGGATCGGGAGCAAGGCGTGGGTGATGCGCGGGCCCAGGTCACGGGCCGGGTTGATGGCGTATCCCGTCGGACCACCGAGCGACAGACCGATGCCGACCACCAGGAACGAGACGATCAGGACCGTGGTGCCCGACGTACCGAGACCCTCGGTCAGACCGAAGGCGAGGATCGGCAGCACCAGGCCGACGGTCGCGATGATCTCCGTGATGAGGTTGGCCACGGGATTTCGGATCGCGGGCGCGGTAGAGAAGATCCCCAGCGTCGGCTGCGCCTTGTCCTCCTCGGCATTGGCCTGGAACTGGGCGAAGTAGACCAGCCAGCACAGGACCGCGCCGAGGATGGCGCCGACCATCTGCCCGGCGATGTAGATGTGGACCTGGTCCCAGTCGCCCGTGTCGATGGCGATCCCGAGCGTCACCGCCGGGTTGAGGTGGCCGCCGGACAGCGGTGCGGCGGTGTAGGCCCCGGCGAGCACGCCGAAACCCCACCCGAACGCGATGACCACCCAGCCCGCGTCCTTCGCCTTGGAGTAGTTCAGTACGACTGCGGCGACCACTCCCGCGCCGAAGAGGATCAGGATCGCGGTACCGATGGTCTCTCCGAGAAATACGTCTCCGTTGCTCATGGCGGCTCCTAGGCCCTGGCCCGGGGTGTTCGACCCCGGTCCTCCGTGCAGGGTGCGTTCCCATGGCGACTTCAGCCGAAGGCAGGGAGGTCCCGCGCCCCGCCCGGCGTCCGTGACGAGCGTGCCGTCGCAGCCGAATCGCCCGTGAGGGAACAGGCCTTGGCCTCAGCCGGGCCCGCGCGGCGCAGTGCGTGGATACGCCGAGAATGTACGACGATGTCGACTGACACCGGAAGTGTTCACCGGTGTCCAGGGGGCGTCAAGGACGCGGACAGCAACGGTTGGAGGCACGGGAGCTCTTCGTGGTGAGCCACTCAGTTCCGGCCGGGTTCCGCCACCCCGTACCCCGCCGGCGTGGCGGAGGCCCCCGCCCCACGTCTGACCTCGTGCCCGTTCACTCCCGCACGGCCCAGCACCCAACTCGCCCCGCCGATCGACTTCGCGGCCTTCTTGAGCGGTGCCAGCCAGGCCGCCGCCTGCCGATGGTCCATGACGCTGCCCGGCGTGCACACCACCGTGGCCAGGGACAGCGACACGGGATTCCCGCCCGCCGACCAGGGCGCGTCCAGCACCGAGGCAGCCACCGGATCCAGCCCGTCCGGATCGGCCAGCACGAGAAAGTCGTCCCCGCCGATGTGACCCACGTGAGTGCTGCCCGACGCCGCGTGCCGCAGCGCCCGCCCCACCGACCTGATCAACTCGTCGCCCGCCGCGAACCCGGCCCCGTCGTTGACCTGTTTGAAGTGGTCCACGTCCAGCCAGCTCAGCGCGAACGTCCGCCCGTCCGCGATCCGCCGGTCCACCTCACCGGTGATCGCGTCCGAACCGGGCAGCCGGGTGAGCGGATTGAGGCTCGCCGCCTCCTCGACCCGGGACTCGGCCAACGCCCGTACGAGGTCGGCGAGACGTACGACGCCGACGCACCGGCCGTACCGGTCGACGACGGCCACGTCGTCCGAGGTGCGGTCCCGGTCGCCGACCGCCACCACGTCGAGCACCTCCCACGCGGTGGCGTCGACGCCCACCGTGCGCGGCGGATCGCCCAGCTTGGCCGCGGGGCGATCGGCGTAGAGAGCGTGCCCGTAGCGCCCCGACATCGACAGCAGGAAGCGGGAGCGGTGCACCGACCGGACCGGAACCCCGTGCGTGTCCACGAGTAGCACCCCGGACACCTCGGGCGACCCGGTCAGCAGTGCCCGCACATGGCCCGCGGACGTGGTGGCGGGCAACAACGCGGCCGGCCGTACGAACTGCCGGACCGGCGGGCCCGACCGTGACGGTGGGGTGGGGCCGGGGCCCGGGGGGGGGCAGAGGCATGCGGTAGCGGCCGTCGACCGGGAAGAACGGCGAGACGTAGAACGCCTTGTCGACCTCCGCCACCCCGGAGGCGTCCGGTCGGAGCAGGTAGCTGTGGCGCCGGCCGTAGGTGTTGTGCACCTC
>NZ_JABERD010000126.1 GCF_013044505.1 Streptomyces sp. S3(2020) | reverse complement strand
GTGTCGGCGTCCTTGCGCCTGCGGGTGCGGGTCGGGGGCGCCAGGGGCCAGGGGCATCCGGTGGGGGCGGGTGTGTTCGGCCCGGGGTGGGGGGAGGGCGCGGGGGCCGGGGGCGGGGGGGCCGCGCGCGGCGGGGCGGGCGCGGCTGTGGGGAGCAGACAGGGGGCGGCGAGGGGGCGCTTTATGGGCCGGTGGTAGAGCGGCCCACGCTAGGCAGGGCGTCGCGGGCCGCCGTCGAGACGCGGCGGAAGCTGTCGGGGGCCCCACCCGGTCGGCGGACCGGCCGGGCGGGGCTCCGTGCCCGGGAGGGGGGAGCTCCTCAGAGTTCGAGTCGCTGCCCGGGCACGATCAGGTCGGGATCGTCGCCGATGACGGCCTTGTTGGCGGCGTGGATCCGCTGCCAGGTGGTCCCGTGCCGGGCGGCGATGCCGCTCAGCGTGTCGCCCTTGCGGACGGTGTAGTCGCCACGGGACGCGCTGCGGTCCGTGTGGCTCCGGGAACGTGCCGGCGCCTTCGACGGCTCGGAGGGGGCATCCGATGAAGACCCAGCGGTGGCCGGGCCGGAGGAGACCGAGGGGGCGCTGCCGTACGCCCCGGCCCGGGCGGAGCAGGTGGGCCACGCGCCCCACCCCTGGGCGCGCTGGACCTTGGTGGCCACGGCGATCTGCTGGGATTTGCTCGCCCTGTCCGCCGTCGCCGCGTAGGCGCCACCGCCGTACGCGCGCCAGGTGGACGCGGAGAACTGCAGGCCGCCGTAGTAGCCGTTGCCGGTGTTGATGTGCCAGTCGCCGCCGCTCTCGCACCGGGCGATGCGGTCCCACACCCCGCCGTCCGCCGCCGCGGCGTTGCCGGTCGCGGCCAGCAGTCCGAGAGGGGCGAGCAGGGCCGCCCCGGCGAGAACCGCCGTCGTACGCGTCTTACGAACATTGTCGCGAGTGGTATCGGCACATTCGGACATGTGACTCCCTCTCGAAGGACGGTGCTCGTTGCACACGGCCGAGGAATCTAGGGAGGGTGACCGCCCGGTATCAACCAATTCCTTGTCACTCCAGGCCAGTTCACCGTTACCGCAGGTATCAACTTTTTTCGGCCACCCACTTCATTGGTGGATTTCCTGATTTGTCGACCAGCCGCTCTGACGATCTGTGACTCACCTCACGCGACCAACTTCCTTGGATTTCCTAGGAATTGACGTTGAGTGCCGGATTCCGGACCGGGCGTGACCCTGTGCGTCGGATGGTTCGATTCCGTTCGCCCTGGAGCGTGACTCCCGCCACAGATCGCCCGTTGTCTTCTTCATGAGCCCGGGACCCACCCGGGCACCGCTTCCTGAGGGAGTCACCCGTGCCGCGCATGCTCGACGTCAGCGACGAGGTTCGCGCCGAGATCGGCGACGATGAGGCCGACCGGCTGCTCGCCGGAGAGAACGCCCCCGGCAGTTACGACTGCACGTCCTGCCGCACCCCGGGCGACTCCGAAGCGGAGCGCACCAGCACCGTCCTGTTCATCGGCGACGAGACCGCCGTCCTCGCCTTCGCCCACGCCACGTGTCTGCCCTCGCAGATCGTCCAGGTCACCGAGGAGCAGCTCCAGGGAGCCGTGCGCTCCATCAGCGGCGACCGTCTCGACGTGAACTCCGACAAGGTCGTACCCGAGCAGGCGGTGCTCGGCGTCACCAGCGGACTCGTGCTGATCGCCGGGGAGTTGCACCCGGCGCTCGTGGTCGAACCGACGGCGCCCATCGTGCGCCCCGGCGCGACCGACGTCGGCGACGACTTCCTGCCGCTCCTCATCGAGCAGGGGTTCATGCCGGTGACGCAGCTGACGGAGGTGCCGCCGGTGCTGCACGGCTGGTCGGTGCTGTTGGCGATGGGCCAGCTGCACGCGGTCCTTCAGCCGGGTCCGACCGGTGGGCAGCCGGTCGCGTGGTGGCAGGCGCATCAGCCGCTCCAGGTCACGGAGAGCTGGCGGGCCGCCGCGAACAAGCACCAGCAGGTCCTGATGTTCGCGGCGCCGGTGGGGTCCATCGGGCGTCAGCCGCGTGAGGACCTGCTGCGGGACGCGATCGACAAGGCCGCGGCGAACGGGAAGCTGGTCGCCTCCGCGCTGCCTCTCGCGGGGACCTGAGGACGTCTGGCGGGCGGGGGTTGTGCCCCTAAAGGGCGTTCCCCCGACCGCATCTCATGCTGCCCGGTGTCGTTTGGACATACGTGCACACCTACGACGTTCCCCGCCGCCAGTCCTACCAGGCGATCCCGTCCTCGCGATCGACCCCGGACCCGCTGAGCGGCCCATCGGCCACGCCGATCTACGACGCGCTCTACGCCGAGTACGTCAAGTCGTTCCGCTCGCTGCCGGGTGACCGCAGTGGCGAGGAGGAGCTGGGGTTCACCGCGTTCGGGAGCCTTCCGCAGGAGTTGTACGGCGGCCACCGGCCGGGGTCGTTCAGCAGCTCGTACAGCGCCTACAGCGCGGGCGCGCACAGTGCCCGCGTCGGACAGCAGCAGTCGCAGTGGCAGCGCGTCGGGCAGATCGGGCAGCACGGCACGATGGTGCAGCATGTGCCGGCGCTGCCGCCCGGCCAGCGCCGCGGGTTCTGAACACAGCAAGAAACGCGGCGGGAGGGGCGGCCCCTGATCGGGGCCGCCCCTCCCGCGTTCGCGTGCTTACTTCTTCTTGGCGCCGCGCTTCTCGCGCACCCGCACCGAGATATGGATCGGGGTGCCCTCGAAGCCGAACTCCTCGCGCAGCCGGCGCTCGATGAAGCGGCGGTAGCCCGCCTCGATGAAGCCGGAGGCGAACAGGACGAACCGCGGGGGCTTGGTGCCGGCCTGGGTGCCGAAGAGGATGCGGGGCTGCTTGCCGCCGCGGATCGGGTGCGGGTGGGCGGCGACCAGTTCACCGAGGAAGGCGTTCAGTCGGCCCGTCGGAACCCGGGTCTCCCAGCCGGCCAGGGCGGTCTCGATCGCGGGGACCAGCTTCTCCATGTGCCGGCCGGTGCGCGCCGAGACGTTGACCCGGGGCGCCCAGGCGACCTGGCCGAGCTCGGTCTCGATCTCCCGCTCCAGGTAGTAGCGGCGCTCCTCGTCGAGGGTGTCCCACTTGTTGTAGGCGACGACGATCGCGCGTCCGGCCTCCACGGCCATCGTCACGATGCGCTGGTCCTGCACCGAGATGGACTCGGAGCAGTCGATCAGGATGACCGCCACCTCGGCCTTCTCGACGGCGGCCGCGGTGCGCAGCGAGGCGTAGTAGTCGGCGCCCTGCTGGAGGTGGACGCGCTTGCGGATGCCCGCCGTGTCGACGAACTTCCAGATGACACCGCCGAGTTCGATGAGCTCGTCGACCGGGTCACGGGTGGTGCCCGCGATCTCGTTGACGACGACCCGCTCCTCGTTGGCCACCTTGTTCAGCAGCGAGGACTTGCCGACGTTCGGGCGGCCG
The DNA here is from genome assembly GCF_013044505.1 of Streptomyces sp. S3(2020). Taxonomy (GTDB): domain Bacteria; phylum Actinomycetota; class Actinomycetes; order Streptomycetales; family Streptomycetaceae; genus Streptomyces. The sequence goes on along the minus strand of NZ_JABERD010000126.1, from coordinate 25,448 downwards.
ATGAGGGCGATCCGGCGCGGGCCGCCCACCGCGGTGCCGAAGGTCTGCGCGGGCGCCTCCGGCAGGGCCTCCAGGACGGCGTCCAGCATGTCGCCGGTGCCACGGCCGTGCAGCGCGGAGATGGGGTGCGGCTCGCCGAGGCCGAGGGCCCACAGATAGGCCGCGTCGGACTCGCCGCTCTGCCCGTCGACCTTGTTGGCGGCCAGGACCACGGGCTTGCCGGCCTTGCGTAGCAGCCGTACGACCGCCTCGTCGGTGTCGGTCGCGCCGACCTTGGCGTCGACGACGAACACGACGGCGTCGGCGGCCTCGATCGCGTACTCGGCCTGGGCGGCCACGGAGGCGTCGATACCGAGGACGTCCTGCTCCCAGCCGCCGGTGTCGACGACCTTGAAGCGGCGGCCCGCCCACTCGGCCTCGTAGGTCACGCGGTCACGGGTGACGCCCGGCTTGTCCTCGACGACGGCCTCGCGCCGCCCGATGATGCGGTTGACGAGTGTCGACTTGCCGACGTTCGGGCGGCCTACGACGGCGAGCACGGGCAGCGGCCCGTGACCGGCCTCCTCGATCGCGCCCTCGACGTCCTCGACGTCGAAGCCCTCCTCCGCGGCGAGCTCCATGAAGTCCGCGTACTCGGCATCGCCAAGCGCTCCGTGGTCGTGCTGCTCGCCCGAGCCGTCGGAGTGGATGTGGTCGTTCATGAAGTCCGTACCTCGTCGTTCATCGTGGTGATCGGTGGACCACCCGGTTTCTCCGGATTGATCCACTACTTAGTGTCGCTCAGCGCCCGGTCAGGCGCCTGGCGTTTTCCAGGTGCGCGGTGAGCTGCTTCTGGATGCGCTCGGTCGCCTCGTCGAGCGCCTTGCGGGTACGCCGCCCGCTGCCGTCGCCCGCCTCGAACGGGTCACCGAAGACCACGTCGACACGGCTGCGCAACGGAGGCAGCGCCTTTACCAACCTTCCGCGCCGCTCGGAACTTCCCAGCACGGCGACCGGGACGATCGCGGCGCCGCTGCGGACGGCGAAGTACGCGAGCCCGGCGCGCAGCGCGGCGAAGTCGCCCTCACCCCGGGTGCCCTCCGGGAAGATCCCGAGGACACCGCCGGCCGAGAGCACGTCCAGAGCCTGGGTGATGGCCGTACGGTCGGTGCCCGACCGGTCGACCTTGACCTGTCCGATGCCGAGCAGGAACGGGTCGAGCGGGCCGACGAACGCCTCCTTCTTGATCAGGAAGTGCGTCGGCCGGGGCGCGACACCCATGACCATGGGGCCGTCGACGGCGTGGGAGTGGTTGACGGCGAAGATCACCGGGCCGGTCGCGGGCACCTTCCAGGCGCCCAGCACACGCGGCTTCCACAGCCCGTACATCAGGCCGACGCCGATGCGCCGCCCGACCTCGGCACCCCGCTCCGAGGGCGCCTGGTGCGCGGGGCGGCTCACTTCCCGGCCCGCTTCTCCTCGACGAGGGTGACGACACACTCGATGACCTGGGCCAGCGTGAGCTCGGTGGTGTCCACCTCGACCGCGTCGTGGGCCTTGGCGAGCGGCGAGGTCTTACGGCTGGAGTCGGCCGCGTCCCGCTTGACCAGGGCCTCGCGGGTGGCGTTGACGTCGGCGCCCTTCAGCTCACCGCTGCGGCGGGCGGCACGCGCCTCCGGGGAGGCGGTGAGGAAGATCTTGAGGTCGGCGTCGGGCAGCACGGTCGTCCCGATGTCACGGCCCTCGACGACGATGCCCCGCTCCGCCGAGGCGGCGATCGAGCGCTGCAGCTCGGTGATCCGCGCCCGCACCTCCGGCACCGCGCTCACCGCGCTGACCTGGGAGGTGACCTCCTGGGTGCGGATCGGGCCGGCGACGTCGACGCCGTCGACGGTGATCGTCGGGTCGGCCGGGTCGTCGCCGGAGACGATCTCGGGCTTGCCCGCCACGGCGGCGATCGCGGTCGGGTCCTCGATGTCGATCCCGTTGGTCACCATCCACCACGTGATCGCCCGGTACTGGGCGCCGGTGTCCAGGTAGCTCAGACCGAGCTGCGCCGCGACGGCCTTCGACGTGCTCGACTTGCCGGTGCCGGAGGGACCGTCGATGGCGACGATCACGGGCTGGGCGGCGCCGTTTTCCACGGGAGGACACCTTCCTGGTGCGGTGTGGCGGGGATGCGGGGCGCGCGAGGGCCCCGCACAAGGGTACTGGCTCGCCGACGGCCTCTTTACTGGCGGATGCTCCAGCCCCGCTCCCGCAACGCCGCCGTCAGCACGGGCGCCGCCTGCGGCTCCACCATCAGCTGCATCAGACCGGTCTGCTGTCCGGTCGCGTGCTCGATGCGCACGTCCTCGATGTTGACCCCGGCCCGTCCCGCGTCGGCGAAGATGCGGCCGAGCTGTCCGGGCTGGTCGTCGATGAGGACGACCACGACCTCGTACGTCCGCGGCGCCGAACCGTGCTTGCCGGGTACCCGCACCTGGCCGGCGTTCCCGCGGCGCAGCACGTCCTCGATGCCGGTGGCGCCCGCACCGCGCTTGGCCTCGTCGGAGGACTGGAGGGCACGCAGTGCCTGCACCGTCTCCTCCAGGTCGGCGGCGACGTCGGTGAGCAGGTCGGCGACCGGACCCGGGTTCGCGGAGAGGATGTCGATCCACATCCGGGGGTCGGACGCGGCGATCCGGGTCACGTCACGGATGCCCTGGCCGCACAGTCGTACGGCGGCCTCCTCGGCGTTCTCCAGCCGGGCGGCGACCATGCTCGACACCAGGTGGGGCATGTGGGAGACGAGCGCGACGGCGCGGTCGTGGGCGTCGGCGTCCATCACGACCGGTACGGCACGGCAGTGCGAGACCAGTTCCAGGGCGAGGTTCAGCACCTCGGTGTCGGTGTCCCGGGTCGGCGTCAGCACCCAGGGGCGGCCCTCGAAGAGGTCGCCGGTCGCGGCCAGCGGGCCGGACTTCTCACGCCCTGACATGGGGTGCGTGCCGATGTACGAGGCCAGGTCGAGGCCGAGCGCCTCCAGCTCGCGGCGCGGTCCGCCCTTGACGCTGGCCACGTCGATGTAGCCGCGGGCCACGCCCCGGCGCATGGCGTCGGCGAGCACCGCGGCCACATGGGCGGGCGGGGCGGCGACGATCGCGAGGTCGACGGGCCCCTCGGGCTCCTCGAAGGTGCCGGCGCCGAGCGCGGCCGCGGTGCGGGCCTGCTCGGGGTCGTGATCGGCCAGGTGGACGGTGACTCCCCGCTTGGCCAGGGCCAGCGCGGCGGAGGTGCCGATGAGACCGGTGCCGATGACGAGTGCGGTTCTCACTGGGCGATGTCCTTGCGCAGGGCGGCCGCGGTGCCCAGGTAGACGTGGTTGATCTCGGTACGGGACCGGTCGGACTCTATGTGCGCGAGGATCCGCACGACGCGGGGCATGGCGCCCTCTATGTCGAGCTCCTGGGCGCAGATCAGCGGGACGTCCACGATGCCGAGCTTGCGGGCGGCGGCCGCCGGGAAGTCGCTGTGCAGATCCGGCGTGGCCGTGAACCAGATGCTGATCAGGTCGTCCGCGGTGAGGTCGTTCCGCTCCAGGACGGCGGTGAGCAGCGCTCCGACCTGCTCGTCCATGTGACCGGCTTCGTCCCGTTCGAGTTGGACGGCGCCCCGGACCGCTCGTACCGCCACGGCTCTGCTCCTCGCTGATGTACGGCTCTTGGTACATCCAGCCTAGTCAGCCCGCGTCGGGCCGGTGTGCGCCGCCCGCCCGCTGAGACACCTACAGGTTCTGCTGCCTGGCGAGCTCGTCGAGGCTGGCCGGCACCTGCCCGCCCGGCGTCAGCTTGTCGACGGCCCGCGGCAGCACCTGGGCCAGTTCGTCCGCCGCCTGCCCCGTGGAGACGCCCGTCTCCTCGGCGACCCGCTGGAGGGTCTCGTCGGGCAGCGCCTGCTGGATCTGCGCGCCGGTCACGGACTGGTTGGCGCCGGTGCCGACCCAGGAGTCCTTCTGCTCGGCGAGGCCCGACTTGGCGAGGATGTCGAGCAGTCCGCCCAGGGAGCCGCCACCCTGGCCGCCCTGACCGCCTCTGCCTCCGAGCGCGGAGAGCAGCGCACCGAGCATGTCGGCGCCGCCGCCCTTGCCGCCCCCGAGGAGACCGCCGAGCAGACCCCCTATGTCGTTGCCCGCCATGACCGTGCCTTTCGAGAGGGGCCGGAACTCTGTCAATGTCACCCAGATTGCCCCATTCCGCTACTTGAGGTGAGAACGCGCCCGTGCGCCTCTGGACTCGGGGCCCAGGGTCCGCTCTCATGGCAGGAAGTCCGCCCCGGGGGAGGCCCGCATGAAGCGTTCCGGACCGCTGTTCACCCTTCTCGCGGGTCTGGTGGTGGGCCTGTTCATGCTGTCGCTCAATGCGACGACCGGGGAGAAGACCACGTCGTCCTCGGTGGAGCAGTCGCCGAGCACGAAGGCGTCACCGAGCCCGACTCCCACGAAGACGACTCCGCCCCCGTCCCCCTCGCCGTCGAAGGTCCCCGTCCCGAACGCCGACTACGCGGGCCGCACCGACGACGACTCCTCCGCGATCGCCGTGTCCCTGCGCGACGGCCGGGCGATCGCGTACTTCTGCGACGGCCGGGACAAGGAGTCGTGGCTCAAGGGCGACGTCGAGGACGACGGCACCATGAAGCTCACCGCCAAGGACGGCTCGAAGCTGAACGGCACCCTCAAGGAGGGCAAGCGGATCAGCGGCACGGTCGACATCGGCGGCGGGCACTACACCTTCACCGCCGACAAGGCGATCAAGCCGTCCGGGCTGTACCGGGCGACGGCCACCGTGCGCGACGCGAAGTTCGACGGCGGCTGGATCGTGCTGAAGGACGGCAGCCAGGTCGGCATCCTCAAGAAGGACGGCAAGCCCTCCCCCGCACCCGAGATCGACCCGGAGACCGGCGTGGTGACGGTCGACGGACAGCAGCTCACGGCCCGCCCCGTCACCCCCTGAACTCCAGTCCGTACGAGGGAGCCGACATGACCGTCGACCCGAACGCCGCCACCCAGGGATTCCCCTCTCCCCGGCCCGTCGAGCCACGGCCGAGCCCGGCCCGCTATCTGGTCCCCGCGCTGGTCGCCGCCGCGGTGGCGGTCGCCCTCGGCGTGTACGGCAAGGTCCACGACCCGGCCGGGACCGCCTTCAACCTCGCCGGCTTCAGCAGTACGGGCGCGGTGAAGTCCTGGATGGCGACGGTCGCGATCTTCTTCGCCGTCGTCCAGTTCTTCTCGGCGCTGATGATGTACGGCAGGCTGCCGGGTCCGAGCTGGTCAGGGGTGCTGCACCGCTGGTCGGGCCGGGTGGCGTTCCTGGTGGCGGTGCCGGTCGCGGTGCACTGTCTGTACGCGCTGGGCTATCAGACGTACGAAACGCGCGTTTTCTGGCACTCTCTCCTGGGTTGCTTCTTCTTCGGCGTTTTCAGTGCCAAGATGCTGCTGCTCCGCTCGGAGCGCCTCCCCAACTGGCTGCTGCCGATCGTCGGCGGACTCGTCTTCACCGCGCTCACGATCGTCTGGCTGACCTCCGCCCTCTGGTTCTTCCGCACCTTCGGAGTGACTACATGACGACTCACGGCCCGACGCGACGCACGGTCCTCCTCGCGACGGGGGCCGCGGCGTTCACCGTCGGCTGCGGCGAGTACGGCAACGAAGGCGGCGACTCCGGGTCCGACACGGTCGAGGCCTCCGCCGGTCAGGAACTGGCGAAGACCAGCGAGATCCCGGTCGGCGGCGGCACGATCTTCAAGGACGAGAAGGTCGTCGTCACCCAGCCGAAGGAAGGCGAGTTCAAGGCCTTCACCAACATCTGCACCCACCAGCAGTGCCCGGTGGCCAACGTCGACGGCGGCACCATCAACTGCACCTGCCACGGCAGCAAGTTCAGCATCACGGACGGCTCGGTGGAGAACCCGCCGGCGACCCAGCCGCTGGCCGAGAAGAAGATCACGGTGCAGGGCGACTCGATCCGGCTGGCCTAGTCCCAGAGGGCACCGAGCGTCGCCAGCTCGCTCTGGTACTCGATCCGGTCCGCCCACTCGGTGGGCCATGCGTCGGCCCCGTGGTACGCCCCCGCGAAGGCCCCCGCCAGACAGGCGATCGAGTCGGAGTCCCCCGCCGTGCAGGCGGCCCGCCGCAGGGCCGTCACCGGCTCGTCGACGAACAGCAGGAAGCACAGCAGCCCGGTCGCCAGCGCCTCCTCCGCTATCCACCCCTCGCCGGTGGCCAGGCACGGATCGGTCTCCGGGGACACCGAACGGACCGCTTCCTGAAGGCGCTTGAGGATCTCCAGGCACTCGTCCCAGCCGCGCGCGATGAAGTGCTCGGGCGTCGGGTCCTGGCTGCGGGTCCACAGGTCGCCGAGCCAGCGGTGGTGGTAGCGGGTGCGGTTCTCCACGGCGTACGACCGCAGCAGCCCGACCAGTCCGGTCGGCTCGGCGCCCTGGGCGAGCAGCCGTACGGCGTGCGCGGTGAGGTCGGACGCGGCGAGCGCGGTCGGGTGCCCGTGGGTGAGCGCGGACTGCAACTGGGCGGCGCCGGAGCGCTGTTCGTCGCTCAGACCGGGGAGCAGGCCGACGGGGGCGACGCGCATGTTGGCGCCGCAGCCCTTGGAGTGGATCTGGCTGGCGTCCTGCCACAGAGCGGTGCGCTCCAGCAACTCGCAGGCCCTGAGGCAGGTGTTGCCCGGAGCCCGGTTGTTCTCCGGGGAGCGGTTCCACGCGATGAACTCCTGCCGCAGGGGGTCCACCAACCCGTGCCGCGAGAGCACGCCCCGGTCGGTCGCGGTCCGCAGCGCACGCCCCACCGCCAGCGTCATCTGGGTGTCGTCCGTGACGAACGCCGGCCTCGGCAGCGGCATCTCCCGCCACGGCCCGCACTTGGCGAGGATCGACGGCACGTCGTTGAACTCGGTCGGGAAGCCCAGCGCGTCCCCCAGGGCGAGCCCCAGCAGGGCCCCTGTGGCGGCGCGCTTCCTGACGGTGGTGGCGGTCATGCGGGACGTCCTTCCCGAGGCGTTCGGAGCAGAGGCGGATGGAGGGTCGTGGCCGTGCCCGCGCGGTAGAGCGCGGCGGGTTTGCCGCGGCCGCCGGTCAGTCGCGCGGCGCCCGGGACCGGTTCGACGAAGCCGGGCGTGGCGAGCACCTTGCGCCGGAAGTTGGGCCGGTCGAGGGCGGTGCCCCACACGGTCTCGTAGACCTGCTGGAGCTCGCCGAGCGTGAACTCGGGAGGACAGAAGGCGGTGGCGAGGCACGCGTACTCGAGCTTGGCGCCGACGCGGTCCCGGGCGTCGGCCAGGATCCGGTCGTGGTCGAAGGCGAGCGGCCGGACCTTGTCGTACGGCATCCAGCGGGCGTCGGCGGCGTCGCTGCCGCCGTGCGGCTCGGGCGGGTCCGGCAGGAGCGCGGCGAAGGCGACGGACACGACCCGCATCCGGGGGTCGCGGCCGGGCTCGCTGTAGGTGCGCAGCTGTTCCAGATGCAGCCCGGAGACGTCGGACAGGCCGGTCTCCTCGGCGAGTTCACGCCGGGCGGCCGTCTCGGCGGACTCGTCCGGCTGCACGAAACCGCCGGGCAAGGCCCACTGCCCGGCGTACGGCTCCTGCCCCCGCTCCACGAGCAGGACCCGCAGAGCGCCCTCGGTGACGGTGAGGACGGCCAGATCGGCGGTGACGGCGAAGGGCTCGTAGGCGTACTTGTCGTATGCGGTCACACCCACCGTCACACCCACCCGCCCTTTTAATAGTCACTACGACTATAAAGTTGCCGGACGGCGTCCCACAACCCAGGTGACCGCACCGGACTCATCCAGGAAGGGAATCGCGCCGCCCCAGGAAGGCCAGGAGCCGGGCGTCGGCCGGCGCGCGGGGCGGGACGGCGAGCGGCTCGGCGAACCGCACCCCGCGGTCCTCCTCGGTGACCACGCACCGCGCGACGGGCAGCAGCTCGGCCGCGAGGGCGACCGGGAAGGGCCGGGGCCGCCCGCAGGCCTGCGCCACGTCCCAGCCGTGCACGGCGATCTCGACGGCGCCGACCGCGCCCATCACCCGTACGTCCAGCGGCCGTTCCCCGACCCGGACCAGATCCCGAGGACCGGCCGCCCAGGCACCGAGCACGGCACACGCGCGCGTACGGAAGCCGCACACGCGGTCGCTCTGCGGCAGCGGTCCGATCCGCCCGCCGGTCAGCCCCTCGTGCAACGCGTCCAGGGAGTCGTCGAGATGCTCAAGGAGCTCCCCCAGATCCCACGCGGCGCACGGCGTGGCCCGACCCCGTCCGGCGGAACCCACCACGGCCACGCTCCCCAGGGCGTAAGCGAGCGAACGCTCCAGCAGCTCCCCCGGGTTCACGACCGCACCCCGGACAGCCGCGCGCGCCCCGCATCCGCCGCAGGAGCCCTCAGCGGCTCCCCAGGCGCCTCCGAGCACCCGCCGGGCCCGGAGGGCAGCGGACGCCGCACACGGCTCTCCAGGGCCGTCAGACACGTGCTGGTGGCGATCCGGTGCGGCCGGGTCCGCGAGAGCGCCCGGCCCTCGCACCCGTCGTAGCCCCGCCCGGCCCGCAGATCCGTCGTCGCGGTCATGGCCGCTCCCCTCGTCCGTGTGGGATGCAGACCGGCGGGAGCGCGAAAACGAATCGGCCGGCCCCGGAGAAGAATCCGGGACCGGCCGTCGTAAGCGACGAAACGGCGGGACCTAGAGGTCGACTTCCTTCATCAGCATGCCGACCTCGGTGTTGGACAGCCTTCGCAGCCAGCCCGACTTCTGGTCGCCCAGGGTGATCGGGCCGAAGGCGACCCGCACCAGCTTGTCGACCGGGAAGCCGGCCTCCGCCAGCATCCGGCGCACGATGTGCTTGCGGCCCTCGTGCAGGGTGACCTCGACGAGGTAGTTCTTGCCGGTCTGCTCGACGACCCGGAAGTGGTCCGCCTTGGCGTACCCGTCCTCCAGCTGGATGCCGTCCTTGAGCCGCTTGCCCAGGTCGCGCGGGATCGGGCCCACGATGTGCGCGAGGTAGACCTTCTTCACGCCGTACTTGGGGTGGGTCAGCCGGTGGGCCAGCTCGCCGTGGTTGGTGAGCAGGATGACGCCCTCGGTCTCGGTGTCGAGCCGGCCGACGTGGAAGAGCCGCGTCTCACGGTTGGTGACGTAGTCGCCGAGGCACTGCCGGCCCTCGTTGTCCTCCATGGTGGAGACGACACCGGCCGGCTTGTTCAGCGAGAAGAACTGGTACGACTGCGTCGCGACGGTCAGGCCGTCGACCTTGACCTCGTCCTTCTCAGGGTCCACGCGCTTGCCCTGCTCCAGGACGATCTCGCCGTTGACCTCGACCCGCGCCTGCTCGATGAGCTCCTCGCAGGCCCGCCGCGAACCGTAGCCCGCGCGCGCGAGGATCTTCTGGAGCCGCTCGCCCTCCTGCTCGGCGCCCGGGAAGGTCTTGGGCAGCTTGACGTCCTTCTTGTTCGCGTACCGCTCGCGGTTGCGCTCCTCGGCCCGCGCCTCGTACTCGCGGGAGGTCGCCGGAACCCAACGGCCGCGCCCGGTACCGGTGCCCTGCTTGGGACCGCCCTTGGCACCGCCGCGCGCGGAGGCGCCGCGTCCCGACTTCGGGCCCTCGTGGGACCCGCCGGGGCCCACGTCGTAGCGCCGCTCCTCGGGGCGGGGCTTGCTGGGCCGGCCGCCCTGCTTGTCGTCGCGGTTGCCACCGGCGCCGCGGGGATTACCGCGGCCGCCGCTGTTCCCGCCGCGGCCGCCGCTGTTGCCACCACGGCTCCCGCCGTTGTTTCCGCTGCTGTTCCTGCCGCTGCTGCTTCGCATCAAAGTTCCGTCTTGTCGTCTGCGTCCTCGGAATCCGGAGCGTCCGGATCGAACGACGGGACCCCTTCCAGCGTCTCGGCCTCGATCGCCTCCGCCTCGGGGAGGAAGGGGGCGAGCTCCGGGAGCTCGTCCAGGCCGCGCAGGCCCATCCGCTCCAGGAAGTAGTTCGTCGTCACGTACAGGATCGCACCTGTTTCGGGTTCCGCGCCCGCCTCCTGGACCAGACCGCGCTGGAGGAGGGTCCGCATGACCCCGTCACAGTTGACTCCTCGTACGGCCGAGACCCTGCTGCGGCTCACCGGCTGGCGGTAGGCGACGACGGCGAGGGTCTCCAGGGCCGCCTGGGTGAGCCGGGCCTGCTGGCCGTCCAGCACGAAGCCCTCGACGGCCGCCGCGAACTCGGGCCGGCTGTAGAAACGCCAGCCCCCGGCGATCAGCCGCAGCTCGAAACCGCGTCCCTGGACGGTGTACTCGTCGGCCAGCTCCCGCAGCGCGTCCGCGATCCGCCGCTTGGGCCGCTGGAGGATCTTCGAGAGGTGTTCCTCGGTGGCGGGCTCGTCCACGACCATGAGGACGGCCTCCAGGGCGGGCTTGAGGTCGAGGTCGGCGACGGTGCGCGGCCCGGCCGGGGCATCGGTGGTCTCCTCGCTCACGCCTTGTCCTCCTTGGGCGGCTCGGGCGGTCGGTCGAACTCGTCGGTCACCGTCGGCTCGGTATCGCCCTCGCCGCCGGTCCACCGCACCATGAGGTCACCGAGGGCCGTCTCCTGGTCGAGCGCGACGGCCTTCTCCCGGTAGAGCTCCAGCAGCGCCAGGAACCGCGCCACGACGGTGAGGGTGTCGGTGGTGTCCTCGACCAGCGTGCGGAAGCTGGCCTCGCCGAGCTCCTTCAGCCGGGCGACGACGATCCCGGCCTGCTCCTGCACGCTGACCAGCGGCGCGTGGATGTGGTCGACGTACACCTGCGGCTTGGGCTTGGGCTGCATCGCCTTCACGGCGAGCTTCGCGAACCCCTCCGGGCCGATGCTGATGACGACCTCGGGCAGCAGCTCGGCGTGGTGCGGTTCCAGGCCGACGGTACGGGGGTAGCGGCGGGCCTCCTCGTCGAGGCGGCGGTTGAAGATGTCGGCGATCTGCTTGTACGCCCGGTACTGGAGCAGCCGCGCGAACAGCAGGTCCCGCGCTTCGAGGAGTGCCAGGTCGGCCTCGTCCTCGACCTCGGCGGTGGGCAGGAGTCGAGCGGCCTTGAGATCGAGGAGGGTGGCGGCCACGACCAGGAACTCGGTCGTCTGGTCCAGGTCCCAGTCCGGGCCCATCGACCTGATGTGCGCCATGAACTCGTCGGTGACCTTCGACAGGGCGACCTCGGTGACGTCCAGCTTGTGCTTGGAGATCAGCTGGAGGAGGAGGTCGAAGGGCCCCTCGAAGTTGGCGAGCCGAACTTTGAAGACACCGTCACCGGGTTCGTCGCCGTCGTGCCCATCGGCCTCGGCCGGAGACTCGACCTCAGTCGGAGACTCGACCTCAGCCACCGGCTCGCTCTCCGGCTCAACCCGCAGAGCGCCCCGCCCCAGCACACGCCGACGGCCGGCAGGTGCGCCGGGGGCGGGAACGTCGTTCGAGGTCATGGCCCCCGCAGGCTACCGCTACCGCCCGCGCAGTCGGCGTACGAGGATGCTCGCGTCTCCGCGGGACTCCAGATCGGCCAGCACCACGGCGACCGCCTCGCGGACGATGCGCCCGCGGTCGACGGCCAGCCCGTGCTCGCCGCGGAGCACCAGCCGGGCGTGCTCCAGATCCATGAGCTCCTCGGCGGAGACGTACACGGTGATCTTCTCGTCGTGTCGCTCCCGGCCGCTGGGCCGGCGCGAGGGCGCCCTCCCGCGCTGCTTGCGCGGTGCCTCCGTGGCAGAACCTTCCTGCGCGTCCTGACGTCGCCCGGAGCGGTCCGCCGACGTGCCCCGGCTGCGGGACTCGCCGGCCTCGACCGGCCCCGTGGCCACATGCTCCGCCCCGTCGCCGTCACCGCCCTGTACGGGCACCGACTGCGGCGCGTCCTCGGGCGACGCGGCCGCGGCCCCGTCGCTCTCCCCCGCGGGCGCGGGCACCCGGGCTTCGCCGTTGGCCCCCCGCCGCGGAGTGGACGGCTGGAGCGCCATTCCCCCTGTCGTACGGAAGAGTTCGTCGGCCCCCGGCAGACTCACTCGGCGTGACACCGGGCGAGCACCTCCCTGGCGAGCTGACGGTAGGCGGCGGCGCCGACGGAGTTGGAGGCGTACGTGGTGATCGGCTCACCGGCGACCGTGGTCTCCGGGAAGCGGACCGTGCGCCCGATGACCGTGTGGTAGACGTGGTCGTCGAACGCCTCGACGACGCGCGCGAGCACCTCACGGCTGTGCACGGTGCGCGAGTCGTACATCGTGGCGAGGATCCCGTCGAGCTCCAGCTCCGGGTTGAGCCGCTCCTGGACCTTCTCGATGGTCTCCGTCAGCAGGGCGACACCACGGAGGGCGAAGAACTCACACTCCAGTGGCACTATCACCTTGTGCGCGGCCGTCAGGGCGTTGACCGTGAGCAGACCCAGTGAAGGCTGGCAGTCGATCACGATGTAGTCGTAGTCGGCCATGAGCGGCTTCAGGGCCCGCTGCAGTGTCGACTCGCGCGCGACCTCGGAGACCAGCTGGACCTCCGCCGCCGACAAGTCGATATTGCTCGGCAGCAGGTCCATGTTGGGGACCGCGGTCTTCAGCAGGACCTCGTCGGCCGCCATGCCCCGCTCCATGAGCAGGTTGTAGACGGTGAGGTCGAGCTCCATCGGGTTGACACCGAGGCCCACCGACAGCGCGCCCTGCGGGTCGAAGTCCACGAGCAGCACGCGGCGTCCGTACTCCGCGAGCGCGGCACCCAGGTTGATGGTCGACGTCGTCTTGCCGACGCCGCCCTTCTGGTTGCACATCGCGATGATCTTCGCGGGTCCGTGATCGGTCAGCGGGCCCGGGATCGGGAAGTACGGCAGCGGCCGACCGGTCGGGCCGATGCGCTCGCGGCGCTGGCGGGCAGCGTCGGGAGCGAGCGTGGCCGCGTACTCGGGGTCGGGCTCGTATTCGGCGTCGGGGTCGTAGAAGTGCCCCTCGGGCAGTTCGTCGTAGTCGGCGAACTGGCTGTGGGGCGCGCCACTTCCGTCGCCGGCCATGGCGTTCACGTGATGGCCATCCATGCTCTGGTGTGCTGACAGAGTCACCCTTCGGTTCAGGTGGCTCTGGTGGGCTGCGAAGGTGCGCACCGCGACGGAGCCGACAGCCTCGAACCCCGCGGGGCCCTCAGCCCGTGCAGGCGTTCCTGGTTGACCACCTCCGGGAGTAAATGTCGACTCATTCACAAGTCGTCTTACCTCCTTGGTGACCAGGAAACTTCTAGACAAGGTCAGCGTGGCACCATGCCGACGGTTGGCGACTCTATGGCGTGTCGGGTGTTCACAGCAACACAATCCGCCGGACCCGGCAGGATGTGTCGGCAATCAAACATCGCGCTGTCAAGGGCGTACGGCCGTCGCACGGCAGGTTTCACCGGTGTGCGAATCGACCAAAGAGTTACGTTCGTGGCGAGTTGACCGAGCGTCGCAAAGTGACCATACACACATGCGGCCGGACCTTGTGGGGCAAGGTCCGGCCGTCTGCGAGTGGTTGACGCGCCTTGTTGACGTATCGCCTTTACGAAAAGGTGACTTAGCCGATCAGGGCCTCGAGCTCCACGTGGTCGAGGCCGTGCGCCTCGGCGACCTCCTTGTAAACGACCTTGCCGTCATGGGTGTTGAGGCCCTTGGCGAGGGCGGCGTCGCGGCGCAGCGCCTCGACCCAGCCGTGGTTCGCGAGCTCCACGATGTACGGCAGCGTGGCGTTGGTGAGCGCGTAGGTGGAGGTGTTGGGCACCGCGCCGGGCATGTTGGCGACGCAGTAGAAGACCGAGTCGTGGACCTGGAAGGTCGGCTCGGCGTGGGTGGTCGGCCGGGAGTCCTCGAAGCAGCCGCCCTGGTCGATCGCGATGTCGACAAGAACACTTCCGGGCTTCATGCGCGACACGAGCTCGTTGGTGACCAGCTTGGGGGCCTTGGCGCCCGGGATGAGCACCGCGCCGATGACGAGGTCGGCGTCCAGGACGGCCTTCTCCAGCTCGAAGGCGTTGGACATGATCGCCCGGACCTTGGTGCCGAAGACCTTGTCCGCCTCGCGCAGCTTGTTGATGTCGCGGTCGAGCAGCGTGACGTGGAAGCCCATGCCGACGGCGATCTGCGTGGCGTTCCAGCCGGAGACACCGCCGCCGATGACGACGGCGCGCGTGGGCTGGGTACCGGGGACGCCACCCGGCAGGACGCCGCGGCCGCCGACCGAGCGCATCAGGTGGTAGGCGCCGACCTGCGGGGCGAGCCGGCCCGCGACCTCGGACATCGGGGCGAGGAGCGGCAGCGCGCGCGAGGGCAGCTCGACCGTCTCGTAGGCGATGGCGGTGGTGCCGGACTCGATGAGCGCGTCGGTGCACTCCTTGGAGGCGGCCAGGTGCAGGTAGGTGAAGAGCGTCTGGTCCTTGCGGAGGCGGTGGTACTCCTCGGCGATGGGCTCCTTGACCTTGAGCAGCAGATCGGCGGTGGCCCACACCTCGTCGGCGGTGGCGAGGATCTTCGCGCCCGCGGCGACGTACTCCTCGTCCGGGATCGACGAGCCGAGACCGGCGTTCTGCTCGACGAGGACCTGATGGCCGTGACGCACCAGCTCATGCACGCCGGCGGGGGTGATGGCCACCCGGAACTCGTTGTTCTTGACCTCGCGGGGGATGCCGACCTTCACGTCGATCACGGTCCTTGGCTCAGAGGGTATGGGGCGATACAGGGGGCAAGACAACACATACCCGGGCATGCATGAGCACACCAGGATGCACCGCAGGAGAAGGTGCGGCAGAGCCAGTCTAATGAAGGTGTTCCCGCTGTCTAGCCTTTCATTGCATCAATCTTCAGCGGGTGTACTACGGATTTCGCAGGCGTCAGGGTCTTGTTTCGCAGGATCAGGCTGTTCCGGTTCCGGTTCCGCCTCCGAAAGCTCCTCCCCCAGCAGCCGCTCGGCGGCCCCTCGGTGCAGCGCCGCGGCGGCCGGATCGCCCAGGTGTTCCAGGGTGTCGGCGAGCCTCAGCTGGAGCGCCGCCTGGAGCCGTAGGTCCTCGGCGCGCCGCGCCCACTCGACGGCCTCCTGGCAGGTGTGCAGCGACTCCTCGGGCCGCCCCGCGTACTCCTGGACGCGTGCGAGTTCGCTCAACGCCCGTGCGTGGGCGGCCACATCGCCGTTCTTGCGGTGCCCGGCGACCGCGGCCCGCCACCCGCGCAGCGCCTCGCCGTAGCGGCCCGCGTAGGTGTGCGCCGCGGCGATACGGCCGTACAGCCGCGCGGCGTCCGCACGCTCGTCCCGGGCCAGCCGCTGGGCGAGGGCGCGACCGAACCAGTCGGCGGCCCGGTCGTAGTCCGCGAGCTCCAGATGCGCACCGCCTACGGATTCCATCGCGCGACCGGTCGCATACGGGTCATTCGCCTCGCGCCCGGCGTCCAGCGCGGCCCGGTACCGGGTCAGCGCCTCCTGCGTACGGCCGGTCTGCGCGTCCAGGTCGCCGAGGTTCAGCAGCGCCGCCGCCTTCTCCCGGGGCAGCTCCCGGCGCTCGGCCACATCCAGGACGAGCCGGTGCAGGCCGTACAGGTCGGGCGCGGCGGCCTGGGTCCCGAAGTGCGCGACCATCGCCCTGACCAGCTGGGACATCAGCCGGCGGGCGAGGGTGTCGAGCTCCCCGTCGGCGACGGCCACACGCGCCGAGGCCAGCAGGGCGGACCTGCGGATGCGCAGCCAGTCCTCGGCGGCCCGGGGGCTGGGGAAGCGCAGGGAGCGGGGCATGCCCTGGAGCTTCTCGCGGGCCTCGGGGTTGTCGGTCTCGGTGATCGCGCGGGACGACTGCAACAGCCGTACCGTCCGCTCCAGCATCCGGGCGCGGGCCAGCTGGAGTTCGCCGGGGCGGTCCTGGGTCTCGGTGAGCGCCTTGAGCAGGGGTTGCAGACAGCCCGGCACCACGTACTGCGGCAGCGGCGACTCCACGGCGTGCAGCAGACCGAGGCCGACGAAGTCGTCCAGGGTGGTGCGGGCGCCGCCCACCGAGCAGCCGGCGAGGGCGGAGGCGGTGTGCGGGTCGACCAGGCCGGCCGGGGCGAGGGCGAGCAGTCGCAGTATCCGGGCGGCGGGGCTGGGCAGGCCGGAGTACGCGAGCCGGAAGACGCGGCTGAGCGGGGTTCCCTCGTCACCCTCCGTGCGCAGCTGCTTGGCGAGATCGGCGACCGCGACCTTGGGACGGGCGGCGAGCCAGCCGCCGGCCAGCATCAGGGCGGCGGGCTGGGCCTGGCACTCCTCGACGAGGCCCTCCGCGGCCCGCGGGTCGACGGTGATGCGGACCGAGCCGGTGAAGCGGCTCAGCAGCTCCAGGGCGGACTTGGTGTCGAGGCCGCCCAGCGTGCAGGGCCGGACGTCGGAGATACCGGTGAGCGGGCCGCCGGAAACGGCCACGACCAGGCACTCCGGGGTCTCCGGCAGCAGGGCGTCGACCTGGTCCGCGCTCACCGCGTCGTCCAGCAGGAGCAGTGCGCGCCGGTCGGCGAGGGCATCGCGCAGGGCTGCCGTCAGATCGTCCTCACAGGCGCCGGCCGGGGTCGGGAGGTCCAGGGTCGTGAGCAGTTCGCGGGCGGTGTGCTCGACGGGGACGGGGGTGCCGTCGGGTTCGCTGAGGCGGGCGCGCAGCACCGCGTCGCCGTAACGCTCCGCAACCTGCCGTACGAGCTCCTCGGCGAGGGCGGTGCGGCCGGAACCGGGTCTGCCCGCGATGAGCAGCACGCGCGCGCGGGGGGCCTTCTTCCCGGCGAGGGTGTCCAGGCCCGCTCGCTCGATGTCGGCGAGCAGCTCCTTCAACTCCCGTGTACGGCCCAGGAAATGACCCTCGACCGACAGCTGAACGCCGCCTGTGTCCACCGCCTGGTCCGTCACGGGCCACACTCCCGTCCCACCGCACGCGCAAGCCCGCCGGGACTCCGGTTCGGGCAGTTTCAGAGCCTAGTTCACGCTCTGCAACGTTCCGGGACGAGCGCGGCGGGGACGGGTCGAGACTCCCTCGATCGGATCAACGGATCATAGGACTGACGGCTCGGCAGCGCCGCCAGGGGCGCGGGGAACTGCGCGACCAGCCACAGCGGACCCGCAGCCGAAACGATCTGGCGCTACGCGTCAAAGGGCCGAGCCGGCCAATCCGCGTCCGCCGGCCGCAGCCTCTCCAAACCGCCGGAGGCCTGTGCCGCGACCAGCGAAAGCACGCCCACGACCAGGCAGTTGTTGTGCAGTTCGCCGGCGAGCACACCCCGTACGAGCTCGTCGACGGGCACGCGCGCGTACTCCAGGTCGATCTCCTCGTGCTCGACCTCGAAGCGCTCGCCCTCGGCCTCCGACAGATCGCGGGCGAGGAAGATCCGTACGGCCTCGTCGCAGCCGCCCGCCGTGGTGTAGACGTCGGTCAGCACCCGCCAGTCCTCGGCCTTGACGTGCGCCTCCTCGTACAGCTCGCGCTGCGCGGCGTGCAGCGGGTTCTCGCCGGGCACGTCGAGCAGACCGGCCGGGATCTCCCACAACTTCTGGCGCACGGGGTGGCGGTACTGCCGGATGAGCAGGACCCGGCCCTCGTCGTCGAGGGCGAGGACACCGACCGAACCGGGGTGGACCTGGTAGTCGCGGCGGACGACCGTGCCGTCGGGCATGACCACGTCGTCGGTGCGGACGGAGGTCTTGTTGCCCACGAAGGGGGTATCCGTCGCCCGGATCTCCCACTCCTCGGGGGTGTCCTTGATCGTCATGCCGTCCGTCCTCCCACACGCAAAAAAAGAAACCGGGGTGCCCACCTTTTGAAGGTATGCACCCCGGCCACCGTACAACTGGTGTGTTACTTGGAATTCTCCCGCGCGCCCGCAGCCCGCTGGCGCTCGACAGACGCCTTCACGAGCCCGGCGAACAGCGCGTGCGGCCGCGTCGGACGCGAGCGCAGCTCGGGGTGTGCCTGTGTGGCGACCAGGTAGGGGTGGACGTCGCGCGGGTACTCGACGTACTCGACGAGCTTGCCGTCCGGGGAGGTGCCGGAGAACAGGATGCCCGCCTTCTTCTCCAGCTCCGCGCGGTAGGCGTTGTTCACCTCGTAGCGGTGCCGGTGCCGCTCCTCGACGTACTCCTTGTCCTCGTACACCTCGCGCACGATCGAGCCCTCGGCCAGCTTGGCCGGGTACATGCCCAGCCGCATGGTGCCGCCCATGTCGCCCTCACCGGCGACGATGTCGAGCTGCTCGGCCATGGTGGAGATGACCGGGTGCGAGGTCGCCGAGTCGAACTCGGTGGAGTTGGCGTCCGGGATGTCGGCGAGGTTGCGCGCGGCCTCGATCACGATGCACTGCAGGCCCAGGCAGAGACCGAGCAGCGGGATCCGGTTCTCGCGGGCGAACTTGATCGCGCCGACCTTGCCGAGCACCCCGCGGTCGCCGAAGCCGCCCGGGATGCAGATGCCGTCGACGTCACCGAGCTGCGCCGCGGCGCCGGCCGGGGTCTTGCAGTCGTCGGAGGTGACCCACTTGATCTTGACGCGGGCCTTGTTGGCGAAGCCGCCCGCGCGCAGCGCCTCGGTGACCGAGAGGTAGGCGTCGGGCAGGTCGATGTACTTGCCGACCAGGGCGAGGGTGATCTCGTGGTCGGGGTTGTGGACGCGGTCGAGCAGGTCGTCCCAGGTCGTCCAGTCCACGTCGCGGAAGGGCAGGTCCAGCTTGCGGACGACGTAGGCGTCCAGGCCCTCGCCGTGCACGGTCTTGGGGATGTCGTAGATCGACTTCGCGTCGGGGCAGGCGACCACGGCGGACTCGTCGACGTCGCACATCAGCGAGATCTTGCGCTTGATCGCGGTCGGGACCTCGCGGTCGCAGCGCAGCACGATCGCGTCCGGCTGGATACCGATGTTCCGCAGCGCCGCAACCGAGTGCTGGGTCGGCTTCGTCTTCAGCTCCCCCGACGGGCCGATGTACGGCAGGAGGGAAATGTGGACGACGAAGACGTTGTCACGGCCGACCTCGTGGCGGACCTGACGGACCGTCTCCAGGAACGGCAGGGACTCGATGTCGCCGACCGTGCCGCCGACCTCCGTGATGACCACGTCGACCTCGTCGGTCGCCATACGGCGGATGCGGTGCTTGATCTCGTTGGTGATGTGCGGGATGACCTGCACGGTGTCGCCCAGGTACTCGCCGCGCCGCTCCTTGGCGATCACCGTCGAGTACACCTGGCCTGTAGTGACATTGGCGCTGCCGTCCAAGTCACGGTCCAGGAAACGCTCGTAGTGTCCGATGTCCAGGTCGGTTTCGGCGCCGTCGTTGGTGACGAACACCTCACCGTGCTGGAAGGGGTTCATCGTGCCCGGGTCGACATTGAGGTACGGGTCGAGCTTCTGCATCACGACGCGCAGGCCGCGCGCCTTGAGCAGCATGCCGAGGCTGGAGGCCGTCAGGCCCTTGCCGAGAGAGGAGGCGACACCCCCGGTGACGAAGATGTGCTTGGTCGTCGTAGATTTCGGCGGCATGGCCAAGACGGGGCTCCCGTGGTCGCGATCTGGGGTGCGGGGCGGCGCTGCAACCGGAGATCTCCGGAGTCGCCGTCGCTGCGGTCGGGGGTTTTATCCACCACCGGTCCACGGGCTACCAGGGTATCAGCGCCTCGACGAGATGGCTTCCGGCCACGCTCCGCACACGCGTCGACACACAGGCGTACCCGTCTCGTGTTCCTCACCCGTTGCTCACCCGATCGGCCCATCCGCGTTGCCCGGAGCGGCACACAGATCATCTACGTGCGTCGTATCCTGCTCGGACATTCGCTGGCGAGCCCGGCCGGCAACACGGGACCACCCCCCGCCCGTAAGCACCGGAACACCGTGAGTTCGTCAGTTCGTTGAGCGGAAATTTTCGTTTTGCCTCGCAGCCGATCGGCTGCTTTGCTTCACCGCTCAACGACGCATTACAACGACCCCTTGACCGCAAGAGCGACAGCCCCCTTTTTCCCTCGGGGGGTGACGTGGCCGTTCGACTGGAGTTGCACGTGGCCGGGCGCATCGAAGACTACGCACTCATCGGAGACATGCAGACCGCGGCTTTGGTCTGCCGGGACGGCACCGTGGACTGGCTGTGCCTGCCGCGCTTCGACTCCCACGCCATCTTCGCCGGTCTGCTGGGCACCGAGGAACACGGCTTCTGGAGACTGGGCCCCGCGCACGCGGCCGACGCGGAGCCGCCCCGGGCGGCCCGGCGCACCTACCGCGGCGACTCGCTGATCCTGGAGTCCGAGTGGGACACCCCGCGCGGCACGGTCCGGATCACCGACTTCATGCCCCCTCGTGACGGCGCCCCGCAGCTGATCCGCATCGTGGAGGGCGTCTCGGGCCGCGTCCCGATGCGGTCCGCGCTGCGGATGCGTTTCTCCTACGGCCGGGTCGTGCCGTGGGTGCACAAGCACGACGGCCGTACGGTGGCCGTCGCGGGCCCGGACTCGGTCTGGTACGACACCGAGTGCGAGACCTACGGCAAGTCGCTGACCACGTACTCCGACTTCACGGTCGCCCCCGGTGACCGGATCGCGTTCACCATCTCGTGGCAGCCCTCGCACAAGGAGCCGCCGCCGCTGCCGGAGCCGGAGCAGTCGCTGGCGGCGACCGAGGAGTTCTGGCGGGACTGGGTCGAGCACTGTACGTACCACGGCCCCTACCGCGAGGCCGTCGTCCGCTCCCTGATCACGCTGAAGGCCCTCACGTACGCGCCGACGGGCGGGATCGTCGCCGCCCCGACGACCTCCCTCCCGGAGGACATCGGCGGTGTCCGCAACTGGGACTACCGCTACACCTGGCTGCGCGACGCCGCGATCACGCTGTCCTCGCTGCTGCGCACCGGCTACCGCGAGGAGGCCCGCGCCTGGCGCGAGTGGCTGCTGCGCGCGGTCGCGGGCGACCCCGAGAACCTTCAGATCATGTACGGCATCGCGGGCGAGCGGGAGTTGGGCGAGGCCGAGCTGGACTGGCTGCCCGGCTACGAGAACTCCGCCCCGGTCCGGGTCGGCAACGGCGCGGCCCACCAGCTCCAGCTGGACGTGTACGGCGAGGTCACCGAGGCCCTGCACCTGGCCCATATGACGGGCCTGGCCCGCAACGACTACGCGTCCCTGCTCCAGCTCAAGCTCATCCGCTACCTGGAGGACCACTGGGACGAGCCGGACGAGGGCATCTGGGAGGTGCGCGGCCCGCGCCGGCACTTCGTGCACTCCAAGGTGATGGCCTGGGTCGCCGTCGACCGCACGATCAAGCTCATCGAGTCCGGCGACGCGGACGGCCCGCTGGAGCGCTGGCGCGACCTGCGCGACGACATCCACCGGGACGTGTGCGAGAAGGGCTACGACAAGGAGCGCAACACGTTCACGCAGTCGTACGGCTCGAAGGAGCTGGACGCCTCCCTGCTGCTGATCCCGCAGATGGGCTTCCTGCCGCCGGACGACAAGCGCGTGATCGGCACCATCGAGGCGATCCAGCGTGAGCTGTCCACGCCCGACGGCTTCATCCTGCGCTACCCGACCGAGGGTGAGAGCGAGGGCGTCGACGGTCTGCCGGGCGACGAAGGGGCCTTCCTGGCCTGCTCGTTCTGGATGGCGGACGACCTCGCGATGATCGGCCGCGTGGACGAGGCCCGCAAGCTCTTCGAGAAGCTGCTGGCCCTGCGCAACGACCTCGGGCTGCTCGCGGAGGAGTGGGACCCGGTGCTGCAACGCCAGGTCGGCAACTTCCCGCAGGCCTTCAGCCACGTTCCGCTCATCGACACCGCGCTGCGGCTGACGGCGTCGGGCGCCTACGGCGGCTGAGCGCGCTGTGCGAGCCGAGCCCGCCTAGGCTGGGAAGCCATAGCCCCTGTGAGAAAGGGGGCGCCTCATGGCATCCCCGTCGAAGGCGGGCGCGGCCCTCGCCGCGCTCCGCGAGGATCTGGTCGGCGACGTGTTCGCCCCGGACGATCCGGGCTACGACGAGGCCCGGGTGGTCTTCAACGCCATGATCGACCGCCGCCCGGCGGTGATCGCCCAGTGCGTGGACGAGACCGATGTCGTACGGGCCGTGCGCTTCGGCCGTGATCTCGATCTGCCGATCGCGGTGCGCGGCGGCGGACACAGTGTGGCGGGCAGCGCGCTCAACGACGGGGGGCTGGTCGTCGACCTGCGGCACATGCGTGCCGTCGGCGTCGACCCCGCTGCCGAGGCGGTACGGGTCGCGGGCGGCGCCACGATGAGCGACCTGGACCGGGCCTGCGAGCCGCACGGCCTCGCCACCACGGGTGGGCGGGCCTCGACCACCGGGGTCGGCGGCTTCGTCCTGGGCGGCGGCTCGGGCTGGCTGGACCGCTGGTGCGGACTCGCCGTCGACAATCTGCTCGGCGTCGAACTGGTCACCGCGGACGGCTCGAAGGTCCATGCGAGCGCCGACGACAACCCGGAACTGTTCTGGGCCCTGCACGGCGGCGGAGGCAACTTCGGCATCGCCACCGCGCTCACCCTGAAGCTGCACGAACTGCCCGAGTTCTCCATCGCCCTGCTGCTGTTCCTCCCCGAGCACGGCCCCGAGGTCACCCGCACCTACCGCGACCTGATCGCCGTGGGCCCGGACGAGGCGAGCGGCGGCGTGCTCTACCTCACCGGCCCGCCCGAGGAGTTCTGCCCGCCGCACCTTCAGGGCACCCTGCTGTGCGGCGCGCTGCTGACGTACGCCGGCCCCGAGGCCGACATGCGCAAGCTGGCCGAGCCGCTGCTCGCACTGCCGCACGAGGCGGAGATCATCGGGGCGATGCCGTACGCCGACGTCCAGTGCATGCTCGACGATCCGCCGGGGATGCGGAACTACTGGTCGGCGGAGTACCTGACCGGCGCCCCCGACGACCTCCTGGACGTCTTCTGCGCCCGGGCCGGGTCCATGCCCGTGCCGACCGGCAGCATCCATGTGCTGTTCCCGCTGGGTGGAGCGATAGCCGCCGGTCCGCACGAGTACCCGGTGCCCTACCGGGACGCGCTGTGGGCCGTGCACCCGTTCGCGATGTGGGAGGACCCCGCCGAGGACGAGCGGGCCGTCCAGTGGGTACGGGACGTGCGCACCGACACCCAGCCGTGGAGCACCGGCGCGGTCTACCTCAACTTCATCGGCGACGAGGGCAGCGAGCGGGTCGTGGCGGGCCTCGGTCCCGAGAACGCGCGACGGCTGGCGCAGGTGAAGCGGGAGTTCGACCCCGACAACGTCTTCCGCTTCAACCACAACATCAGACCGGCCTGAGCGCCGTGAGCGTCTGCTCGCCCGCCGGGTCCCCCGCCGTCGCCGGCACCAGGGCGATCTCGTCGAGCCCTGCCTCGGCGTAGGCCTCGATCCGCGCGCGTACGGCCTCCAGGTCCCCGACGAGACCGACCGTCGCGGCCGCCTCCGGTGGCAGGGCCCGCACCAGGGCGTCCCGGTCGGCGCCGGACGCGGCCAGCGCCACCGCGTCGCCGAACCCGGCGTCGGCGAAGACGTCGCGGTAGCCCGGCACGGTCAGATATCCGGCGATGCCGCCCAGCACCTGCGCGAGCGACTCCGGCGCCGGATCGACGGCCGCCGGCAGCCAGGCGGCCACCGTGGGCGGCGTACGGCCCGCCTTCTCGGCCGCCCTGTCCAGGGCGCCGCGCAGCACCCGCACCTGCTCCGGGGAGACGGTGTCCAGCAGCATGCGGTCGGCGTGCGCGGCGGCCGTGGCGATGGCGCGGGGGCCGAACGCGGCCACGGTGAGGAGGCCGCCGGGTGGCGGCAGGCGGCGGCGGAAGGCACCGACCCGTGCGCCGGGCACGGCGTGCAGATGACGTCGTACGGCTGCGGCGGTCTCCTCCAGCACCGCCGCGGGCCGCACCCTGGGCCGCCCGTGCACCCCCTCCACCACCCGCCCGCTGGACGTCCCGAGCGCCACTCCGACCGGGCGACCGGTGAGCGCCGCGACCGAGGCGGCGCCCCGGGCGATGGTGTACGGGTCGCGCACGTTCACCGGCACCGGCCCCGCCGTCACGGCGACCCGCCCGGTGGCGCCGCCGATGGCCGCGGCCAGGACGAAGGAGTCCCATGTCGGCCCTTCCCCCGCCCACACCTCCCGGTACCCGAGCCGGTCGGCGGCCACCGCCACCCGCACCGGCTCCTCGACCGGGCTGTCGTCCTCCCGTGCCACGGCCACCACGCTGAGGTCCATGCACGCGCGCGTACCCGGTGGTCGTCCCCGTAACCGCTCGGAGATGTCGTGGATGGTCACGCGCGGGTAGCGTCCGGCTCATGGACAGCAGATTCGACAGCCAGGGCGCCGGGATCACCGTTCAGCGGGCGCTGGAGCTGCCCGGCCTGCGCAGCGGCCTCCCCGAGATCCTCGCGGGCGCCGACCGGCTCCAGCGGCCGGTGCGCTGGGTGCACGCGGGCGAGGTGCCCAACATCGCCTCCCTGCTGAAGGGTGGCGAACTGCTGCTGACCACGGGCTACGGGCTCGGTACCCGTCCGGCCGAACAGCGGGCGTTCGTGCACACCCTGGCCGAGCGCGGTATCGCGGCCCTGGTCGTCGAACTCGGCCCGCGATTCACCCGCCTCCCGGCGGCCCTGGTCGACACGGCCCGCTCGGCCGGGCTGCCACTGGTCCAACTGCACCGCGAGGTGCCGTTCGTGACGGTGACAGAGGAGATCCACACCGAGATCGTCAACGGCCACTACGCCCTGCTCCAGCGGGCCGAGGAGGTGCACCGCCGCTGTACCGAGGCCCTGTTGGGCGGCGGCGGGGTGCCCCAGGTGCTGGGCATCCTGGCCGACTTCAGCGACAACCCGGTCTTCCTGGAGACGACCGACGGCCAGCTGCTGTACGCCGCCGGGTCGGGCCCCGAGGGCGCGGACCCGCTCCAGGTGTGGGAGGGGCTGCGGGGCCAGCACAAGGACGCCCCGCCGGCCGGCTCCGTGCTGGTGGACGTGCCCGGGGGCGGTCCCGGAACGGGTTCGGTGCGGGCCCGGCTGGTCCTGCTTCCCGTGCGGGCTCCCCTCGTCCCGGTGCACCGGATGGCGGCCGAGCGGGCCGCGGGCATCCTCGCCGTGGTGCTGATGCAGGCGCGGCAGGAGGAGGAGTTGGCCGCGCGGGGCCGGGGCGACTTCCTGACCGACCTCGCCGAGGGCCGTATCGCCGCCGAGGACGCGCCCGCGCAGGCGCGCGTGCTGGGCTTCAAGCCGGGCACCAGTCCGCTGCTGCCGGTGGTGATGCGGCTCGGCGACGCCCTGTCCCCCGGCGGCGGCTGGGCGGTGCTGGCGCGGGCGGTGTCGGAGGAGCTGGCCTCGGTGGGGGTTCCGGTGCTGCTGGGGGTACGACCGGTCGAGGGCCGCGTCCTGGTGCTGCTGGGCCTGCGCTCGGAGTCGGAGCGGGCGGCGGTCGCGGACCGGGTCGCGGCGGCGCTGCGGGCGGGGGTGGAGC
>NZ_JABERD010000125.1 GCF_013044505.1 Streptomyces sp. S3(2020) | reverse complement strand
ACCTGGCTCGAACCGGACACCGAATGGCGAGAGCAGCAGGGTGCGCGCACCCGCTGGAGCGCCCCCTCCTCCCGGGAGATCAGTCGCACCCTGCTGCTCTCGCCATTCGGTGTCCGGTTCGAGCCAGGTGGCGCCGCGGAGCACCTGCTCACAGGTGGCGTAGCTGCTGATGAGCAACCCGCCCCAGGGCGCGTGGCTGACTTCGCCGCGCGCCCTGAGCTCCGCGTAGATGGGGAACGGGTCGGCCTGTCCTTCGGCCGTCCGAAGACGGGAGAACAGGGAAATGGTCGCCCGACGGTCCGAGGACGGAGTCGCGAGACTTCCCACGATGACGGCTCCTTTCTGCCAGCCGCCATCCGTACCCGCGGGATGCTTTAAGCATCCAATAACGCAGTGTTCTCGTAGGGTTACTTACGTCACTCGCCATTGACCCAGGCGCGGAAACGGCTGAACAGACCGCCCTTGGGACGCGGTGCGGCGTGGGCCGGACGGCCGCCCGGGGACGGCTGCGGGACGGGGGCGGTGGAGTGCACCGCCTGCACGGAGGACGGTGTCGCGGGCCGGGTACGGGCCGCGGGTGCCACGGTGCGGGGGGTGTACCGGATGGGCACGGTGACCAGCGAGCGGCTCCAGGGCGTTGCCACCCAGGAGAGCTCCTTGAAGGGGACGCGCATCTCGACATCGGGCAGCCGGTTGAGCAGCGACTCCACGGCGGTGGCCGCGATCATGAACGCGGGGTCCTTGGCCGGGCACGCGTGCGGGCCGGCACCGAAGGCGAGATGGGCCTTGGAGCTGAGCTGTTCGCGGTGCTCGGTCAGCTTGGGGTCGGTGTTGGCCGCCGCGAAGGAGATCAGGACGGGGTCGCCGGCCCGCAGGGTCCGGCCGCCCAGCTCGACTTCCTGAGTGGGGTAGTGGGCCGCGTAGTTGGCGATCGGGGCGTAGTTCCACAGGGTCTTCACGACCGCGTCCTCGGCGGGCATGCCGCTGGGCCAGTCGTCGCTGAGATACAGCGCGGCGCTCGTGCCGATCGAGGCCGACAGGGGCGCGGTGCCGCCGGAGAGCAGGGTCACCAGCTGGTGCAGCACCTCCTCGTCGGTCAGCCGGGCGGAGTGCACCATCAGCCGGGTGGTGAGGTCCTCACCGGGCTCCCGGCGCTTGAGGGCGATCAGTTCGGCGAGCGCGCCGCCCAGGATCTCGTCGGCACCCGGGGTGCCCTGGAAGATCCCGGTGATCCCCGCGATGACACGGTCGCCGAGCTCCGGCGGGCAGCCGAACAGGTCGCCGAAGACCAGCAGCGGCAGCGGCTGGGCGTAGGCGGCCATCAGCTCGGCCTGGCCGAGGGCCTCGGAGCTGAAACGGCTGATCAGATAGTCCGCCGACTGCTGGGTCAGCCGGACGAGCCGGCCCTGGTCGACGGTGGCGAGGCTGTCCGTGACCGCCTGCCGCAGCCGGGCGTGCGCGGCGCCGTCGCTGAACAGGGCGTTGGGACGGTAGCCCATCATGGGCAGGGCCGGGCTGTCCGCCGGCACCCGCCCTTCGTTGAGGGCGTTCCAGCGGCGCGAGTCCCGCACGAACAGGGTCGGGTTCTGGAGGATGTACAAGCTCGCGTCGTAGCTGGTCACCAGCTCGACCTCGACGTCCGGCGCGATGTCGACGGGGGTGCTGGGGCCCATCGAGCGCAGCTGGTCGTAGGTGTGCTCGGGGTCCGAGCCGAAGTCGGGCCCGTACATCGCGACGTTGCCGTGTGCGGGGCAACCGGCCGGTATCCCGGTCGGCTCGAAGGGCTGTTGCATGGTGGGCTCCTAGCCGAGTGAGGACAAGAGGTGCTTCACGAGCGTGATGAGGGCCTGCATCGAGGAGTCCTGGTCACGGACATCGCAGTCGATGACCGGTGTCTCCTCGGAGATGTTGAGTGCCTCGCACACTTCGGACAGGGGGAAGTGGTTCTTGCCGTCGAAGGTGTTGACACCGATGACGTAGGGCAGTCCGAAGGCCTCGACCAGGTCCAGGATCGGGAAGGTCTCTTCCAGCCGTTCGGGGTCGACCAGGACGAGCGCGCCCAACGCTCCTCGCGACAGGCCCTCCCACATCTGCTTGAACCGTTCCTGCCCGGGGGTTCCGAAGATGTAGAGGACAAGGTCCTCGCTGAGGGTCAGACGCCCGAAGTCCATCGCCACGGTGGTGGTCGTCTTGTCCGGGGTCTCGGAGAGGTCGTCGAGGCCCTCACTGGCCTCGGTTATCTCCTCTTCGGTCTGCAGCGGCTCGATCTCGGAGACGCTTCCGATGTATGTGGTCTTCCCGACCGCGAAGTGGCCCACGACCAGGACTTTCACGGAGCGGGAGACGTCGGGATCCAGATACAAGGCGGTTACGCTCCGGTTCGAATTCGCATCAGGCCGTCGAGCACGGCGGTGAGCAGGACGGGGTCATGGCGTTCGGCATGCGGCACCGGATTACGCACATGAATGAGGCCGTCCTCGGCCATCTGGGCCAGCAGGATGCGCACGATGCCCAGGGGCAGCCGTGTGTGGGCGGCGACCTCGGCGACCGAGAGGTAGCCGTCCGCGATCAGGTCCATGACCGTCCGGGATTCCGGGGCCAGGGTGCGGGTCGCGGCCGAGGCACCTTCCTGGGCCGTGATCATCGTGGTGTGCTCGTACTCGCTGTCCCGGGGCAGTGCGCGTCCCCCCGCAACGATGAAGAGGGGGACTAACGGGGCCGTCAACTCGATCTCGCCGGACGGGTCGTCATGCATCGCTGGCCCTCTCTCCCTGCGCGACCGTCCGCGAGATGAGCGCGGGCATCGCGTCACTCAGATGTGCGGTGAAGTCCTCGATGTCGCAGTCGTGCTCGGCCGCCGCCGCCAGGAAGTCGCCGTCGCCGGCCGCGATCAGGAAGATCCAGCCGTGCTGGAACTCGATGACCGTCTGACTCCACTCGTCGTCCTGCGCCCCGCCCGCGAACGGCGCGGTGGCCCGGCTGTAGGCGTGGATGCCCGTCATGGCCGCCGAGATGGTGTCCGCGAGGTCCCTGCCGATCCCCGTGCTCGCCCCGCGCGGCAGCCCGTTCGCACCGAGCAGCAGCGCGTGCACTGCGCCCGGTACCGAGGCCACGGCCTTGTCGAGCTCGCCGAGAACGGTGACCGACCTGTCCGCCTCCTCGCGCAGTGCCTCGGCGTTCTCCCCGGACTGCTCCGCGTCACCGGTGCTCACCCGCGGCGGGGCGGTGAGGTTGTTGCCCAGCCGGGCGACCAGCCGGTTCATACGGAAGCTGAGCTGCTCCATGTCCACGTCGGGCTCGGCGGCGGCAGCCAGATAGGCACCCTGCCCGGCCCCGATCAGGAACACCCAACCGTGCTGGAACTCGATCACGGTCTGGATCCACGCCCGGTCCTGAGAGGTCCCGGCGAAGTGGGCGGTGGCCCGGCTGAGCGACTGCATCCCGGCCATGGCCGCGGAGATGGTGCGTACGTCCTGGCCGGTCAGGCCGTCCGTGGCCCCGCGCGGAATGCCGTCCGCGGACAGCACCACGGCGTGCCGCGCTCTGGGCACGTTGTCGACGATGTCCTGGACCATCCACGACAGGTCTGTCGTACTCATGCGTTGTCAGACCCTCCGGGCGTCGGGGTGTCCAGAGAGGCCACGTCACGCGCGGTCTGCGTACCGCGCTGCAGAGCGGCCAGGCTGCCGGCGCCACGGCGGACGGTTCGCCTGGCCGGTGTCTCCCCGTTGCCGGAGTTGCCGTTGGGCGACATACGGGCACCGCGCTTCGGCAGGCCGCCCGCGGTGCGGGAGGTCTCCACCGACACGGGCCGGATGTTGCTCACGGGCGCCTCGGTGGCCGGCGGCAGGGCTTCCTCCATGGTCCACAGCTCCTCGGGCAGCAGGACGACGGCGCGCACACCGCCGTATCGGGAGACGCCGGTGACGTCCACCTTGAAGCCGTGCTGGCGGGCGATCAGACCGATGACAGGGAAGCCGAACTTCGGCTGGGTGCCCAGCTGGGAGAGCCGGGGGACGTCGTCACCGGACAGCAGCGCGCTGGACCGCTGCCGTTCCTCGTCGCCCATGCCGACGCCGGCGTCGTCGATGATGATGCACAGGTTCTTCTGGGCCTGACGGAACGTCACCTCGATCGGTGCGTCCGCCTGGGAGAAGCTGGCGGCGTTGTCGAGCAGTTCGGCGACGGCCAGGGCGACCGGCGCGACGGCGGAGGCCTTCAGTGCGATGCCGCTGGGCTGCATGATCTCGACCCGCTGGAAGTTACGGATCTGGCTCTGGGCGCTGCGGACGACGTCGTAGACGCTGGCCGGCTGGTTGCGGCGGCCCAGCGGCGCACCGCACATGACCGCGATGCCCTGGGCCTTGCGGGCCATCTGGGCATTGGCGTGGGTGATGTCCATCAGATCGGCCAGGACCGCGTGGCCGCCGTACTCGCGCTGGACCCCGTCCAGCAGCGTGGTCTGCTCGGCCGCGAGGCTCTGAAGGAAGCGGGCGGCGCCCTTGAGGACCGCCTTGGTGTTCTCCTCGGCGGCCTGCTCCGCCTCCCGGATGACAGCGTCCTGGTCGTTGCGGACCCTGGACAACTCGCTCTGTGTGCGGCCCAGTTCGTCCTGGCTGAACTGGAGCCGCGCCTCCAGCGCGGTCTCGGACTCCCTCTTCCTCCTTGTCAGGCCTCTGCTTCGGAGCACGAGCGCCACGACGGCGGCTACGGCTATCACCGCTATCGCGACCAGGCACCAAAGAAGCACGTCTTGAGTCATGGAAACCTTTCCCGGTGCGTGGCATGCAGGCGTCGACAAATACAGCTCGCAAGGATCCGCAACCCGTCCAGGGGGACTGCACGGCTGATGTGGGCGAACTCACCGCGTTCAGGGTTTAGGCCTGAGCAAAAGTGGATCAAGGTCGCAGACGGCGGAATGCTATCACCGTCAACCGCACTCCCGGAGGCCACCCCTCCGGGTTGAATTGCGGTCAACGCACCTGCCGTGTATGGGCCGTTGACGATGCAACAGATCCCGGAGGCCGGCCCCCTCGTCCCGCGATGGTCCGGCTGCC
The DNA here is from genome assembly GCF_013044505.1 of Streptomyces sp. S3(2020). Classification (GTDB taxonomy): domain Bacteria; phylum Actinomycetota; class Actinomycetes; order Streptomycetales; family Streptomycetaceae; genus Streptomyces. The sequence continues at coordinate 24,041 of NZ_JABERD010000125.1, read as the reverse complement.
CGACGGGTCGAGGGCCCGGGCGGACTCAGGCATGCAGGGCGGGCCGGTGCATGGGCTCTTGGACGCGGCCGTCGAGCATCCGGCTCTCGATCAGCTCAAGGTCGCCGTGCGAGCGCAACGGCGCTCCGGACTTCGCGATGTTCGGGCCGGGCATCTGAACTTGTGGACGGCGGGTGCGACCTCCGGGCCGGCGTGCGGGGAACTTGCGCAGGTGCCGATCCGGGCGGATCAGCAACCGCGGTCGCCGCCTCCAGGTCCTCGGCCAGGTCGAGCACGACATGGACGTGCGATGCGCCGAGTGCCATGATCGCGCTGCTGTCGGGCACGGACCCGGCGCACAGGTGTCGACGCGGACCCGGCATACAAGTGTCGGCGCGGACCCGGCATACAGGAGAGAAGCCGTGAAGTTGTACGTCGCCGTGCCCTTCGCTCTGCTGGCTCTGCTCGTCGCCGCCTCGGGTGTCGCGGCGGTCGCCCGTGGCTGGGTACTGCCCATGAACCGGCACCGCGTTCGTGCCCCGCGGATCTACGGCTGGGGTCAGCTGGTGGTGGCCTTCGCGCTGGGCTGTCAGCTGGTCTTCGGGTTGGTGATCGGCGATTCCGGCGCTCGACCGCTGGGAACGCTGGTCGGCAGCGCGATTCTCGTGGCCGGCCTCGTCGTCATGATGGCGGGGCAGCTCGTCGGCGGTGACCGGAAGCGCGGTGGCACGCCGTAGCGTCGGCGACGCGTTGCGGGCACGTGCCGGGAGCGTCTCTCCTGTATGTCGGCGGAACCGGATCCGGATCCAGATCCGGCGACGATCGGCGCCCTTCGGCCTGTTCAGGCGGTTGGGGCGGGTCGGTCGGGGTTTGGGCGGGCCTTCTCGTCGGACTGGTGCGGTTCGCGGTTGTTGCTCTCTGGTGATCGTCCTTTTCGCCGTGTAGCGTCACTTCCAGCTGTCGTGGTTCGCAGTACCTGCCCGCGCTTAGGCGCGGGCGCTTTGCTGTGCAGTGCCGGACCAGGGCGATCACCTCCAGGACCGCGCGGTGCGGTTCTGACGTCTACTGAGAGGTACCAGCATGGCCAGCGGAACCGTCAAGTGGTTCAACGCGGAGAAGGGCTTCGGCTTCATCGCCCAGGACGGCGGCGGACCGGACGTCTTCGCCCACTACTCCAACATCAACGCCTCCGGCTTCCGTGAGCTCCAGGAAGGCCAGGCGGTGACCTTCGACATCACCCAGGGCCAGAAGGGCCCGCAGGCGGAGAACATCACCCCCGCCTAGTACGGAAGCCGGCCCTCGGCTTCGAGGACCGGCGACTCCCGCGTCGCCGCGGCGTTCTGTACGCCGCGGCGACGACGGCACACCCCCCGCCCGATGGCCGCCTCAGCCGGCCGGGCCCCACGGACGAAGCACGATCTTGCCGTGGGTGTGCCCCCGCTCCGGCTCGCCGACCACGACCGCGCACGCCGCCGCACCCTCACGGTAGGTCCGCGCCCCGCCGTCGCCGAACGTGTCGACCTTCCCGCCGCAAGCCTCCCGGATCCGCTCGGCCACGCCCTCCCCGTATGCGACCAGGACGACACCGCGCCCCTTCAGCCAGGCATGGTCTGCCTCGCTCGCCAGCCCGATCGCCGTGGCGCCGCGCGAGCTGCACGGCAAGAGACCCGACACCGCCCGCCGCACCGGACACCACGACCGTGTCCGCCGGCCCGGGGTCCACCGCGAACACGCAGGCGTGCCCGGTCGTGCCGGCCACGACGAACTCCGCGTGGCTCGCCCTGCCATGGGTGAAGCCCAGCACCTCGTCGCCACCGCGAAGCCGCGCACCCGCGGACCGACCTCCGCCACGGCACCGGCCAGATCGCTGCCCTGCCCGGAGGGGAACGTGGCCGGCCACCGCCCGTGCCGCGCGCCCTCGCGGATCATCACCTCGCCCGACTGGATCCCGGCCGCGCGGACCTCGACGAGCATCTGCCCCGGACCGGGTGCAGGCCAGTCCACCTCCTCCACCCGCAGCACATCGATCCCGCCGTACTCGTGGAACCGCACCGCTTTCATCGCGTGACCACCGCTCTCCCTCGCTCGGACAAGCCCGGGCCGACCACCCGCCGAACGCCACCCGCCGAACGCCACCCGCCGAACGCCACCCGCCGAATGCCACGCGGCGACCGCGCCCTCGCGGACCTCAAGACAGGGAGAGCTGCTCCACGCGCGCGTGCAGCTGCTCGACGGCGTCCTCGGACTCCGGCTTCATCAGAACGCTCCGCAGGATCCGCGTGGCGTCGGCATCCGCGGCGACCTTGGGGTGGCGTAGGGCGAACGCCTCGCGGCCGGCCCTGAAGGTGCTCAGGAAGACCGGGTCCGGACCGGTCATGCCGTCCGAGAGGATGCGGGCGGACGCGGCGTCGATGCCGGACAGGGTGGCCGGCTCGACGAGGGGGAAGTAGCTGACGATGTCCAGCTCGGGGGGTTGGTAGAGCTCCAAGTGCGCGGATGCGGCGATGAGTTCGGCCCAGTTCAGCGCGGCCCTGCGGCCGGCCGCCAGGACCTGGCCGAGCCCCTCCGGTGTGGGCGGCAGCAGCCGGAAAGTGAGCCAGAGAGCCGCGGCGGCGGCCCCCGCGCGCGAGCACTCCAGGCTGATCTCGCCGAGGTGGAGCTCGCTGGACGTGAAGTAGGTGTACGGCGAGTCGTGGAGGTAGAAGCGGCCGACCGCGGGGTCGCGGAAGAGGACGGCCCCGCAGCCGTAGGGCTGGAGCCCGTGCTTGTGCGGGTCGACCACGACCGAGTCGCAGCGTGCGATCGCCCGCCAGGGCTCGGGCGGCAGCCCCTCGGGACCGTCGGCGCCCGCGAGGAGGGTGAAGAAGCCGCCGTAGGCCGCGTCGATGTGGACGCGGACGCCGTGCCGCTCGGCGAGGGGCAGGATCTCGTGGACGGGGTCTACGGCGCCGAGGCCGGTGGTGCCGGTGGTGAGGACGACCGTGCCGATCTCGCCGGTGCGCAGTATGTCCTCCAGCGCCTCGGGGTCCATCCGGCCCCGGCTGTCGGTGCGTACGGGCCGGCCCCGCATGCCCAGGACGTGGCACATGCGGCCGTGGGTGTAGTGGGCGTCCGCGCTGTAGGCGATGCCCCGGCCCGGTTGGAGTTCCCGGGCGACGAAGAGGGCTTCGAGGTTGGCGATCGTGCCGCTGGTGGTGAGGTGCCCGAGATGGGTGTCGTAGCCGAACATCGCGGCGAGCCGGGCGACGGCCTCACGCTCCATCGCCGCGGTGGCGGGACCGCCGTCCAGGGCGTGGTTGTTGGGGTTGATCAGCATGGCGGTGAGGTGGCCGACCACGGCGGCGGGGTGCGGTGGCTTGAGCATCTGGCCCGCGTAACGCGGATGGAAGAAGGGGTAGTTGTCCTTGAGTCTGCCGGTCAGCTCCTCGAAGGCGGCACCGAACCGTTCGTCGTCGACGTCGAGCGACGCGTGGGGCTGGTAGGGGCCGAAGGTGTCGGCCCAGTCCTGTATGGCGTCGGTGGCTCGGCCGAGCCAGTGGCGCAGATCCACTGTGCCCTCCCTCTCTCGCGGGTGGTGCCGCACACCATAGGAGATAGTTGACTGATCAGCAATTGAATGCTCAGTGATTGAGACGGCAGTAGGTGATCTGGCAGTAGAGTGAGGCAGGTGAACGACAGGACCCCCCGCGGCCACGAGGCTGCCGCGGCCCGCGCCGCGAACAGCGGACTCGTGCGTGACTTCGGCCTGCTGATCAGGTCCGCGACCCGCCTGGAACAGCGCATCGACGGCGAGGTGCGGCGGGAGTGCGGGATCAGTCACACGATGCTGGAAGTGTTCATACGGCTGTGCCGGCAGCCCGGTGAGGCCGTCTCGCAGCGGCAGCTCGCCGACGACCTCACGCTCACCAGCAGCGGTACGACCCGCTTGATCGACCGGATGGAGGTCGCCGGACTGGTCCGCCGCGTGCCGTCCCCCGGAGACCGCCGGGTCGCTCTGGTGGAGCCGACCGAGGCGGGCCGGGAGGTGTTCGTGAGGGCCGCGGCCGTGCACGCGCGCGTGGTCGAGGAGTTCTTCGTCAAGCCGGTGACCGCCGCCGACTACCCCCGACTGACCCGGGCGTTGGGAGACATCGACGGGGCCCTGCGCTCGGACACCGAGTGAGGCGACCGGTACGGGGTGGTCGGCTCAGTATCCGATGGCCTCGCGCAGCAGCAGTACGGTGCCGCGCCCCGGGCGGGGTTCCGCGTTGAGGATCAGCAGGCGGTTGACGGCGCTGGGCATCCCGTACACCGCCTGGGCGCGGGCGTTCTCGAGCGGCAGAGCGTGCTCCTCGACGCGGCGCAGCGCTGTGCTCAGGTCGGGCACCACCTTCTGCGCGCCGACGATCCAGACCGCGCGGCCGGCGCCGCCCGCGTTGGCGGGGAGCTGGCTGCCGCTGCCCGAGGCGAGGACGAGCGAGCCGGTCTCGGTGACGGCGGCGACGCTGTTGACGACGAAATCGGGGCCGGTGACCAGCTTGCGGATCTCGTCGGCGCCGGTGGCACGGTCGATGGTCAGGACACGCGGCCTGATCGCGTCGTACCGGTCGCCGGTGTTGATGTCCTCGTCGATGCCGGAGAGCCGTAGGGTCTCGCTGGCTCCGGTCAGCACACTGGCGCCCTCGGGGACCAGCTCCTTGACGCGGATGCGCGCGGCCGCGGCGTCGTCGAGGATCTCGGCACCGAAGCCGTTGGCACGCAGCGCGGCGGCTGCCCGCTCCAGCCGTTCCCCCGATACCGGGTCGGCGAAGGAAGCGGCCGGCGCCGGGGTGGCCGTGGCGTCCGCCGGGACGGCCCCGGAGCGCCGCGCCGTACGGGGCGCCGAGCCCGCCAGCGGGGACGTGTCCAGGTACCTGACCTCGTACACCCGCTCGGCGAACTTCCAGCCTTCCGCGGTGCGCTGGTAACGGTCGTGGTAGACGGCGTAGTTCAGCCCCTGGCGGCCGTCGAGGGTGCGGGCGAGCTCCTGGATGTAGGCGCGGCCGGTCGCGGTGTCGCCGTCGAGCAGGATCGTGCCGGGGTGCGTGGTCTGCACGAAGAAGTCCCACTGGCTCTGCAACCGCTCGCCCCCGGCGAGGATCTCCTCGCGGCCGACCTGCTCGGCGGGGATGTGGGGCATGCGCAGGGCACCGTCCTCAGTGAACAGGGACGCCAGGCGGGGCCGGTCGCGCATCATCGCCGCGTCGGTGAAATCGCCACGCAGTGCCTCGATCTCGACACGGTCCGCTACGGCCTGGAAGTCGTTCATGGAAGTGACCTCTCGGTGGTGTTGTCGTCCTCACCGTTACGACAACGCAGCCCCGCGGAATGTGAGGCGGTACGTCGGCCTCACATTCCGAGGGGCTGTCCTGTCGTAACGGGTAGGGACACCGAAGCGAGCGAAGGAGATGGCCGGACCATGACCACCGGAGCCGAGCCCGGCGAGGACCGGAGCGATCCGAGCCTCGGCGCGATCATGAGCGAGCGACGCCGGCTGATCAACCTCGGCTATCGGCTCCTGGGATCCCTCGCCGACGCCGAGGACGTCGTGCAGGAGACCTACGCCCGCTGGTACGCCCTGTCCGAACGGGAGCAGCGGGCCGTCGAGTCGCCCGGAGCCTGGCTGATGACGGTCGCCAGCCGCATCTGTCTGAACCTGCTCGGCTCGGCGCGGGCCAGGCGGGAGACGTACGTGGGCGACTGGATCCCGGAACCGCTGCCCGAACCCACGGAGTGGATCGCCGGGCGCTCCAGCACCGACGGGACCGACCCGGCCGATCGGATCACCCTCGACGAGTCCGTGACCATGGCCTTCCTGGTCGTCCTCGATGCGATGACCCCGGCTGAGCGCGTCGCGTTCGTCCTGCACGACGTCTTCCGCTACCCCTTCGGCGAGGTCGCCGAGATCGTCGGCCGTACCCCGGCGGCATGCCGCCAGCTGGCCTCCTCGGCCCGCCGCCGTATCCGCACCGCGCGGACCCCGGCGGGCCCGGGTGCCGAACAGGCCGACATCGTCAGGCGGTTCAGAACGGCGTGGGAGGCCAAGGACATCGACGCCCTGATCAGCCTGCTCGACCCCGACGCCACCGCGACCGCCGACGGCGGCGGGCTGGCCGTCACCCATCCCGCCCCGATCGTGGGCGGAGAGCAGATCGCCCATGCCTACGCCGAGATCGCCCGCCTCACGGGCGACCGCACGACGTTCCTCGAGTGCACGGTCAACGGCCTGCCCGGCCTGGTGGCACGGCAGGACGGCGAACTGGCGACCGTGTTCGCGTTCGAGATCGTGGACCACCGGATCAGGCACATCTGGGCCGTGCGAAACCCCGAGAAGCTCCGTCCCTGGCGGACCGACTGACTGCGCGGCGACAACGCCACCCTGCCCCGGCCCGACACGGCTGTGCTCTTCCGACTCGACTCGGTGGCGCCGACCGTCGGTTGAAAAACAGGGTGCCCGAACACGCGATCCGCCGTACGGTGGGTGTCGTTCAGGTGCGCAGGCTGCGGCTACTTCTCCTCTCAAGAGAGCGACGCGGGTTCGAATCCCGCCGCCGGCCTCCGGCCGGTGTCGTCCAGCGGCCCAGGATGCTTACGTCGCCGCCGCCGATTTCGATCTCTGGACACCGAAGGCCAGGAGCCGCCCGCCACGGGGGAAACAGGCGGGCGGCTCCGCCAGTCGCTGTCGAACAACACCACTGCCACCTCAGGCCGCGGGGCCGTCGCGGAGAACGCCCCGCACGGTGTCGAGCCGTACCCCCGGATCGAACTCCGGGAGCCACCACGTCGCGCCGGCCCTCGCGTACGGCTCGGGGTCGACACCGAGCGGGACACCGACGGCGATGTCGTACGAGGCCATCTCGCCATGGCGCAGTGCGGTGAGGGCGCCGACGACCTCGGCGAGCTGGTCCGGGTGCTCGACGTTGGCCGGGAAGAAGCCGTCGAGCCGGGCGGCCCGGCGGACCGGCTTGAGGTTCCCGGGGAACCCGGCGGCCCACACCGGTACGCCGGGCCGCTGGACCGGCCGCGGAAGGAACGCGATGTCCTCGACCGTGTAGTGCTCGCCGCGGTGGTGCACCGGCTCTCCGGACCAGGCCGCGGCCAGGATTGCCAGGGACTCGTCGAGCATCCTGCCGCGCCGTCGGTCGTCGAGTTCCTCCCCGGTCCTGGACAGTTCACCGGCGAACCGGTCGCTGCCGAGTCCGACGCCGAGGGTGAGGCGGCCGTCGCTGAGCCGATCCAGCGTCGCCGTCTCCCGCGCGACCTTGGCCGGGCGCCGACGGGCGAGCGCTGCCACCATCGGGCCGAGCCGCAGCCGCTCGGTCGCGGCCGCGATCGCCGCCAGCGCGATCCAGGGGTCGGCGACCTGTCGGACCGGCGCCCGCCAGCACAGCTGATCCCACACGAAGCAGCCGTCCCACCCGGCTTCCTCCGCCTCGGCGGCGAGGTGTGCGACCACCCGCGGGTCGGCGAGGTCGTCGAAGAGCGGCAGCCAGAGCGCCGAGCGCAGCCGGTTCATGGACGGCCGCCCCGGGTGTGCCGCACCAGGGCCGGTACGAAGTCGTCCCACAGCGGCTTCGGCAGATCGTGTCCCGCGCCCTCAAGGACCAGCAGCTCCGCGCCGGGAATCGCGTCACGCAACGCCTTCCCGTGCGGCAGCGGCAGCAGCGGGTCCTGGTCGCCGTGCACCACGAGCGTCGGTGCCACGATGTCGCCGAATCCTCCTCGCGCCGGCCCGTCGAGCTCGATGGCGAAGTGGTTGACCAGGGTCGACGCGTAGTTCCTGGCGCGCGCCACGTCCCGTTCGACCAGGGCCTGGATCGCGGCCTCGTCGAAGTACGGTGAGCCACCGGCGTACGCCTTCGCGCCGGCGACCACGTACGCGACGAGCGCGGCCGTGTCGGAGGTGTCCGGCTCGGCCGGCATGGCGAGGTCGCTCGACGGCGAGGGGAGGTCGTCGGCCCCGGTGGAACTGGAGACGAACGTCAGCGACGCGACCCGTTCGGGATGGTCCACCCCGAGGATGAGTCCGGCCCCGCCGAACATCGACTGACAGACCACATGGGCGCGTTCGATGCCCAGGGCGTCCTGGATGCCGAGCACGTCCCGGGTGAGGTCGGTGAACGAGTACGTCGGCTGCCCCGGCGGACAGCTGGTCGAGCGGCCGGTGTCCCGATGGTCGTACCGGACCACGAACCGGCCCCGGGCGGCGATCCGTTCGCACAGCTCGGCGTCCCACCACAGCATCGACGCGGCCGCTCCGGCGACCAGCACGATCGCCGGGTCCGCCCGGTCTCCGAAGGTCTCGACACACAACTGGACGTCATCGATTTCGAGGAGTCGCTCGCGCTCGCCATGAGACTGATGTGAGGTCATGTCCGCAACGCTAGGTTCTTCGACTCCATCGTGAAAAGCGATGATTTTCGATCGACTCAATCGCTCATTACGATCGACCTGGCTACGCTGGAATGCGTGAGCGATGTCGAGCTGCGTCATCTGGCGGCGATGGCCGCCATCGTCGAGGAAGGCTCGTTCGGACGGGCGGCCGCCCGTCTCGGGTACACCCAGTCGACGGTGAGCCAACAGGTGGCCGCGTTGGAGAGGGCCGTCGGCGGTCCGGTGTTCGACCGGCCGGGCGGACCCAGGCAGGTGCGGCTCACTCCGCTGGGTTCCGTGGTCCTGGAGCAGGGGCGCGAACTGCTGGCGAAGGCGGAGGCGCTGGCCGATGCCGTGGACCGGTTCAAGGCGGGGGACGGCCGGATCGACATCGGCACGTTCCAGAGCGTGTCCAATGTGATCCTGCCGTCGGTCGTACGACGGCTGCGGGACGAACACCCCGGCTGCGACATCAGGCTGTCCGAGGAGGAGCCGGAGCAGCCGCGGATCGGCGACCTCGACCTGCTGTTCTACGACGGCCGTATCGACGGCGATGTCGAGCAGCTCAAGCTGCTCGACGACCCTTACCTGCTGGTGGCAGGCGCCGGCACGTTCCCCGATGGCCCGGTCCCTATGGAGCGGCTCGACGGTGAACCGATGGTGGCCTGGCCGCTGACCTGCGACCAGCCCTTGATGGAGCAGGCGATCTCCCGCAGCGGAGCCCGTCCGCGCGTCGTGTTCCGCACCGCGGTCAACGACACCCTGTTGTCGATGGTCCGAGCCGGCCTGGGATCGGCGGTGCTGCCCTGGCTCGCCATCCGCGGTGCCGACATCGCGTCCGACGACAGACTCCGCGTCCATGAGCTCCAGCCGTCCCTGCCACCACGGGAGATCTACCTGCACCGGCGGGCCGGACGTACCCACTCACCCCTTGCCGCGCGGGCCCTTGAGATCGCCGTCGAGGTCGCGGCGGAACTCGCACCGCCGTCGGTCGGTACCTGACGGCTCGTCTCCGGCCGGCGGGAAACCCCGAACCCCGGGTGGCGCCCGTTCACGCCCCTCGCCGTCACGGGAAGTCCGGGCACTCCTCGGCGAACCCCTGCGAGACGGGCTGCCACGCGCCGTGGTCCTCACGCACGCTCAGCCGATCCGCTTCCCGCGCGGTCTCGATCATCTGAGCGGTGGTCAGAGGGACGGCCGCCGTGAAGACCCGACCGAGGTGGTGGCAGTGCAGCATCGGGCGGATCTCCTCCGCGTACGGTTCATCGGCGACCGCGAAGAGATCGGGCAGCGTCCAGCCCAGCGGACCGGCCACGGCGGACAGTTGCTGGCGGCGGTGCGGACTCGGGTCCCAGCGCCAGACCATCCCGTGCAGCGTGCTGTGCGACAGTCCCAGGAAGGGCAGCTCGCGAATACCGAAGCCGCGATTGCGGATCAGCGCGCCGAGCACGGCGGCGAACCTGGTCTCGGCGGGACGGCGTCCCGGCCATGCCGGCTCCTGGAACGGTTCCGGGGCGGCGACGCGTGGCAGCGAGTGGACGAAGGCCTCCAACGCGGCGAGCTGGGAGTGGTCGCAGTGACTGACGCGGTAGGAGAACGCCCTCATGACCCGTGCGTCACGCTCAGGGGGAAGGAGTGCCGTCGGCACGGGGTGGCCCGCGACGACGAGAAGGTCGGCCGCCGGTATGCCGAGTTCGGCGGCGAGTTCGGTAAGTCGCCGCGGGGTGGTGTCGGTTCTCCTCGCGGCGAGGCTGCTCAGGATGGTGGCCCGTTCCATGGGGCGACGGTAGCGGGTGGGCCGCCGGGTCTCCCGCTCGGACGGGGACATGGGCCCGCGCATGGCCGCGACCGCTCACATGGCGCGCTGCATGCACACCAGCTGGTCCCGCTCGTCCCATGACTCCGTGACGGTGAAGCCGAACCGCTCGTACAGGGCGATGGCCCCGGTCCGCCACTTCCACACCGACAGCCGCACGGTGCTCACGCCGCTCTCTTCGGCATGCGCGAGCGCGGCGGCGAGCAGGTCGGACGCAATACCCCGGCCCCGGAACGCCGGGTCCGTCCACAGCCTCTTGACCTCCGCCTGCCCGTCGACCGGGCCGGTCACCACCAGACAGCCGACAGCGGTGTCCCCGCTCAGCGCCACCAGCACGACATCGTTCCCGAACGCGGTCCGCGGGTGCGAGATCTCCGCCCGATAGCGTTTCGGCAGCCCGTCCACGTCGGCGACGGCCTCACCCTTCTCTGCCTCCGTCCGCAGGTGGTAGGCCGTCAGCAACGCGGCCAGTCCGTCCTCGACGGAAGCGGTCCGGTCCGGGTAGCGGACGATGGCGATCTCGCCTTGATCGGTCATGGCGCCAGCATCACACGTCAGGAACCCATCTCCGCACGAGCACCCTCGGAGCGACGCGGTCCACAGGGATGTCATGCCGAAGAGCGCTGACCCGGGCGGCTCCTGCCGCCGTTCAAGTGAGTGTGTCCCTGCGGCGGCTGTTCCCGCGTGCTCTGTCAGCCGTCGACCGTGGCCGGAGCCGTCGGTATCACCGTCACGCCGGCCTCGCGCAGGGACGTACAGGTCGCGTCGTCCTCCGGTGCGTCGGTGACGATCGCGTCCAAGTCCTCGGGGTCACAGATCTTCACCATGCCGGTTCCCGGGAACTTGCTCCTGTCCGCCAGAAGCACCACCTTGTCGCCGGCCGCGATCATGGCGCGTCGGGCGGGCACCTCGGCCACGGTGGTGTCCATGACCTGACCCCCGGGGCGTAGGCCACAAGCACCCATGAACAGCCAGTCGGCGTGAACTTGGCGGAGGTTGTCCTCCGCCATGAAGCCGTCCAGCATGCGCGACTCACGTATGACCATGCCGCCGAGCAGCATCAGGTCGATGGTCTCGTCGCCGATGAGCTCGTCATACACGGCGAGGTTGTTGGTGATCACGGTGAGCCGGCGTCCGTGCAGTCGACGTGCCAGCCGGTGGACCGTGGTTCCGCTGTCGAGAATGATCGACTGGCCGTCCTCGATCAGCGTGGCCGCCCGGGCCGCGATGGCGTCCTTCTCCGCCACCAGGACCTCGGCGGCCTCGTCGAAGGGAGCTCGCTCCTCGTCGATCACCGCGCCACCATGAACACGCGTGAGCAGCCCGTCCGCCTCCAGCTTGAGGAGATCACGGCGGATGGTCGCCGCACTGGAGTCGAGCCGCTCGGCGAGCTCGGCCACGGAAGCGGTGCCGCCGGAACGCAGGGCCCGCAAGATGAGTTGGTGTCGTCGTTCAGCCAGCACGCAAGGGGACACTACACGCTGTTTGTCGGCTCCAATCTGTCGGCGTCTGAACGTAGTTGACGGCTACTCAGGCCATCGTGCCGCCTTCGTGTCGGCTCGATGCCCAGGGCGATGTGGCCGAGTCGCCCGCACCTGTCGGCCTCTCAAGGCGTCGCCTGCGGAAAAGCCGTGTGCGTACGGGATCTCGGCCGTGTCACGATGGCGGCGGGAAGCGAGGTCTCGTGGACGAGTTGGGGCGATTCCGGCGGGCCGTGGTCGCGTGGGCGGCCGGCGGGGCAGGGGCGGACGAAGCCGCCGCGGCGGCGCGGGAACTGTCCGGCGGTGTGCGGACGATCGTCCTCGTCGAGGGGAACAGCGATCAGGTCGCGCTGGAAGCGCTGGCCATGCGCCACGGCCGTGACCTGGACGCGGAGGGCGTCGCGGTCGTACCGCTGGGAGGTGCGACGAACATCGGGCGCTTCCTGGACGTGTGCGGTCCCACGGGGCTCGGCCTGCCGCTGGCCGGTCTCTGCGACATCGGCGAGGAACGGCACTTCCGACGTCATCTGGGACGGGTCGGCCTGGGATCAGGTCTCTCGCAGGCCGGACTGGAGACGCTCGGGTTCCACGTGTGTGTCGCCGACCTGGAGGACGAGTTGATCCGTGCGCTCGGGGCCGAGAGCGTGCAGGAGGTGATCGAGGCCCAGGGCGAGATGCGCCCCTTCCTCACCTTCCAGGGGCAGCCGGCACAGCGGGAACGGCCCGTGGAGCACCAGTTGCGGCGCTTCATGGGAACACACAGCGGCCGCAAGGCCCTCTACGCGGGGGCGCTCGTCGCGCACTTGGATCTCGAACGGGTCCCCCGGCCGCTGGACCGCCTCCTCACCCACGTCTGACCCGGCGGGCCTCGACCCGTCCGACTGTGCGGCTCGCGCCGGTCACTCCCGCTCCAGCGCGGCCAGCCGCAGTTCGAGCTGGTCCACCCGGTGCCGTAGCAGGGCGACCTGGGCCTCCAGGCTGACTTCCCGCTCCGCCCTGCGCTGGATGCGCGGTGACGTGGCGGCGCGCTCGATGACCGCGTCCAGCTGGACCAGGCGCTGCGGCCCGTTCGGGCCGTCCACCAGTCGGGACCGGATCTCGCCGTTGCGGTACCAGGACCGCAGGGCCGAGCGGGAGACGCCGGTCTCGGTCTCCGCCTTGGCCAGAGTGACCCAGGGACTCTCATCCAGTCGCTCGAACAGGCCGTGACGACCACCTTGCGGGCTTTCACCGAGAACCGTTCGAAAGTCATGCTTCCATGCTCTCAACCCTGTCATCGGCACGGAGCACATCCTGTTGGGGCTGCTCGGCGTGCCGGACAGCACGGCGGCGAAGGTCCTGGACCAGCTCGGGTACGACAAGGAGACCGCGCGGGCCGACATCGCCGCGCTGGCCGAGCCCGGCACGCAGGAGCTGAGCGGCCATATCCCGTTCGCGCCGAGCGCGAAGAAGACGCTCGACCTCGCCCTGCGAGAGGCGCATCAGCTGCACCACACCTCCATCGGCACGGAACACATCCTGCTCGCCCTGGTCGCCGCGGAAGGCGAGGGCCTCGGCGCGAAGGCACTGGCCCAGCGGATCGATCCGATCAGCAAGGTCCGTACCGCCGTACTGGCGTCGTCGCAGGGGTCGCGGGACGTCGCGCCCAGCCCGTGGCCGACCGGCACACCGGCCACCGAGGACACCGTGTCCGTCGCCAGCGCACTGGCCGGTGGCGCACCGGTCGGCAGCCATCACCTTCTTGAGGCGATGCTGCGGGCGGAGAACAGCATGGCGGCCAGGGTGCTGCGCGAACTCGGGGTCGACCCGGACACGGTCGCCGCGAAGATCGACGAACTGGATCCGGAGACGACCACGGACGCGAACCCGGAGGAAGCCGCCGCGCGGCGGATGGAGATCCGGCTGGTCGACGGTGAGGTGCAGCTGATCCTGCGGGACCCGGCGACACTCGCGCTCGCCGAGAAGGTCACCGAACTGTCCGGCGGCCCGGTCCAGGGCGTGGGACCGGTCGCCGGCATGTTCGTCCCGCTGTGGCGGTCGACCAGCCAACTGCTGCTGCAGATCCAGCGCGTGCTGGAACCGGAATCCGGGGACGAGGACGGATCCGCCGCGAGCAACGTGACCAAGGCCGTACGCACGGTGCTCGCGCCCCGCCTTCGCCGGTGACCGTCACCGTCGTCGCAGCCGTACGGCATAAGGCTGTTGGGGATGGAGTTGGGGCCTGGTGACAAAGGTGCCGGCCGGGGCTGCGTTGTTGTGAGCATGGGTCGGTGGGGCCGGTTTCGCGGTCCTACCGTCCCGGCATGGACACGAGTCGCAGCAGAGGAAAGTCCCTGAGGACGCCGCGGAGTTGCGCGCTGGCGGCGCTGCTGACCGTCGGGGCGTTCACCGGGGCCGCCCCGGATGCCCGGGGCGAGGACGCGCGGACCGAGACGGCCGTGGTGTCGACGAGCCCGGTCGACGGTGTGACCGAGACGTCGGTGCGGGTGAGGGCGCCGCTGCCGGCGTCCTTCGGGGCGCGCCCCGCGGCGTGCGACTGGCTGTCGTACCTGCGCTACCGGGCCGCCGACGGACCGGCTCGCTCGGCCGACGCCGATCGGATCCTCGTCGCCCAGCCGGGAATCCTGGAAGGCGCCGGCGCCTTCGACAGCGTCGCCCGCAACACCGTGGCCCGCGCCGCCGCACAGGGGCGGCACATCGAGTTCTGGGCCCTGGACCGGCGCTCCAACTGCCTGGAGGACCGCACCGGAGTGGCCTCCGGCGACCAGCACACGGCCGTCGACTACTACTACCGGGACAAGCAGGTCGGGGGCCGCACCTTTGACGGTTTCGTCGGCGACGGCGACCTGGGGTGGATGGCGAAGCTCGGTATCGAGCGGACCGTCCGCGACCAGTACGACCTGCTCACCGCCGAGTTGCCCGACCAACAGCTGCGCGAGCAGAAGGTGTTGTGCGGCGGACACTCGCTGGGAGGGGTGATCACCGGGTACTTCGCCACCGCCGACTTCGACGGCGACCGGGCCACCACGGCGGACGCCGGGCACCGCCAGTGCGCCGGCTACTTCGCCCTCGACACCACCGTCTCCACCTCGCTCGCCGATCTGAGCGGCAGCATCCCGGACGACACCAACTTGCCCGATGTGGGCCTCGGTTACGGCGTGGTCCAGGCCGGGCTCGACAGCGGCCTGCTGCCCCGCACCCTGTCCGCGCCGGTGCTTCTCAACCCGGAGACGATGACCCTGCTGGCCATATCCGGCCTGGGCGCGCTGCGGGATCCGGACGGCGAGGCCGACCTGCCGCGCTATCTGCCCGCCAACACCAACATCGAGGTCACCAACCGCTTCCTGTTCTCCGAGGACACCGCCACCTTCCTCACCGGATCTCCCGCGGTGAAGGACTTCCGGCTCACCAACGAGGCGGTCCTCGGCTCGCTCATGGACGACCACTCCGTGCCGCTGGCGTTCCTGCAGAGCAGCGTGGGCTTCTTCGACGGCGGTCCCGTCGTCGACAAGAACTTCCCCGTCGCCAACGGGAGCGAGGCGCAACCGGCGCTGTTCGGCGGCGAGTACAAGGCCATTCCCGACCGGCCGGGCGGGCCGCTCTACACCTGGCGCAACTACGACCGCGTCGGCGACCCCGACGACCCCGGGTACCGGTCGGTGGACGGGACACCGTTCACCGACGCGGGCAAGGAGGTCACCGATATCCAGGAGTTGGCCCGCAGCATGGCCGAGCAACCTCTGGACTTCACCGAGCAGTACTTCCCGACCAAACTGGTGACCGACCTCCAACTGGCCACCTCACCCCAGGTGAAGCGCCTCGTCGTGCACCCGGAAGGGCTCACCGCCAACCCGACGCTCACCGTGCTCGCGGGCGACGGCCTGCTGGCGGGCCGCGTCCCGACGGACCTGGACCCCGTGGTCGCCGACGGCTACCAGCACCTCGACGTGCTGACCGCCGCGCCCCTCCAGAACAACGGCCGTCCCGAAGCCGTCTCGACGAGCCTGACGGAGTTCGCGCGAAACCCCGACTAGGCCGGTCCAGGCGTGGACCGCGGCCGCCGTTGCCGTTCCGTTATCGGGCGGTCCAGGCCCGGTCACAAGCCGGTTGCAGCCTCGTAGCGCGTGATCGTTTCCGCGACGCCCGAGACGAGAGACAGGCAATGCGCATACCCACACCCCCCAGCAGACACTTAAGTACGGCGACCCCGCCGGCGGTGATCGCCCTGGCCGTCGTACTGGCCGCGACCGCGATTCCCGGCGTCGGACGGGCCGTCGCCGCCTCCGTGGACACTCCCGAGAGAGGCAAGGGCACCCGGACGGTGACGCTGATCACCGGTGACACAGTGACGGTCGCCAAGGACGGCTCGGTCACCGGGATCGAGCGGGCGAAGGGACGCGAGGGCGCTTCGTTCTCGGTCCGGAAGGTCGACGGGCACACCTACGTCACCCCCGGCGACGCGGCTCTGCCGGTGGTCCAGGGCAAGCTGGACCGGCGGTTGTTCGACATCACCCAGCTGCTCGCGTACGGCTATGACGACGCGAGGCGTTCCGACATGCCGCTGATCGTCACCTACGGCGGGGACGGGACACCCGCCGCGAGTGCCTTCCGTGACGCACGGGCCCGCGTGAGCCAGACACTGGACAGCGTCAACGGCGTGGCGCTACGGGCCGACAAGCGCGGCGGGGCCGCGTTCTGGGACACCTTCACCGACGGCGGCGACGGTGGCGAGGGCACCGCCCGGCTGACCGGCTCACCGGCGGTCAAGAAGATCGAGAAGGTCTGGCTGGACGGCAAGCGCCAGGCCGACCTGGACCGCAGCGTGCCCCAGATCGGCGCGCCGACGGCCTGGGAGGCCGGCTTCGACGGGACGGGCGTCAAGGTCGCCGTGCTGGACACCGGCGTCGACGAGACCCACCCCGACCTCGCGGGCCAGGAGATCACCGAACGCAACTTCTCCGACTCGCAGGACAGCATCGACCGCAACGGCCACGGCACCCATGTCGCCTCCACCATCGCCGGTACGGGCGCCAAGTCCCAGGGCAGGTACAAGGGCGTCGCACCCGGCGCGCGCATCCTCGCCGGCAAGGTCCTGGACGACGGAGGCGGCGGCTGGGACTCCGACATCATCGCGGGCATGGAGTGGGCGGTCGCCGAGGGCGCCGACGTCGTCAACATGAGCATGGGCGGCACCGACACCATGGGCGTCGACCCGCTGGAGGAGACGGTCAACAGGCTCTCCGCCACGTCGGACACGCTGTTCGTCATCGCCGTGGGCAACGAGGGCGACGGCGAGAGCACCGTCGGATCGCCGGGCAGCGCCGAGTCCGCGCTGACCGTCGGAGCGGTGGACCGCGACGACAAGCTCGCCGACTTCTCCAGCCGCGGCCCGCGCGTCGGGGACGGCGGCCTCAAGCCGGACCTGACCGCACCGGGCGTCGACATCGTGGCCGCCGCCTCCACCGCGAGCGAGCTGGAGGAGTGGTACCCCGCGGGGACGGCCGGCTACGCCGAGCTGAGCGGTACCTCGATGGCCACCCCGCATGCCGCGGGCGCCGCCGCCCTGCTGGCGCAGCAGCACCCGGACTGGACCGGTGAGCGGATCAAGGCGGCACTGACCGGCTCCGCGAAGCCCGGCCCGTACAGCGCCTACCAGCAGGGCACCGGCCGTACCGATGTGGCCAGGGCGATCGGGCAGACCGTCGTGGCCGAGCAGGGGCCGATCAGCTTCGGCCGGCCGCAGTGGCCGCACACCGACGACCAGCCGGTGGCCAAGGAGATCACCTACCGCAATCTCGGCACCGAGCAGGTCGTCCTGGACCTGTCCGTGGAGGCGCTCGGGGTGGACGGCAAGCCCGCCCCCGAGGGCCTGTTCGAGATCTCCTCGCGGCAGATCACCGTTCCGGCGGGCGGCACGGCGAGCACCACGGTGACCGCCGACACCCGCGTCGGCGGTGACACCTACGGCTCCTGGGGCGGCTCGGTGACCGCGGCCTCGGCCGACGGCGGGACCTCGGTGCGCACCGCGTTCGGCGTGGAGCGCGAGGCCGAGTCGTACAACCTGACCGTCAAGCAGCTCGACGACGAGGGAAAGCCGTCCGGCAACGGCTGGACGAGGATCAACGGCCGGGACCGCAGCTACACCGCGGACCTCGCCGACTCGGACGGCGAGCTCACCGTGCGCCTGCCCAAGGGCAGTTACGCGCTCACCGGGATCCTCGGCGGCGCGGACGAGTCGGCCGCCGACTCCTACTTCCTCGCTCCGGCCGTGGAGTTGGACAAGGACACCACGATCGTCATGGACGCCCGCAAGACCGAGTCCGTGGGGATCACCCTGCCGGATGCCGCGGCGCGCAACGACCACGCCCAGCTCATACCCGGCTACACCCGCACCGACGGGAACGCCCTCGACGGCTGGGAGATCTACGCCTTCCCCGATTTCCAGAACTTCAAGGTCGCCCACGTAGGCCCGGAGGCACCGAAGAACGCGGCATACGCCCAGTACAGCGGCTTCTGGAGGAGTGAGGACGCCGACGGGCGCGCCGTGAACTACCGCATGGCGTGGAACCGTACGGGATCACTCGGCGCCTTCACGGCCGACGTCCGCCGCAAAGACCTCGCCAAGATCGACCTCACGTTCGGCACGCCCGCCCCGGACACCGGGCTCGTCTTCGCGATGCCCCTCTCACCCGACGACCGGCTCGCGGCCGACTTCAGCACCCCCGTCTGGCGGGAACTGCCGTCGCGGACCACCGAGTACGTCCTCGGCAACGGTGTGAAGTGGGGATACTCCGCGGAACAGTGGACGGCCCTGTCCACGCTGCTGGGGCAGCACAGGGCGTACGCGCCGGGCAGGAGCTACACCAAGAGGCTCAACATCGGTGTCTTCGGACCCTCCCTGCCCACGGTCACGGGGGAACCGGTCGACCTGCGTCCCGGGCTCGCGCGGCGAGGGAACACGCTCAAGGCGGTCCTGCCCCTGTTCGGCGACGGTGAAGGGAACGTGGGCTCCAGCGTCTACACACTGGACGCCTCGCTCCGCGCCGACGGCGAGGAGATCCCCACCAACGGTGATCCCCTGGACCGGGCCAGCTACTCCGTTCCCGCCGGGGACCGTGCGTACGAGCTGAGCCTCGACGCGTCCCGGGACCCCGGGATGTACCCGGTCAGCACCCGGGTGCGGGCCCAGTGGACGTTCCGTTCGGCGCAGGCGTCCGAGGACAGCTGGACCAGGCTGCCGCTGTCCGTGGTCCGTTTCTCCCCCGAGCTGTCGCCGACCAGCACGGCGAAGGCGGGAGAGCGGTTGCGGGTGCCCTTCACGGTGGAGGGCGCTGCCACTGCGGCCACGGCCCAGAAGCTGGCGTTCCAGGTGTCGTACGACGAGGGCCGGACCTGGACCGCGGCGAAGGTGGTGGACGGAAACCGGCTGTCGCTCAAGCACCCGGCCGAGCCGGGCAGCGTCTCGCTGCGGGCCGAGCTGACCGACCGTGACGGCAACACCCTGGTCCAGACCGTCGAACGGGCCTACCTCACGGTCCGGTAGGGCAGGGACGCCACGGCGTGTCCGGGAGCCGTCTCCCCGGACACGCCGTGCGCGGTCCGAGCGGGATTCAGACCCTGGTCGCCGCGAAGGCGGCCGCCGCGTCGGCGTTCGCGGTGTAGCCGAGATGGGCGCCCACGTCGTCCCCACCGCTCTCGCAGACCGGGTCGCCGGCCGCGCAGAAGTCGATGGTGCGGCTCTGGTAGGTGCCGGTGACGCTCTTGCCGAGGGCACGGATCGGGTTGCCGAACAGCAGGACCGCGGCGACCCTGGGTTCGAGCGCCGTGGGAATCGTGGCCACGATGGGACTGCCGACCACCGCGCCGGCGCTGCTGATACCGATGGAGTTGTCGACGACGTTCGCGCCCTGCGAATAGCCGACGAGAATGAACCGCTGGTCCGGACAGGAAGCGGCCTGGCTCCTGACGTGGTTCACCAGATCCGTGTTGCCCTGTGCGGCCGACGTGAGGGAAAGGTCCGCGGGATAGTTCACCTTGTAGCTGGACAGTGATTTGCCGGTGATTTTCCTCTGTAGCGCGGAATACACCGGGTCGCCGACGATGAATCCCAGTGTGCCGGGCTCGAAGGTGCCGCGAGCGGCGACGACGTCGATGTCCGTGCAGGCCGCGGCTGTGGCCGAGGGTACCGAGACGGTGGCCAGTCCGGCCCCGCCGGCCAGCGAGAGCGCGGCGAGGCACAAGCGGATACGCATGGGGATCCTTTGAGGGTGGGGCGCGCGGAGCGCCTGTGGAAAGGACGTACCGAACGTATTCGCGTTCCGGGACCGGGTGTGATGGACGGGAATTCAGGAATTCCCCGTCTTTTTGTGCCGAGGTGAGTATGGTTTTCCATACGAAATGATCCGCCGGAACCCCGCTCCCGAGGAGGACTTCTGATGCGCAGCGTGACCTATTCGATGAACGTCTCACTCGACGGCTACATCGTCGGGCCGGACGGCAGCTTCGACTGGACGGCGCCCGACCCGGAGGTCTTTCGCTTCTGGATCGACGAGATCCGGGATGTCGGCGTCCATCTGATGGGGCGGCGGCTGTACGAGGCGATGCTGTACTGGGAGACCGCCGCCCAGGACCCCTCGCTCGGTGCAGCCGAACTCGAGTGGGTCGCGCTCTGGAACCCGCTGCCCAAGGTGGTGTTCTCCACCACCCTGTCGACGGTGCAGGGCCAGGCCCGTCTGGCCTCCGGCGGCGTCGCGGCGGAGATCGAGCGGCTGCGCGCCGAGCCGGGGGAGGGCGACATCGCGATCGGCGGCGCGACGCTCGCCACCGAGGCCGCCGCGGCGGATCTGATCGACGAGTACCGGGTCATCGTCTACCCGGTGCTGGTCGGCGGTGGCATCCCGTACTTTGCCCGGGACGAGCGCCGGTCGGATCTCGAACTCGTGGAGACCCGCACCTTCAACTCGAAGTTCGTCTACCTCCGCTACCGCGTGACGCGTCAGTCGGCCCCCTGAGCGGTGACTTCGGCCAAGCGGTGGACTCGTCGTCCCGCAATGCCTGCGCACGCAGGGCGAGGATCAGGTCCAGGCGGGTCCCCGGGTCGTGCAGGGCGTCACCGAAGAGCTTCTCCAGCTGGCGCAGGCGGTAGCGGACCGTCTGCGGGTGGACGTGGAGGCGGGCGGCGACGTCGGGCACGTTGCTGCCGCTCAGCAGCCACGCCAGGAGCGTCTCGGCGAGCCGCCCGCGCGGCGCCTCGGCGACCGCCTCCAGCGGGGCCAGCACCCGTGACTGGAGCTGGGCGAGCATCGGTTCGTCGCCGTGCAGCAGCAGCGTCGACAGATGGTCGGCGCAGCGCACCACGCCGTCCCGGGGCAGGATGCCGCGTCCCATCAGACCGAGCGCCCGGGTGGCCCAGCGCAGCGAACGGGCGGCCTCGTCGAGCGGGACCGTCGGACCGATCGCGGCGGGCCGGCCACGCAGTGCGAGCGTGAACGCCCGGCCGCCGAAACGGCCGGAACCGTCCGGGTCGGGCACCAGCATCCGCGGCGGCCGGGAGTCCATGTCCACCAGCGCCCCCGCGGCCGCCAACGGCCGGTCCGCCTCCCGCTGTTCCGGGGTCGCCGCGAGCGCGACCACCGCGACCCGCCCCGGCACCGACCACCGGGCCCCGTGCGCCAGATCCCGCACCGCCTCCGGAGCCACCGGCCCCTCACCGAGGAGCAGATCGAGCAGCCGCCGGCGCCGCCGCTCCAACTCGTCCGTGCTGCGCAGCCGCGCCTCCGCGTACCCGGCGGCGGCCGCCTCGGCGACCTCGTGCACCGTCTGGAAAGCGAGTTCACCCAACGCGGACACCACCGAGGAGTCCAGACCCAGCTCCTCCGCGGTACGGCCCATCAACCGCCAGGCGTGCAGACCGCCGACCCGTAACGCGGACTGCAACGCGTCCAGAGCACGCCCCTCCATGGCCTCGCCGCGCCCGAGTTCGTAGTACGTGGCGGTGATCGCGGCACCCTGGCCGTGCGGATCGGCGATGTGGTCGACGAACAGCGTCAATGCCTGTACGACCCCGGATCTCAGGTGCGTGCCGTACGTCCCGTCGGCGGGGCGGGCGTACTCCGGGACCTGTCGGCGCACCTCCGCCTCGACCTCGTCGGCGACGGCCTCCAGCTGATCGCGCAGCAGCTGGGCCAGTTCGGGGGGCACCGGCGCGGCACGGGGGCCGTCCGGTACGCCGGGCGGCGGTGTGGGGGCAGCCACGGCGGACCCTCCTTTCACCCGGAGGCGGCTCACCCGCGGGCCGGTGCCCGTGGGGCGGGGGACAAGTCCCGGGTTGGACGGACGTCCCCTGCGCTCCGTTCCGTGCCCCGACGGCACCGGCCTCACGCCGGCACCCCCAACGCACCGGCGAGCATCGGCCATGACGCGCTGAACTCCCGTTTCCAGTAAGCCCAGCTGTGCCCTCCTCCCGCGTAGTAGTGAGTCGTCACCGGGACGCGCAGCACAGCGAGCGTGTCGGTGAACGCGTGTGCGGACGGCCACAGCGCGCTCTCCAGCGCCTCCGGCAGCCAGTCGCCGGTGCCGCCCACGACCCCGCTGCCGCTGGACACGTACAGGGCGGTGCCGCGAAGCCCTTCCGCGCGCGCCCGCGGGTTGAAGTCCCGCCAGGTGAGCAGGTTCAGGATCGGGTTGCCCCACAGGGACAGCGGCGCCAGGTTCTCGCGGGCCACGATGGCGTTCATCAGGCTGGGCACGCCGGGGGCCGTGGTGTCGAGGATGCCGCTGTACGAGGCCGCCGCCGCGAACGTCCCCGGATGCCGCGCCGCGTGCGCCATCGCCCCGTACCCGCCGGTGGACACCCCGGCGAGGACCCGGACCGCGGAGGCCCGGTAGTCCCGGGTGAGCAGCGCGGGGACCTCGGTGAGCTGGAAGGCCTCGTAGTCCGGGCCGTCCCGCCAGGCGGTGGGGATGCCCGTGGGCCCCGCGTCCGGCATCGCCACGATCAGCTCGCGCCCCTCCGTGAACGCCACGATGTCCGTCTCCCGGGTCCATGACGTGTAGTCGTCGTGGGCACCGTGGAGGAGGTACAGCACGGGGTACGTCCGGTCCGGCTGTGTGGCGAAGGACGAGGGGAGCACCAGTCGCACCGGGGCGCTGCGGCCCAGGGCGGCGGAGGGGAGGGAGACATCGAGGGTGCGGGGGCCGAGTTGGGTGACGACGGGAGCAGCGGTGGCCGCCCGGGCGGTGCCGGTGGCCGTGGCGCCGAAGAGGGCGGCCAGGCCGGTGGCGGCGGCCGCTCTGGTGACGGCGCGTCGGGACACTCCGGTGGGGACTCCGGTGCTGCGCCGGGACACTGCGGTGGTGCGGTCGGGCATGGCGGCTCTCCTCGGATCGGATTCAGCGGCGGTCCTTCGCGAGCTCCCACCGCAGATGGGCGGCGATCTCATCCACGTGCGGCGGGTCGAGCAGCGACAGGTGGTGCCCCGCGACCCGGACGACGGACAGGTCCGGGCACACCTCGTCCCAGCCGAGCGACGCGTCGTCCCGTTCGTACGCCGGGTCGCGCACGGTGTGCGGAGCCGGGTCGGTGGCCCGGTACAGGACCACCGGCCCGGTGTGGCGGCCCGGCCGGTGGGCCTCGCCGATCCGCAGGTCCAGATAGGAGGACCGCTGGTGATCGAGAGCGGCCCGCGGTACGTCGGCCGCCTCGCGCAGGGCCCGCAGCACGGTGTCGATGCGCTCGCCGTCGTCCTGCGTCGCGACCAACTCGTCGTACGGGAGCAGCAGTTGGACCCCGTAGGTCTCGGCCACATGGCGGGCGAAGCCGGCGAAGTGGGCGTGGATCCGGTCGGCCTGCGTGTCCTCGGGTCGCGGGAGTGGTCGTACGGAGTCGATGAGCACCACCAGCCGCACATCCCGTCCGGCCGCCGTGAGTTGTCGGGCCGCCTCCTGCGCGACGAACCCGCCGAACGACCAACCACCCAGCAGGCAGGGCCCGTCGGGGTGCGCGGCGGTCACCGCCTCGGCGTACCGACGCGCCTTCTCGGCGACCGTGCGGACCTCTGCGAGCCGCTCGAGGCCGTACACCGGCCGCTCCCCGCCGAGGCGTTCGACGAGGGGCCGGTAGACGTCGGTCGTGCCACCGGCGGCGTGGACGAGGAAGAGCGGAGGGTGGGAGCCGGTGGGGTGGAGCGGGCGGAGCGGGGGGGCAGGAGCGCCGGCGCCGCTACGAGGTCGGTGGCCGGGTGCAGGGGTGCAACGGGTGCACTAGCGTGTGGGCGGGCAGGATAAGAGACAGCGCTGCTGCTGGCCGCCGGAGAGCTGGGAGGGACGGGCGTCGCACTTGTCGGCCAGGCCCACCAGGTCGAGCAGTTCGCGGG
>NZ_JABERD010000124.1 GCF_013044505.1 Streptomyces sp. S3(2020) | reverse complement strand
AGCCGACCAGCGCAGCGGAGGAGTTCTTGTGGTTGTGTGTTCTAGGCAGAAGACGGCATACGGGTGGCTCAGGCGTCTCGTGGGCGCGGAGATGGGGTGAAGAGACAGGTGGTGGGCCGCTCCGTTGGACAGGCCTTGTAGCCGAGCTGAGGTGTGATGGTGTCGCCTGTGCCGCCGGGTCCGGCGTGGCTGCCTGATCGGGAGGCGTCTCGTCGCGGTCTCGGGCGGGGCATCGGTGGCGCGGGTTTCGTTGGGTCGGGGACAGGGATGTCGTGGGCTGCTCCGCCGGACAGGCCTTGCAGCCGAGCTGGGGCGTGATGGTGTCGCCTGTGCCGCCGGGCGCGGCGTGGCTGTCCGGTCGGGGGGCGTCCCGTCGTGGTCTCGGGCGGGGCGTCGGTGACGCGGGTTTCGGTCGGACGGGGGCGCCGCGTGTCGTCGGCCGATCCGCCGGACAGGCCCCGCATCGGCCCGGCCCGGCGCGGCTCCCCGGTCCCGTGTACGGAGGCCCGCTAGGCATGGGCACATGAATGTGCACCTCACCCGGACCCGGGCCACCCTCGCCGCTGTCGGTCTGCTGCTCGCCGTCGGCGCGCCCACCGCGTACGCCACCCTCGACGACGGGACGCCCGAGCGCGGAGCGCCGTACGTCGAGACCTCGCTCCTCTTCGGCACCGAGCGGCCCGACGGCGGCCCGGCGGTCACCGACGAGCAGTTCATGGGGTTCGTCGACAAGGAGGTCACGCCGGACTTCCCGGACGGCCTGACCGTGCGGACCGGGCGCGGGCAGTGGCGGGACACGAGCGGGGCGATCGAGAAGGAGCGGTCGTACGAGCTGATCCTGCTCTATCCCGTCGTACAGGCGACGGCGAGCGACCGGAAGATCGAGGAGATCCGGCGGGCGTACGAGAAGGCTTTCGGTCAGGAGTCCGTGGGGAGGGTGGACGACAGGGCCCGGGTCGACTTCTGATGGCATGAGTCACGTACCGGGACGTCTGGCGCGCGAAAACTATCGCCGCTAGTTTATGAACCGGACTGAGCCGGACGACGACACGGCCCCGCCGGGAGGAAGCACGATGAAGGCACACGACGGCATGTACATCGACGGCCAGTGGCGGCCCGCCGCCGGCCGGGACACGATCGAGGTCGTGAACCCGGTCGACGGGCAGGTGATCGGCCGGGTCCCGGCCGGCACCGCCGAGGACGTCGACACCGCCGTACGGGCCGCCCGTGCCGCCCTCCCGGCCTGGGCCGCGACCGCGCCGGCCGAGCGGGCCGCCCGCCTGGCCGCCCTCCGGGACGCCCTGGTGGCCCGCAAGGACGAGATCGCCGAGACGGTCACCGCCGAACTGGGCTCGCCCCTGAAGTTCTCGGAGAACGTGCACGCGGCCGTCCCCCTCGCCGTCGCGGGCTCGTACGCCGAGCTGGCGGCGACGTACGCCTTCGAGGAGCAGGTCGGCAATTCGATCGTCCGCCAGGAGCCGATCGGCGTGGTCGGCGCGATCACGCCGTGGAACTACCCGCTGCACCAGATCGTCGCCAAGGCCGCCCCCGCCCTCGCGGCAGGCTGCACGATCGTCCTGAAGCCCGCCGAGGACACCCCGCTGGTCGCCCAGCTCTTCGCCGAGGCGGTCCACGAGGCGGGCGTACCGGCGGGCGTCTTCAACCTCGTCACCGGCCTCGGCCCGGTCGCGGGACAGGCCCTCGCCGAGCATCCGGACGTCGACCTGGTCTCCTTCACCGGCTCCACCGCGGTCGGCCGGCAGATCGGCGCGACGGCGGGCGCCGCCATCAAGAAGGTCGCCCTGGAACTCGGCGGCAAGTCCGCCAACGTCATCCTGCCGAGCGCGGACCTCGCCAGGGCGGTGAACGTCGGCGTGGCCAATGTGATGTCCAACTCCGGTCAGACGTGCAGTGCCTGGACCCGCATGCTCGTCCATCAGGACCAGTACGAGGAGGCCGTCGAGCTCGCCGCGACCGCCGCCGCCAAGTACGGCGACCGCATCGGCCCGGTCGTCAACGCCAAGCAGCAGGCGCGGGTGCGGAGTTACATCGAGAAGGGCGTCGCGGAGGGCGCGCGGCTCGTCGCCGGTGGTCCGGAATCCCCGCGCGAGCAGGGTTGCTTCGTCTCCCCGACCGTCTTCGCCGACGTGACCCCCGACATGACCATCGCCCAGGAGGAGATCTTCGGCCCGGTCCTCTCCATCCTGCGCTACGAGGACGAGGAGGACGCCCTGCGCATCGCCAACGGCACGGTCTACGGCCTCGCGGGCGCCGTCTGGGCGGGCGAGGAGGCGGAGGCGGTGGCCTTCGCGCGCCGGATGGACACCGGGCAGGTCGACATCAACGGCGGCCGCTTCAACCCCCTTGCCCCGTTCGGCGGCTACAAGCAGTCCGGCGTCGGCCGCGAACTCGGCTCGCACGGTCTCGCCGAGTACCTCCAGACCAAGTCCCTCCAGTTCTAGGAGCCTTCACGTGGTTCGCGCAGCAGTCCTTCCCGCCGTGGGCGCTCCCCTGGAGGTCACCGACATCGAACTCCCGGACCCGGGCCCCGGCCAGGTCCGCGTCCGCCTCGCCGCCGCCGGCGTCTGCCACTCCGACCTGTCCCTGTCCAACGGCACGATGCGGGTACCGGTCCCGGCCGTGCTCGGCCACGAGGGCGCGGGCACGGTCGTAGCCGTCGGCGAGGGCGTCGGACCCATCGCGCCCGGCGACGAGGTCGTCCTCAACTGGGCTCCCTCCTGCGGCAGTTGCCACGCCTGCGCACTCGGCGAGGTCTGGCTGTGCGCCAACGCCCTCAACGGCGCGGCGGACGTCTACGCCCGCACCGCCGACGGCACCGACCTCCACCCCGGCCTGAACGTCGCCGCGTTCGCCGAGGAGACGGTCGTCCCGGCCTCCTGTGTCCTGCCGCTCCCCGAGGGCATCCCCCTCACGGACGCCGCCCTGCTGGGCTGCGCGGTCCTCACCGGCTACGGCGCCGTCCACCACTCGGCGCGGGTCCGCGAGGGCGAGTCGGTCGCGGTGTACGGCGTCGGGGGAGTGGGCCTCGCCGCTCTCCAGGCGGCCCGGATCGCGGGCGCCGCGAAGATCGTCGCGGTCGATGTCTCTCCGGCGAAGGAGGAGTTGGCCCGTGCCGCGGGCGCCACCGACTACGTCGTCGCCTCCGAGAACACGGCCCGCGAGATCCGCGGCCTGACCGGCAGGCAGGGCGTCGACGTCGCCGTCGAGTGCGTGGGCCGCGCGGCGACGATCCGTACCGCCTGGGACTCCACCCGCCGCGGCGGCCGTACGACGGTCGTCGGGATCGGCGGCAAGGACCAGCAGGTCACCTTCAACGCCCTGGAGATCTTCCACTGGGGCCGCACCCTCGCCGGCTGCGTCTACGGCAACTCCGACCCGGCGGCGGACCTCCCGGTGCTCGCGGAGCACGTGCGCGCGGGCCGCCTGGACCTGGGTGCGCTGGTGACGGAGCGGATCGCCCTGGACGGCATCCCGGCGGCCTTCGAGAACATGCTCGCGGGCAAGGGCGGCAGGGCACTGGTCGTCTTCTAGAGCCGCCCGTCCGGAGCCGTCCGCCCGAAAGCCGCCCGTCCGGAGCCGCCCGCCCGAAAGCCGCCCGCCCGGCGCGGCCCGTCCGGAGCCGGACCCCGACCCCGACCTCCCCGCGAGGCCGGGGCCACCGGCACGCTCACCCGCGCCCCACCTGCCCCTTGAGTGCTCCAGGCAACCTTCCCGCACAACCGTTGCCTCCATACCGTCCGGTTAGTATGTTCGCCGCCAACGTCCCCACCGCACCCATCGGAGTGTGCACCGCATGGACATGGCCCCCTCCGCTCAGACCGCCACCCCGACCGCCCTCCCCACGGTCGACCGCCGCCGCGTAGCCACGGCGGCCGCGCTCGCCTCAGCCGTCGAGTGGTACGACTACTTCGTCTTCGGCATCGCCGCCGCCCTCGTCCTCGGCGACCTGTACTTCCCGGCGGGCAGCTCCACCGCCGGAGTCCTCGCCTCCTTCGCCACCTTCGCCGTCGGCTTCCTCGCCCGCCCGATCGGCGGCATCGTCGCCGGCCACCTCGGCGACAAGCGCGGCCGCAAGCCGATGCTGGTCCTCGCGCTCACCCTCATGGGCCTGGCGACCACGGGCATCGGCCTCCTGCCCACCTACGAGACGATCGGCGTCGCCGCGCCCGTCCTCCTGGTGACCCTCCGCGTCCTCCAGGGCATCGCCGTCGGCGCGCAGTGGGGCGGCGCGATGCTGCTGGCCACCGAGTACGCCCCCGAGGGCAAGCGCGGCATCTACGGCAGCGTCGTCCAACTCGGCGTCCCCATCGGCGTGGTGACCGCCAACACGGTCTTCCTGCTGGCCGGCGCCTTCACCACCGACGCCCAGTTCGCCGCCTGGGGCTGGCGGGTGCCCTTCCTCATCGGCCTGTTCGTCCTCGTGCTCGCCTGGTACATCCACACCAAGGTCGAGGAGACCCCCGAATTCCGCGACGCGGAGAAGGCGTTGGCCGAGAAGGAGAAGTCGGAACAGAGCTCCCCGCTGCGCACGATCCTGCGCGACCACCGCGGCACGGTCCTGCTGGCCGGCGGCTCCTTCGCCGTGAACACCGCGACCTTCTACATCCTCATCACCGGCGTCCTCGACTACACGACCCGCGAACTGGACATGAAGAAGAGCGCGGTCCTCACCGTCTCCCTCTGCGTCAGCCTCACCCAGCTCGTGCTGATCCCGGCGGCCGCGGCGCTCTCCGACCGCTACGGCCGCATCCGGATCTACACGTTCGGCGCCGTCGGCATCGCGCTGTGGGCGATACCGCTCTTCCTCCTGATCGACACCGGCTCGCTGCTGTGGCTGGCGGTCGGCACCTTCGTCGCCAGCTGTTTCCTCAGCATCATGTACGGCCCCCAGGCCGCCCTGTTCGCCGAGCTGTTCACACCGGAGATGCGCTACACCGGCGCCTCCCTCGGCTACCAGATAGCGGCGGTCTGCGGCGGCGGCCTCGCACCCTTCCTGATGGTGCTGCTGCTGGAGACGACCGGCACGTCGATGTCGGTGTCCGCCTACATCATCGCGCTCTCGGTGATCGCCCTGATCTCCATCAAGGTCCTCGCGGACAGGGCGCGTTCACACTGATCCGGTGACCTTCGCGGGCCGCGGCGCATCGGCCGCGGCCCGCGAACGGGACACCGCGACACCGGCGAGGCACAGCACCCCGCCCGCCAGGGTGAGCAGCCCCGGCACCTCGCCGAGCGCCAGCCAGGACATCAGCACCACGAGCGCGGGCACGGCGTAGGTCGTGGCGCCCATGCGTCCGGCCGTGGTGCGGGCCAGGGCGTAGGCCCAGGTCGTGAAGGCGAGCGCGGTCGGGAAGACGCCCAGATAGACCATGTTGAGGGTCGCCGACACGGGAGCGTCGGCCGCCTCGTGGACGAGTTGTCCGGCGAACGGCAGACAGACGACGGCGCCGACCAGACAGCCGTACGTGGTGACCTGGAGCGCGCTCGCCGACGCCAGGGCCGGCTTCTGCGCGACGACCCCACCGGCGTACGCGACGGCCGCGAGCAGGCACAGTACGACTCCGAGCACGGACGCCCCGCCCTCGCCCGACATGGACAGCCCCACGGCCACCGCTCCCGCGAACGACACGGCCATCCCGGCGAGCAGCCTCGGCGGCAGGGTGTCGCCGAGTATCCGCGCGCCGAGCAGGGCGATGAGGATGGGGCCGATGTTCACGACGAGTGCCGCTGTGCCGGCGTCCACCTGCTGCTCGCCCCAGTTGAGGGCGACCATGTAGAAGCCGAACCAGAGGATGCCGGAGACCAGGATGCCGGGCCACGCCGCCCGCGCCGGCAGCCCTTCTCGTCGTACGACACAGATGGCGCCCAGCGTGAGGACTCCCGCCAGCAGTCGCCCGAGGGCGAGGGCGCCCGGGGAGTACTCGGCGCCGGCGCTTCGGATGGAGACGAAGGCGGAGGCCCAGAGGACGACGGTGACGGTTGCTGCGCCGGCTGCGAGGAGGTCGGGGCGGCGGGGGTTCATCATGCTCCTGAGGCTAGGAAAGGTGACTGAGAAGAGCTCGCGGCTTTCGGACGCCGTGTGTCTGCGGGTCCGCTGTGGCTGGTCGCGCATGGGTCAACGCAACGCTGTTGACGAGACGCCCAGCAGCTCGGCCAGTGCCTTCTCGCCTGCCTCCGTCACCTTCACCGCACGCTCGGAGCCGATCCGTACACACCAACCCGCGTCCAGCGCGTGTCGGCAGAACGCCGCCCCCGCGACCCCTGCGAGATGAGGCCGCCGTTCTGTCCAGTCGAGGCACGCTCGTGCCAACGGCCGCCGACCCTTGCGATCGAGAGGGATGCCCACCGAGCCGAACCACCGCAGCCCCGCTTCCGTGAGCGCGAACCCGGTCTCCTCGCACAGCAGTTGACGCGTCGTCATCGCATCCGTCACCGCGATCCCGAGCCGCCCCGCCAGATGGTCGTAACAGGTTCGCCCTCGCGCCATCGCCGACCCCGCACTCGACTCCCGCAGGTTCCGCGGCCCTACGACGGAACCCGGTGCCACATGGGAGGCGAGCTCCTCGACGAGCTGAGCCACCCGCGCGTCCGCGAGCCGCACGTACCGATGCCGCCCCTGCCGTTCCTCGGTCAGCAGCCCGCCGGTCACCAGCTTGCCCAGGTGCTCGCTCAGGGTCGACGCGGCGACCCCCGCGTGCCGCGCCAGCTCACTCGCGGTCCAGGCCCGCCCGTCGAGCAGCGCCAGCAGGCAGGAGGCCCGGGTCTCGTCGGCGACGAGCGAGGCCAGCCGGGCCAGCTGGGTGGCCCGAGGATCTCTGGAGGTCATGCCTTCCAGCATGGGCCCCGGACGGTTCGGCGCCCACCGAAGCGTGCTACGCCGTCCGCCGGACCTGCTCGTACTGCTGGACCAGTCCGTCGAGCAGTGCCGTGAGCCCGGTCTCGAAGGCCCGTTCGTCGATCTTCTCCTGCTGCTCGGCCAGCAGATGGGCCTGCCCGAGATGCGGATAGTCGGCGGGGTCGTACGCGCTCTGGTCGTCGACGAAACCCCCGGCGAACGACCCGAGAGCGGACCCCATGATGAAGTACCGCATCAGCGCACCGATCGACGTGGCCTGCGCGGGCGGCCAGCCGGCGTCGACCATCGCGCCGTACACCGCGTCCGCGAGCCGCAGTCCGGCGGGCCGGCGCCCGGGCCCCTGGGCCAGCACCGGGACGATGTTCGGGTGGTCCCGCAGGGCGGCCCGATAGGACACGGCCCAGTCGTGCAGGGACGTCCGCCACTCCCGTCCGTCCTCGAACATCGACAGGTCGACCTGCGAACTGACCGAGTCGGCGACCGCTTCCAGGATCTCGTCCTTGGTGCGGAAGTGGTTGTAGAGCGAGGGCCCGCTGACTCCCAGCTCCGCGGCGAGCCGGCGCGTGGAGACGGCCGCGAGGCCCTCGGCGTCCACGAGCGCGCGTGCCGTCTCGACGATCCGGTCGGTGCTGAGGAGGGGCTTGCGCGGTCGGGCCATGGCGCACATAGTAGGGCTGCACATAGAAACTAGCAGTGCTAATTTAAATGTACGACATTCAAGATCTGCTACTCGTGAGGTGATCTCGTGGTGAACCTGGGGCTCAGCGAGGAGCAGGAGGCCGTACGGCGACTCGCCCGGGACTTCGTGGACCGCGAGATCGCCCCGCACGTCATCGCCTGGGACCGCGCCGAGGAGATCGACCGCTCGATCGTGAAGAAGCTCGGCGAGGTCGGTTTCCTGGGCCTGACGATCGACGAGGAGTACGGCGGCTCGGGCGGCGACCACCTGGCGTACTGCCTGGTGACGGAGGAGCTGGGCCGCGGCGACTCCTCGGTCCGCGGCATCGTGTCGGTCTCCCTCGGCCTGGTCGCCAAGACGATCGCGGCCTGGGGGAGCGAGGACCACAAGCGCCGGTGGCTGCCCGGCCTCACCTCCGGCGAGCAGCTCGGCTGCTTCGGCCTCACGGAACCCGGCACCGGCTCCGACGCGGGCAACCTCACCACCCGGGCCGTACGCGAGGGCGACGACTACGTCATCAACGGCACGAAGATGTTCATCACCAACGGCACCTGGGCGGACGTCGTCCTCCTCTTCGCCCGCTCCACGGACGCCCCCGGCCACAAGGGCGTCTCCGCCTTCCTGGTCCCCACCGACAGCCCCGGACTGACCCGCCGCACCCTCCACGGCAAACTCGGCCTGCGCGGCCAGGCGACCGCCGAACTGGTCCTGGAGGGCGTACGGGTCCCCGCGAGCGCGATGCTCGCCCCCGAGGGCAAGGGCTTCTCGGTCGCCATGTCGGCGCTCGCCAAGGGCCGGATGTCGGTCGCCGCGGGCTGTGTGGGCATAGCCCAGGCGGCCCTCGACGTGGCGGTGAAGTACGCGGGCGAACGCGGGCAGTTCGGCAGGACGATCGCCCACCACCAGCTGGTCCAGGAACTGCTCAGCGACATAGCCGTAGACGTGGACGCGGCCCGCCTCCTCACCTGGCGGGTCGCCGACCTGATCGACCGCGGCGAGCCCTTCGCCACGGAATCCTCCAAGGCCAAGCTCTTCGCCTCGGAAGCGGCGGTCCGGGCCGCGAACAACGCCCTCCAGGTCTTCGGCGGCTACGGCTACATCGACGAGTACCCGGCGGGCAAACTGCTCCGCGACGCCCGGGTGATGACCCTCTACGAGGGCACCAGCCAGATCCAGAAACTGCTCATCGGCCGCGCGCTCACCGGAGTCTCGGCCTTCTGAGTACGGGACCTGAGTACCTCGACGGATGTGGCCCGCCCCGCGCCCGCCCACACTCGACCCATGAGTGACACATCGGGCAAGCCCCAGAACACCGCCGCCTTCTACGGCCAGGCGGTCGCCTCCTTCGCCGTCGCCATGGCCGCCACGGCGATCGGCATCTTCAAGCTCGACGCCGACACCTGGGTGCGGGCCTTCCTCGCGATCGCCGTGCTGTACCTGGTCACCTCCGCCTTCACCCTGGCCAAGGTCATCCGGGACCGGCAGGACGCCCAGACCCGCGCGTACAGCCCGTTCGAAAAGCTCTGAGCGGCCAGGCTAAGCGCTCGCTCACCTTCGGCGGTATGGTGGTGCCTCTGTCAGTGGAGAGGGGCAAGCGATGGGTACGGCGGAGGAGACGACCGACGGCGAGACGTCGGCGTGGGGCGAGGTCACGCCCGACGCGGCACGGAGGCTGCTCGTCGCCGCGGTGGAGGCCTTCGCCGAGCGCGGGTACCACGCCACGACGACCCGGGACATCGCGGGCCGCGCCGGCATGAGCCCGGCGGCCCTCTACATCCACTACAAGACCAAGGAAGAACTCCTGCACCGCATCAGCAGGATCGGGCACGCGAAGGCCCTGGAGATCCTGCGAACGGCATCCCGCCGCGAAGGCACGGCCACGGAACGCCTCGCGGACGCGGTCAGCTCCTTCGTCCGCTGGCACGCGGGCGGCCGCACCACGGCCCGGGTCGTCCAGTACGAACTGGACTCCCTCGGCCCGGACGCCCGCGCCGAGATCCTCGCCCTGCGCCGCCAGTGCGACGCCGAGGTGCGCGGCATCATCGAGGACGGCGTGGCCTCCGGCGAGTTCGACGTCCTGGACGTCAAGGGCACGACCCTCGCCGTCCTCTCCCTCTGTATCGACGTGGCCCGCTGGTTCACCGTCGACGGCCCGATGACGCCCGACGAGGTCGGCGCGCTCTACGCCGACCTCGTGCTGCGGATGGTGGGCGTCGGCAAGTAGCGGACCCCACGGGTGGCGCGGACCGTCCTACAGGTAGTACCGGGACACGGACTCCGCGACGCACACGGGCTTGTCGCCGCCCTCGCGCTCCACGCTGAAGGCGACGGTGACCTGGACGCCCCCCGCGACATCGTCGACCCCGCTGATCACCGCGGTGGCCCGCAGTCGCGAGCCGACCGGCACGGGGGAGGGGAACCGCACCTTGTTGGTGCCGTAGTTGACGCCCATCTTCACGTTCTCGACCTTGATCAGCTGCGGCCCGAACAGCGGCAGCAGGGAGAGGGTCAGATACCCGTGCGCGATGGTGGTCCCGAACGGCCCGGCGGCGGCCTTCTCGGGGTCGACGTGAATCCACTGATGATCACCGGTGGCGTCGGCGAAGAGATCGATCCGCTTCTGGTCGATCTCCAGCCACTCGGTGTACCCCAGCTGCTCACCCACCGCGGCCTTCAGCTCGTCGGCCCCTGCGAACACCCTCGGCTCTGCCATGTCCAGTCTCCTCGTCCAAGAACTAAGCGACTGCTTAGCATGGTCGGCCGTGCGGCCCCCTGTCAACGGACCACGGGGGTCCCCGCTTGGGTAGGGTCCGAGGGGTGCCCCAGATTCCCGAGAAGATCCATGAACTCACGGTCGGCCAGCTCGCCGCCCGCAGCGGCGCGGCCGTCTCCGCCCTGCACTTCTACGAGTCCAAGGGCTTGATCACCAGCCGCCGCACCACCGGCAACCAACGCCGCTACCACCGCGACGCCCTCCGCCGGGTCGCCTTCGTCCGGGCGGCCCAACGCGTGGGCATCCCCCTCGCCACGATCCGCGAGGCCCTGGCCGAACTCCCCGAGGAACGCACCCCCACCCGAGAGGACTGGGCCCGTCTCTCCGAGGCCTGGCGCTCCGAGCTGGACGAACGCATCAAACAACTCAACCGCCTCCGGGACCACCTCACCGACTGCATCGGCTGCGGCTGCCTCTCCCTGGACACCTGCGTCCTGTCCAACCCGGACGACGCCTTCGGTCAACGCCAGTCTGGCTCAAGACTGATGGTGGAACGACGCGAGACGCCCGCACCCCAGGAGAACTGCTGCTGACGACAGCAAGGGACGCACCACGGATGCGGCCCCAGCCGGGACGGACACCCCCCGGTGCGGCCCCGACCCCCAACGATCCGCACTGCGCGACGCGCACCCCCACGACCATACCTACGACGACGATCGCCGGGCCCACCCGTACTGAACCAACCCCGCAGCCACCAACTGGGCGTTGGAGGAGGCGGGTTCCCCGTTCGGCAGGACCAGTGTGTCCTCCAGCCCGATCCGCGTCGCGAGCCGCAGACGGCCGGCCAGTCGCAGCACCGGCCACGCACTACCGTCCTCGCCGTGCAGCAGCACCGGGCGGCCGTGCGCGGCCCCCACCTCGGCCAACAGCGCACGCGCCGTGTCCTGGGCGGTGTCCGGCGACACGTCGGTCACCTCGGCCAGCACCCTCAGCACCCGGGGTCCGAGCGGCGACACGGCGAACCGGGAGGCCGCGTCCGTCCCGGACCAGATGCCGGCCTCGACCCCCACACCCCGCTCGATGAGCACGGCCGCCAGCTCCTCCGCCCCCGGCTCATGCCAGTTGACGGAGGCGTGATCGGGAAGCACGGTCCAGTCCCGCACCCGCTCCAGCCGCCGCGCGGGATCCGGTTCCGCCCACGCGCCCGTGGTCACCCCGACCGGCACCGCCACCCGCGCCCGTATGGCGTCGAGGGTCGCCGCGAGCACCCGGGGCGACAAGGTGTCGTCACCGCAGGGGGACTTGGGATGAACGTGGATGTCCGTGGCCCCGGCCGCGACAGCCGCGGCCGCGGACTCGGCCATGGCCTCCGGCGACAGCGGCACCACCGCACCGTCGGCGGCCCCTCGGGACCCGTTGAGACACGCCTGAACCATGCCTCGATGGTGCGACAGAAGCCCTCCGCAGCACAAAGCCACTCGAATCCGGAGCGCAAAGCCGCTCGAAGCCGCAGCGCGGAGCCGCTCAAAGAGGGGGTGCGGCATCCCCGGCGCACCCCCGGTCGCTCCACTCGCTCAGGCGGACATCAGCAGCCGTCCACGCCGGGACGCCGCGAGGGCCTCGGGCGTCAGCACCGGACGCGGCACCACGACCCCGCAGTCCGTGCACACCGGGCCCGAGGAGGGTTCGTGGGCCAGGTCGTACATCCAGGTCAGCCGCTCTCCACCGCACACCGGGCACACCGAGCCCGGTTCACGCTCCAACGCGGAGATCAGCCTGCGCAGCACCTCGGCCAGCGGTTCACGGGGGTGGAGTCGCGGGTCGTCGCACCACGCGACGCCGAAACCGCCCCAGGTCAGCCGGTGCCAGTCGTCGACACTGCCCGGCCTGCGCAGCCCGTCGTGCTTCTCCTTCTTGCGCCGCTCGGCGAACTCGACCTCATAGGCCAGCCAGACCGAACGCGCCTCTTCCAACTCGTCCAACGCGGCCACGAGCCGCGCCGGGTCGGGGGACCGGTCCTCAGGGCCGAATCCGGCCCGGGAGCTCAGATGGTCCCAGGTCGCCCTGTGCCCGTAGGGGGCAAAACGCTCCAGGCACTTACGCAACGAGTAGCGTCGCAGCGCCAGATCGCACCGCGGATCTCGCACCTGTCTCGCCAGACTCCGGAAACCGGCCATCGCCCTGCACCTCCGTCACACCTGCACCTGTACTTCGGTCACTTCGGCGTCGTCGCTTCGGACGTCGCCGAATAGACGTATCGACACGCGATTCGGCTCCATCCGATTTCCGATGCCTCCCATCAGCCTCCGGACCGGCTACCAAAACTTGACGCATGTTCATCTTCGATCCCGGGGATACCGGCGGTAACGTCCGACTCAACTCCCGTCGGTAGGAGCTGCCATGCCCCGGCGCACCTCACGCACCGCACTCGACAGACTGAGAACTCCCGGCAGAGTCAGCGGGTTCCTGAAGACCGCATCCGTATGCGCCCTGATTACCGGGCTTTTGTCCCCCCTTGGCCAAACGGCCACCGCGGCCGAGACGGCCGTCGAAGCGACCGCCGCCAACGACTACTGCGGCAGTCAGTGCTCCGACATCCTGCCGCCCGGCCAGAACGGCAACGCCACCCTCGCCCAGATCCTCCTCAACCAGGCCTTCGGCACCCAGCCCGAGCACGCCGAGGACCAGCTCGGCCCCTACGCCAACCTGGCCAAGGGCTACCCGTCGCTCACCAACGCCACGATCAACAACTTCTTCAACGACGCCTCCTTCGGCGTCCCGTCCGATCAAGTCGCCTCCACTCTCAGTCCCGGCGGCCGCAGCGATGTGACGATCGTCCGTGACAAGAAGACGGGCGTTCCGCACATCACCGGTACCACCAGATACGGCACTGAGTACGGAGCGGGCTATGCGGCGGCTCAGGACCGGCTGTGGCTCATGGACGTCTTCCGTCACGTCGGCCGCGGCCAGCTGACCACCTTCGCCGGTGGCGACCCCTCCAACCAGGGCCTTGAGCAGCAGTTCTGGCGCAACGCCCCCTACACCGAGGCCGATCTCCAGGCCCAGATCGACAGCGCGGCCGCCAACGCGGGCGCCCGCGGCCAGCAGGCCCTCGCCGACGTCAACGCCTACGTCGCCGGCATCAACGCCTACATCGACGCCTCCGACAGCGGCCGCTACTTCCCCGGCGAGTACGTCCTGACCGGCCACAAGGACTCCGTCACCAACGCCGGCACCATCGAGCACTTCAAGCCCACCGACCTGGTCGCACTGGCCTCGGTGATCGGCGCGCTGTTCGGTTCCGGAGGCGGCGGCGAGGTCAACAACGCGCTCTCGCTGCTCGCCGCGCAGGAGCAGTACGGCGTCACGGAGGGCACGAAGGTCTGGGAGTCCTTCCGCGAGCGCAACGACCCCGAGGCCGTCGTCACCGTCCACGACAAGAGCTTCCCGTACGCCACCAAGCCCGCCGACCCGCAGGGCACGGCACTGCCCGACGCCGGCACGGTGACCACCGAGCCGCTGGTCTACGACCCCACGGGCACCGGCGCGAGCCAGAGCGCCACCGCGGCCTCCGCGGCGGCGACCACGACCGCTCTCAGCTCGGCCAAGCGCGGTATGTCCAACGCCCTCGTGGTGAGCGGGGCGCACACCGCCAGCGGCCACCCGGTCGCCGTGTTCGGCCCGCAGACCGGCTACTTCGCACCCCAGCTGCTCATGCTCCAGGAGATCCAGGGCCCGGGCCTCAGCGCCCGCGGTGCCTCCTTCGCGGGCCTGAGCATGTACGTCGAACTCGGCCGCGGCCAGGACTACGCGTGGAGCGCCACGACCTCCGGCCAGGACATCATCGACACCTACGCCGTCGAACTGTGCCAGGACGACTACCACTACCTGTACCACGGCACCTGCACGGCGATGGAGAAGATCGAGCAGAAGAACTCCTGGGCCCCGACCACCGCCGACGACACCGCCGCAGGCTCGTACACGATGCGGGTCTGGCGCACGAAATACGGCCCCGTCGAGTACCGGGCGACCGTCGGCGGCAAGAAGGTCGCCTACACCACCCTGCGCTCGTCGTTCATGCGCGAGGCCGACTCGATCATCGGCTTCCAGATGCTGAACGACCCGGACTACGTGAAGAGCCCGGAGACCTTCCAGAGCGCGGTGCAGCACATCAACTACACCTTCAACTGGTTCTACGCCGACTCCACGCACACCGCGTACTACAACAGCGGCGACAACCCGGTGCGCGCCACCGGCGTCGACGCCGACTTCCCGGTGTGGGCGCAGTCGGCGTACGAGTGGCAGGGCTGGAACCCGACGACGAACGCGGCCACCTACACGCCCGCCTCGGCCCACCCCAACTCCATCGACCAGGACTACTACATCTCCTGGAACAACAAACAGGCCGCCGACTACTCGACCGCGCCCTGGGGCGACGGCTCGGTGCACCGCGGCAACCTGCTGGAGGACCGGGTGAAGAAGCTGGTCACCGCGGGCGGCGTGACCCGGGCCGCGCTGGTGAAGGCGATGGCCGACGCGGCCCTGGCCGACCTGCGCGCCGAGGACGTACTGCCGGACCTGCTCAAGGTGGTCAACAGCAGTACGGTCACCGACTCCACGGCCGCGGCCGCGGTGAGCAAGCTCCAGACCTGGCTCACGGCGGGCGGCAAGCGCACGGAGACGTCGGCGGGTTCGAAGGCGTACGCCAACGCCGACGCGATCCGCATCCTCGACGCGTGGTGGCCGCTGCTGGTGAAGGCCGAGTTCGAACCGGGCCTCGGCACCGGCCTGTACACGGCCATCACCGACAACCTGCCCATCGACGAGGCCCCGTCCGCCGCGCACGGTCCGACCGGCGCGCACGCGGGCAGCTCCTTCCAGTACGGCTGGTGGTCCTACGTCGACAAGGACATCCGCGCGGTGCTCGGTGAGACGGTGCAGGGTCCGCTGGCGCAGAAGTACTGCGGCGGCGGCAGCCTCAGCGCCTGCCGGGACATCCTGATCAGCACCCTGAAGACGGCGGCCGGCAAGACCGCGGCCCAGGTCTATCCCGGCGACGACCTGTGCGCGGCGGGCAACCAGTGGTGCGCCGACTCGATCGTCCAGCGCACCCTGGGCGGCATCAAGCACTACAACATCAGCTGGCAGAACCGGCCGACCTACCAGCAGGTCGTGGAGTTCACCTCACACCGGTGACCTGACAGCGGCGGCGGGTCACTTGACGCGGCCCGCCGCCAGCACCACCCGCGCCAGCTCCCGGTGCACGATGTCGCTGTGCGCCCCGGCCGGCGCCCCGCCACGCCTGACCACCTCGGCCGCGTCGATGTTGACGCACCCCGAGGTGGGCAGCGTCGTCCGCAGCGCGTCGGCGAGCTTCCACGCGCGCGTGCCCGGCACCGCCTGCACCCCGTCGAAGCCCATCGCGCCCCACTTGGCGCCCAGCATCCGCCCGACGTCGGCGCCGACGGCGCCCTGCGCGTCCCCGGCCATCCGGGAGGCCAGCGGATACATCGTGCTCAGCGCGGAGTCGTGGCGGGAGAAGCAGCACACCAGAGGACCGTCGATCCGGTTCTGCTGGCCCTGCAACACGCCACCCGCGCGCGTGTCGTGCGGCAGCCGGGACGCGAACGCGTAGTGGGAGAAGGCTCCTTGGAGCAGGGTCACGGACTTCACCGTGTGCACCCCCTCGGGCAGCCCGCGTAGCGCGAACGACACCAGACGCCCGCCGAAGCTGTGCCCGACCAGATGCACCCGCACCGTGGGCGCCTTCGCGGCGAGCTGCCCGATCACCCGCCCCAGACCGCGCTCGCCGACGGTTCCGGCGCGCCGCTTCATGGCGTAGTACGTGGCCTGCCGCAGCAGTTCATGGGCGCCGTCCCAGGGATTGGGGATCGTGAACCCCGCCGTCCCGTCCGTCGATTCGAGCTGTGCCAGCGCCTGCGCGAAGTCCTCGCAGACCGCGGAGACGGGCCCGGAGAACATGTCCGGCTCGCTCTGCGGCACCCCCTCCGCCAGGGTGTCCGCTCCGAACAGGGCCTGCGGCCCCGGCGGCACCAGCTCGACCAGCATCCGCACCAGCCGGCCGAACTCCTCCAACTCGGCCTCCTCGCGCGGCTGCTGCTCCAGCAGCCGGGCGATCTGATCGACGACGGTGGCCCGGCCGGGGAACGTCTCCAGGAGCGCGTGCCGGGTGTCCTTGTCCAGCGCCGGGCGCCGGGCGGACTCGGCGGCCACGGATCGCGGGAAGTCCGGGATCGGCTCGTCGGAGAACCGCATCGACGGCCACACCACCCCCACGAACCCCAGGTGGGCGTTGGGGACGAGGGCCGGGATCGGCTCGAAGAAGCGGCTGTAGAGCCGGGTCGCGCCGGAGCGGTCGCTGTTCCAGCCGTGCGCGAAGACGATCAGATCCCGGACCTTGCGCTCCGCCACACCGGCGATGAGCCGTTCCCGCCGCCTCCCGTCCGGATCGCCGTCCGCGTCGAAGGTCAGCTCCCAGTACGGACTCACGCTCATCGCCGGATCCGCCATGACAGTCCCCTTGTCCCCCGTAGTGGTGCGATGCGGTCGCATCGTCCTACTAGGGGGCGAAGTTGGCCATACTCAACGGCTCAACCGTCAGGGGCTCATCTGTACAGGAGGTACTCCCTACGGGTCGCCCGGAACGCCGCCAGCTCCTCCTGCCAGCCCGCGACGACCTCGTCGGGACCGGCCCCCGCGTCGATCGCGGTACGCACCTGGGTGGAGCCGGTGAGCTTGTCGATCCAGTTGTCGGACCGCCAGGCGAAGCCGCTCCACACCCGCTTCGCGGTCACCAGCAGGGCGATCCCGGTGCGCACGGGGTCGTACGCCGCCCGGTCGTGCACATGGATCTGCACCCCGCCGATGGTCCTGCCCTGGAACTTGGAGAAGGTGGGCGCGAAGTACGCCTCCCTGAAGTGCACGCCCGGCAGCGCGAGTTCCCCCACGGCGGCGGCCCAGCGTCCGTCGACGCCCTCCGCGCCGAGCAGTTCGAAGGGCCGGGTGGTGCCGCGCCCCTCCGACAGGTTCGTGCCCTCGAAGAGACACGTCCCCGAGTACACCAACGCGGTGTCCGGGGTCGGCATGTTGGGGCTCGGCGGCACCCAGGGCAGCCCGGACGCGTCGAAGAACTCCGACCGCCTCCACCCGGTCATGAGGACGGTCTCCAGGGCCACCGGCGCGGTGAGGAACTCCCCGTTGAACAGCCGCGCCAGCTCCGCGACGGTCATGCCGTGCGCCTGCGAGACGGGCTGCCGCCCCACGAAGGTGGCGAACTCCCTGTGCAGCACGGGGCCCTGGGCGGAGCGCCCGGTGACCGGGTTCGGCCGGTCCAGCACCACGAACCGCTTGCCCGCCAGCTGGGCCGCCTCCATGCAGTCGTACAGCGTCCAGATGTACGTGTAGAAGCGCGCGCCCACGTCCTGGATGTCGAAGACGACGGTGTCGACGCCGGAGGCGGTGAAGATGTCGGCCAGCGGCCGGCCGCTCTTGAGGTACGTGTCGTAGACGGGCAGTCCGGTCGCCGGATCGTCGTAGCGGCCCTCGGAGCCGCCGGCCTGGGCGGTGCCCCGGAAGCCGTGCTCGGGGCCGAAGACGGCGATCAGGTCGACCCGTGGGTCGCCGTGCATGACGTCGACGATGTGGCGCGCGTCCCGGGTGATGCCGGTGGGGTTGGTGACGATGCCGACGCGCCGGCCTTCGAGGAGTGCGTAGCCGTCGGTGGCCAGACGTTCGAAGCCGGTCCGCAGACGGCGGGGGGTCGCGGAGGCGGCGGGTGCGGCGGCGGAGAGTGCGGTAGCTGCCGTGGTCGCTGCGAGGAGAGCTCGTCTGGAGAGGCGCATGGGGGGCACGGTATTGCTCCCGCAGGCCGTGGGGAACGACCTCGACGACCTCACCCCTTCCTTGATACATACCGACTGGTTAGTCTGGTCATCGCCGCAGAGCCGCAGTCGAAGGAGACCGATGGTGGAAGCCGTTCAGGGTGCCGGTGTCGTC
The DNA here is from genome assembly GCF_013044505.1 of Streptomyces sp. S3(2020). Classification (GTDB taxonomy): domain Bacteria; phylum Actinomycetota; class Actinomycetes; order Streptomycetales; family Streptomycetaceae; genus Streptomyces. The sequence continues at coordinate 11,008 of NZ_JABERD010000124.1, read as the reverse complement.
GTCACGGGGGCCGGAGGAGGGATCGGGGCAGCCCTTGCCCGGCGGTTCGCCGCCGAAGGGGCCCGCGTCGTCGTCAACGACCTGGACGGCGACCGCGCCAAGGCCGTCGCCGAGGAGATCGGAGGCATCGCCGTGCCCGGCGATGCCTCCTCGGTCGTCGGCGAGGCCCGGGACGCGCTCGGCGGCACCGTCGACGTCTACTGCGCCAACGCCGGCGTCGCCTTCGGCGGGCCCGACGTGGCCGACCTCGCCGACGCCAGGGCCTGGGACCTGTCCTGGGACGTCAACGTCATGGCACACGTGCGTGCCGCTCACGAACTGCTCCCCGCCTGGCTGGAGCGGGGCGACGGCCGGTTCGTGTCCACCGTGTCCGCCGCCGGGCTGCTCACCATGATCGGGGCCGCGCCCTACAGCGTCACCAAGCACGGGGCGTACGCCTTCGCCGAGTACCTCTCCCTGACCTACCGGCACCGGGGGCTCAAGGTCCACGCGATCTGTCCGCAGGGCGTCCGCACCGACATGCTGGACGCCACCGGCAGCGCGGGCGACCTGGTGCTCAAACCGACCGCCGTGGAACCGGACGACGTCGCCGAGGCGCTCTTCAAGGGCATCGCCGAGGACCGCTTCCTGATCCTGCCGCACCCCGAGGTCGCCGAGTACTACCAGGCCCGGGCCGCCGACCCCGACCGCTGGCTGGGCAGCATGAACCACCTCCAGCGGAAGTGGGAGGAGACCAGGTGAGCGAGTCCCGGTACGCCGCCCAGCCCTGGGTCGCCCTGCTGAACGAGGCCCAACGCGCTCCCATCACGCCCGACGACTCCCTCGTGCACGCCCTGCGCAGGGTCGTCGCCGAGGCCCCGGACCGCGCTTTCCTCACCTACTTCGACGGCCGCCTCACCTACCGCGAGGTCGACGAGCTGAGCGACTCCGTCGCCGGACACCTCGCCGCCCGCGGCCTGGAGCGCGGCGACCGGGTGGCGATCCTGCTCCAGAACTCCCCGCACTTCGTGCTCGCCCTGCTGGGCGCGTGGAAGGCCGGCGCGATCGTCGTGCCCGTCAACCCCATGTACAAGTCGGGCGAGGTCGCCCACGTCCTGCGGGACGGCGAGGTGGCCGCGCTGATCTGCTCCGACCGGGCCTGGGAGTCGTATCTGCGCGAGACGGCGGCCGACTCGCCGGTGCGGATCGTGCTGACCGGCTGCGAGCTGGACTTCCAGACGCGCGACGACGCGCGCGTGCTGGCCTTCGAGCGGCTGCCCCATGCCGCCGACGCCGACGACCTGGCCGACGTGGCCCGCGCGGGCCACCAGGCGCCCGAGGGCCGTGAGCCGGCCCCGTCCGACATCGCGCTCATCAGCTACACCTCGGGCACCAGCGGCGCTCCCAAGGGCGCCACCAACACGCACGGCAACATCATGTGCAACGCCGAACGGCAGCGCACGGGCCTGGCGCTGCCGGACGCGCCGGTCTACTACGCTCTCGCGCCGCTGTTCCACATCACCGGCATGGTGTGCGAGCTGGGAGCCTGTCTCAACAGCGCGGGCACGCTGGTGCTGACGTACCGCTTCGAGACGGGTGTCGTGCTGGAGGCGTTCGCCGAGCACCGGCCGCACTACACCGTCGGCCCGTCCACCGCCTTCATGGCGCTGGCCGCCCACCCGGACGTCACCCCGGACCACTTCTCGTCCTTCGTGAACATCTCCTCCGGCGGCGCGCCCGTGCCGCCCGCCCTGGTGGAGAAGTTCCGGGCGGGCTTCGGACCGTACATCCGCAACGGCTACGGGCTCACCGAGTGCACCGCCCCCTGCGCCTCCGTACCGCCCCAGCTGGAGGCGCCCGTCGACCCGGTGTCCGGGACGCTGGCCGTGGGCCTGCCGGGGCCCCAGACGGTCGTACGGATCGTCGACGACCGGGGCGCCGAGGTGCCCTTCGGCGAGCAGGGCGAGATCCTCGTGCGCGGCCCGCAGGTCGTACCCGGGTACTGGCGGCGCCCCGAGGCCACCGCCGAGACCTTCCCCGACGGCGAACTGCGCACCGGCGACATCGGCTTCATGGACGAGCGGGGCTGGCTCTACGTCGTCGACCGCAAGAAGGACATGATCAACGCGTCCGGCTTCAAGGTGTGGCCGCGCGAGGTCGAGGACGTGCTGTACACCCATCCGGCGGTGCGCGAGGCGGCCGTGGTCGGGGTGCCCGACGGGTACCGCGGGGAGACCGTGAAGGCGTACATCAGCCTGCGTCCGGGCGCCGACACGGACCCGGATGAACTCGCGGTGTACTGCAAGGAGAGACTGGCCGCCTACAAATACCCGAGGCAGGTGGAGATCCTGCCGGACCTGCCGAAGACGGCGAGTGGGAAGATCCTCCGGCGGGAACTGCGTTCCCGCAGGCACGACGAGCAGTAGCGAACGGAAAAGCAGGAGGCGGCACAGTGCCCAGGACGACCGACGGAGACGGTACGCCCGTCCCGCAGCGGCTGCTGGCCGCCGCCACCCGGCTCTTCGCGGAGCGGGGCTACGACCGGACCTCCGTGCAGGAGATCGTCGAGGCGGCCGGCGTCACCAAGGGGGCGCTGTACCACTACTTCGGCTCCAAGGACGACCTCCTGCACGAGGTGTACGCGCGCGTGCTGCGCGTCCAGCAGGAGCGCCTCGACGCGTTCGCGAACGCGGACGAGCCCATCGAGAAGCGGCTCAGGGGCGCGGCGGCGGACGTCGTCGTCACCACCATCGAGAACCTCGACGACGCCTCGATCTTCTTCCGCTCCATGCACCACCTGAGCCCGGAGAAGAACAAGCAGGTGCGCGCCGAGCGCCGGCGCTACCACGAACAGTTCCGCGCGCTCGTCGAGGAGGGCCAGGAGGCCGGAGTCTTCTCCAGGGCGACCCCGGCCGACCTGGTGGTGGACTACCACTTCGGATCGGTCCACCACCTGTCCACCTGGTACCGCCCCGACGGCCCGATGGGCCCCCAGGAGGTCGCCGACCATCTGGCCGACCTCCTCCTGCGGGCCCTGCGCCCCTAGAAGCCCGTCACAGGTACTTCTTCAGCTCCCGCCGCGCCAGCGACCGCTGGTGCACCTCGTCCGGCCCGTCGGCGATCATCAGCGTCCGGGCGCCGGCGTACAGCTCGGCCAGCGGGAAGTCCTGGCTGACGCCACCCGCGCCGTGCAGCTGGATCGCCCGGTCGATGATGTCGACCACCGCGCGCGGCGTGGCGATCTTGATGGACTGGATCTCCGTGTGGGCGCCCCGGTTGCCGACGGTGTCCATCAGCCAGGCCGTCTTCAGCACGAGGAGCCGCAGCTGCTCCACGGTCACGCGCGCGTCGGCGATCCAGTTGTGCACCACGCCCTGCTGGGCCAGCGCCTTGCCGAAGGCCGTACGGGACACCGCCCGGCGGCACATCAGCTCGATCGCCCGCTCCGCCATGCCGATCAGCCGCATGCAGTGGTGGATCCGGCCCGGACCGAGGCGGGCCTGGGCGATGGCGAAGCCGCCGCCCTCCTCGCCGATCAGGTTCGACGCCGGCACACGCGCGTGGTCGAAGACCACCTCGGCGTGGCCGCCGTGGGAGTGGTCCTCGTAGCCGAAGACCCGCATGGCCCGCTTGACCGTCACGCCAGGGGTGTCGCGGGGGACCAGCACCATGGACTGCTGACGGCGGAGGTCGTCCCCGTCCGGGTCCGTCTTGCCCATCACGATGAAGATCTTGCAGTCCGGGTTCATCGCCCCGGAGATGTACCACTTGCGGCCGGTGACGACGTATTCGTCGCCGTCCTTCTCGATGTACGTGGTGATGTTGGTGGCGTCCGAGGAGGCCACCTCCGGCTCGGTCATCGCGAACGCCGAGCGGATCTCCCCGGCGAGCAGCGGCTGGAGCCACTGCTTCTTCTGCCGCTCGTCCCCGAACTGGGTGAGCACCTCCATGTTGCCGGTGTCCGGCGCCGCGCAGTTCAGCGCGGTGGGCGCCAGCTGCGGGGAGCGGCCGGTGATCTCGGCGAGCGGGGCGTACTGGAGGTTGGTCAGCCCGGCGCCGTACTCGGAGTCGGGCAGGAAGAGGTTCCACAGACCCTGCCTGCGCGCCTCGGCCTTCAGCTCCTCCACCACGGCCGGGGTGTCCCACGGGGACGCCAGCGCGGCCCGCTGCTCCTCCGCGACCGCCTCGGCCGGGTAGACGTACTCGTCCATGAAGGCGAGCAGCTTGGCACGCAGTTCCTCGGTGCGCGCGTCGAACGCGAAGTCCATGGCGGGTCAGCCTTCCTGAAGGGTCGTGAGGCCGTGCTGGATGAAGACGGGGACCAGGTCGCCGATGCGGTCGAAGCCGTGGCCGACCGTCTGGCCCAGGGTGTAGCGGTAGTGGATGCCCTCCAGGATCACGGCGAGCTTGAACCAGGCGAACGCCGTGTACCAGGAGACCGTGGAGACATCGCGCCCCGACCGGGCCGCGTACCGCTCGATCAGCTCGGCCGGATCCGGGTGCCCGGGCGCCTCGGCGGTGGTGGAGACGGGGGAGTCGGGCATGCCCAGCGGCAGGCTGTACATCACGAGGAGACCGAGGTCGGTGAGCGGGTCGCCGAGGGTCGACATCTCCCAGTCGAGGATCGCCTTGATGCGGTCGTCGTCCCCGATCAGCACGTTGTCGAGCCGGTAGTCGCCGTGGATCACGGTCGCGTCGGGGGACGTCGGCAGCTGCCGGCCGAGCGCCGCGTGCAGCTCGTCGATGCCGGCCAGCTCGCGGTTGCGGGAGGCGTCCAGCTGCTTGCCCCAGCGGCGCAGCTGCCGGTCCAGAAAGCCCTCGGGGCGGCCGAAGTCCGCGAGGCCCACCTCGGCGGGGTCCACGGCGTGCAGCTCGACGAGGGTGTCCACGAGGGACAGCACCGCGTCACGCGTGCGTGCCGGGCCGAGCGGGAGCAGCTGGTCGGCGGTGCGGTACGGGGTGCCCTCGACGAACTCCATGACGTAGAAGGGCGCCCCGAGCACCTTCTCGTCCTCGCACAGCAGCACGGTGTGCGGCACCGGCACGTTCGTCGGGTGCAGCGCGCTGATCACCCGGTGCTCGCGCTTCATGTCGTGCGCGGTGGCCAGCACATGGCCGAGCGGAGGCCGTCGTACGACCCACTTCGACGTGCCGTCGGAGAGCGCGTAGGTGAGGTTCGACCGTCCGCCCTCGATCAGGCGGCCGGTCAGGGGGCCGTGGACCAGTCCGGGCCGCTCGCGCTCCAGCAGGCCGCGCAGCCGGTCGAGGTCGAGTCCGGGCGGATGGTCGGGGCTCATGCATCGCTCCTACGGGCAGGTGAACGCTTCCCGCATCATGATGCCGACCGGTCGGTATGCCGTCCAGTGCGGAGGGCGAACGTGACCTGGGCCACCCTAGGCCGACAGCTCCCCGCGTGGTGCGACGGGGAGCTGTCGGGGGTGGTTCTCGGTCAGGTCAGTGGTCGTCCCAGTGGCCGTCGTGCTTGGCGTGCCGGTGGCCGTCGTGGAGATAGTCGACGTGGTCGCCGTGCAGCACGCTCTCGTGGCCGCAGGCGTCCCCGTGCGTGTGCTCGTGACCGTCGTGGGTGGTGTGCCCGCCCGGCTCGCACTCGTCCCAGTGGCCACCGTGCTCGCGGTGCAGATGCCCGCCGTGCGCGTAGTCGACGTGGTCCCCGTGCGGCACCTCGGTGTGTCCGCAGTCGGGCCCGTGCACATGCGCGTGGGAGGTGTGTTCCTGGTGGAGGGTGGTCATGCTGCTCACCTTCGGAGACGTTGCCGATGCCGTCGGACAGGCTGCCACGCGAACGCCGCATATCCGGGCATCCCGCTTGCGTGGCGTCCGTGTACCCCGGAGGGTCGGTGCCATGAAGGGCATCAGCTACTCACGCTACGGCGGACCCGAGGTCCTCGCATACGGGGACGTGCGCGACCCCAAGGTCGGGGTCGACGCGGTGCTGGTCAAGGTCCGCGCCGCGGCGGTCAACCCGGTCGACTGGCACGCGCGCGAGGGGCACCTCGACCGGATCCTGGACCCCGTCTTCCCGGTGGTACCCGGCTGGGACGTCTCCGGGGTCGTGGTCGGACTGGGCGTGTCCGTCACGGAGTTCGCGGTGGGCGACGAGGTCATCGGATACGTCCGTGAGGACTTCCTCTCCCGGGGCACCTTCGCCGAGTACGTGGCCGCCCCCGTGCGCACCCTCGCCCGCAAGCCCCGCAACCTCACCTTCGAGGAGGCGGCCGGTCTGCCGCTGGTGGGGCTCACCGCCTACCAGGTCCTGGTGAAGGCACTCCAGGTCAGACGCGGCGAGACGGTCCTGGTGCACGCGGCGGCGGGCGGTGTGGGCTCCGTCGCCGTGCAGCTGGCCCGTCATCTAGGCGCCCGGGTCATCGGTACGGCGAGCAAGGGCAACCACGACTTCGTCCGCGGCCTCGGCGGTGAGCCCGTCGAGTACGGCGAGGGCCTGGCCGAACGGGTGCGCGGGCTGGCCCCCGAGGGCGTGGACGCGGCGTTCGACACGATCGGCGGCGAGACCCTGGCGGTCTCGGCGAACCTGGTGGCGCCCGAGGGCCGCCTGGTGTCCATCGCGGACGGCGAGGTCGTCGGCTACGGCGGCCGCTACTACTGGGTGCGCCCGGACGCCGAGGACCTCCGGCGCCTGTCCGAACTGGCGGAACAGGGCGTGGTGTCGGTGCATGTGTCGCGGACGTTCCCGCTGGAGCAGGCGGCACAGGCGCAGCGGCTGAGCCAGGAGGGGCGCACCCGGGGGAAGATCGTGGTGACGGTGGACTGGGAGGCCGAGGGCGAGGGCGAGGCGCAGGTGGGCTAGCGGGGCAGGGGTGGGCCGACGAGGGCTAGAACACCAGCGCGGCCCCGCACACGGCCATCGCCACGGTGCACAGGACCGCCGCCGTGGCATGGCGCGGGGCGATCGCGGCGGGGCTCGCGTCGGCGGCGAGGGCGCGGATACGGCGGTGTGCGAGCAGCAGGAAGCCCAGCCAGAGGACGCAGGCCAGCGCGCAGGCGACGACCCCGGAGGCGGACGGGCCGCCGTGCAGCGCGGTCTTCACGGCGAGTACGGCGGAGACGGTGCCGGAGAGGGTCGTACGACGCCACGCGAGGCGGGTGCGCTCGGGCTGGAGTCCGGGGTCCCGTTCCTCGGTGGCCGAGGTGGCCGAGGTGTCCGAGGTGTCCGGCGGGCTCACCCCTCCCACCCGACGAGCACGACGAACACCATCGCGACGGCGACGACCGCCACGACGATGCTCAGCACCGCCGGGAACCGGGACACCGGCAGATCCTCCCCCCGCCGCATCGCCCGCTCGCACCGCGTCCAGTGATTGACCGCGCGCAACGAGCACAGCACGCCGGCCCCGAGCAGCGCGAGCGCCAGCCCGACCCGCCATCCCCACCGCAGGTCCGGCAGGAACTGGTCCACCGCGAACCCGCCGCCGATGAGCGCGAGCGCGGTCCGCAGCCAGGCCAGAAAGGTGCGCTCATTGGCGAGCGAGAACCGGTAGTCGGGCGTCCTGCCGTCCTCCCGGATCTCCTCGGGCGCGAACCAGAGACGGACGTTCTGTACAAAATCGATCACGCCCTGGACCCTACCGGGCCGTCCGCGAGGGGGCGTTGTCAGTGCCGCCCGCTACGGTTCGAGGCATGGATCTTCCCTCGTCGCTGACCGGATACGCGATGCCCGGACACGGCATCGCACCGGCCGAGCACCTGCTCGGGCTGCCCGGTTTCTGGCCCGCGTACTTCGGACCCGTATGGCACGGGTTGGCGAACGAGCCCGAGCCCTTCGGCGCGGACGCGGCCGACGTGGACGCGGCGGCCGAGGCACTGTACGAGGCGACGGAGACCTGGCCGGCGTTCCGGATCCCCCTGCACGGCGGGCGCCTGCTGTGGGTCGTGCACCGGAACTTCCCCGACGACGCCGGCACCGACTATCTCCTCACGCGTCCCGACCACCCCCGGGAGACGCTCGTCGCCGCGATCGAGGGACACCAGAGCGGGCCCGGGTTCTCCTGGCCCGACCTGGTCTCCGTCGCCGATTCGGTACCGCCGGACGCCGAGGGAGTGTGCGACCCCGATCAGCGGCTGCTCCTGCTGCTCCCGGCGTTCGGCGACGCGAACGTGCCGGAGGGCGAGGGCGTGGCGCGCATATCCCGTGCGCTCACCACGGTCGGGGTGTCAGGGGAAGCGGCGTACGCCATGGCGGACCGGTTCCTGGACCACCCTCTGTGGCCCGCGCCCAGCTGGCCGGGACCGGACACCAGCCCGCTGAGCGGCGGCGGTGACCCCGGCAGGTCCGTCCCCCTGGGCCTGCTCAGCTCCCCTTCCGGTACCGCCTGAGCCGCTCGTACGCGTCCAGCCCGTCCGGCACCCACTCCCACTCCGCGAGCCGCCGCTCCACCTCCTCCTCCGGCAGGAAGTCGTGCCAGGCGACCTCCTCGACCTGAGGGCTCACCGGCAGCTCGCAGCGGACCTCGTACACCGCCGACCACCAGGTCTGCCCGGCGCCGTCGTCGTACAGGAACTTGAAGAGGAACTCGGGGGACGGGAGGCCGGAGACACCCAGTTCCTCCTCCGCCTCCCTCAGCGCAGCGTCGTCGTAGGTCTCGCCCGCGCCGACCACTCCACCGACCCACATGTCGTACAGGGAGGGGAAGACCAGCTTGGTGGGGGTGCGGCGGTGCACGAAGAGACGGCCTGCGGCGTCCCGCACCTGGATGAAGGCGCAGCGGTGGCGCAGCCCCTGGGCGTACGCGGCACCGCGCGGGGACTGTCCGATGACCTGGTCGTTCTCGTCGACGATGTCGAGGATCTCGTCAGCAGAGCTCATGGGCCCATCCAAGCAGGGTGTCCCGTCCCGGCCGGCCCGCACCCCGAGAGGATCAGTTCGGCTGGAGATCCCGGGCCCGCACCGGCCGCTCCACCGCGCCGCACGGCATGGCCGGATGCAGTCCCAGCAGCACGATCCCGACCACGACCGCGGCCAGCCCCGCCGCCTCCCACGCGAGCGCCCCCGCGTCGGTGCGCAGCCGGTCGCCCAGGAAGCCCACGCCGCAGATGATCCCGGCGAGCGGCTGGGCGGCGGTGAGGGCGGGCAGCGACATGCGCAGGGAGGCCGTCTCGAAGGCGCTCTGGACCAGCACCAGGCCGGTCACGCCGAGCGCGAGCACCGCGTACGGCTGCCAGCCGGTGAGGACGTGCACGAGGCCGCCCTCGGCGAACCGCTCGCCGCTCACCCGCGTCAGCGCGTCCTGCACGCCGTACAGCAGCCCCGCCGCGACCGCGAGCAGCGCGGGTCCCGCGACCAGCCGGGACCGCTTCGCGTACGTCGTCAGCAGCAGCGCGAGACCGATCATCGCGCCGATGATCAGCCAGTGCCGGAACGGGTCCGCGACCGCCGTGCCGCCGCGCGGTTCGCCCGCCACGATGAACGCCGTCACGCCGCCCGCCAGGAGCAGCAGGCCCGCCCAGCCCTGGCGGCCCAGTGACTGCTTGGTCTGGTGACGGGAGAGGGCCATCGCGAACAGCAGGTTCGTCGCCAGCAGCGGCTCCACCAGGGAGATCTCGCCCTGGCCCAGTGCGATCGCGCCGAGGACCATGCCGGCCACCATCAGGGCGATACCGCCGAGCCAGCGAGGCACCTTGACCAGGTCCAGGAGCAGCCGGGGCGAGAGGAAGTCGTTCAGGGGTGCCCGCTGAGCCGCGTTCTGCTGGAGGACGAAACCGAAGCCCAGGCAGCAGGCCGCGCTCACGGCGAGAACCAGAACAACAACCGACACGCTGCGTACCTCGATCACTGGCCGGGCTGCGGGGGCGGGTCAGGGGCCGACTGTAGCGCCCTTGGGACCGGCTTGCTCCCCGGAGTACCCGGAACCGGGCGGTTGACTCGGTCGCCCCGTACGACCTTCCCGCCATGGTGCGGGGGCGGGGCGCAGGGCGCCATGGCGTACGCCACACGAAGTGCTCGGCCGCCTGCCCCTCTTGATCACAACTGCCCCTCCAGTCACGACAGTTGAACCGTGTAACACCCGTCTCGGCCTTGACGGGAAGCCTTGGCTGCGGGTTTGCTGTCCGTGACCATCTGCCCACGCAAGCGAACTACGACGTAGAGCAACGTCGCGTGAGGAAGTCTGCGCGGTGTCTCCACCCCCACCACCACTGGGCCGCAGCCGAAGACGCGCGGCCCAGGCCTTCGACGCCGCCCTCGACGACGCCGAACTCGTCACCGCCCGCGCCGCTCTGGCCCAGGGCCGCTGGCAGGCCGCCCGCTCGCTGATCGCCCAGTCCGGTGACGACTGGGACCTGCGCGGCCACCGGGTGACGGTCCTCGCCCTGGAGCCCTACAGCGCCGCCTGGACCCGCGACTGGCTGCTCGCCGAACCCGAGTCCGCCGACGCCTCCGTACTGCTCGCCCTCGCCCAGGTCCAGCGCGCCCTGCGCGGCAAGGAGAAGCCGGACCGCGCGGGCGAGGCCTGCCGGACCGCCGCCGAGCGCGCCCCCGCCGACCCCACCCCCTGGCTCGGCCTGCTCATGCTGGAGCAGGGCACCACCGGGACCGGGAACGCCATGCGGATCTTCGAGGAGGTCCGCCGCCGCTACGCCGACCACCACCACGCCCACCATCTGATGGTCGCCCGGCTCGCCGAGCACCGCGCCGACACCGGCCCGGACCCGCTGCACGAGGTCTACGACTTCGCCAACTGGGCCGCCGAACAGGCCCCCGCCGACTCCCCGCTCGCGATCCTGCCGGTCATCGCGCACGCCGAGCGCTACCGCGTCCTCGCCACCGCGGGCCACGAACCCCCCGACCCGGCCGCCTCGGGCCACTGGGTCGGCCGCCGGGCCCGCCAGGTGATGAAGGCCGCCTTCGACTGGTGGCTGGAGTGGGAGCACGAGGGCCACCCGCGCCGCCTCGTCGACCTCAACTTCCTCGCCCACGCCAAGGTCTGCGAGGGCCGGGGCGCCGAAGCCGCCGCCCTGTTCCACCCCCTGGGCGGGCCCCGGGCCCCTCTACCCA
>NZ_JABERD010000123.1 GCF_013044505.1 Streptomyces sp. S3(2020) | reverse complement strand
GCCCACTACGGCGACAAGCCCGGCGGACGCGACCGGTACCTGCTGGCCTACGACGTCACCGACCGCCGGCCTCGTCGCCGCCGTGCGCGCCCGCGGCGTGGACGCCGGCTTACCCCGCGTGCCGGTCCGCGCCGATCGCCGCCTCCAGCCGCCGGTCTGTACTGACCCCCGGGGGGGCGGCGGCCCGGATCGCCCCGCCCGCCGCCTGCCGACCGCCCCGCGGCCCGGGCCGGGCCGCGGACGGACGGGGCGGTGAGCGCGTAGCCCTCGTCCCGCAGCAGCAGATCGGACAGGGCGTAGCGGATGCGGGTCTCGGCCGCTTCCTCCCCCGCCCGCCACAGCGCGGCGGTGAGGAGCCCGAGGGGCGCGTCGTCCCCGGCGCGATCCACGACGGCCCAGGCGTCCGCGGCCCTGAGCTGGGGGCCGTAGGCGGCGGTGAGCAGGCCCGTGTAGCAGTCGACCTCCTTCGCCTTGTCCCCGCCCGCGGCCGCTTCGATCTCGGCGCGCAGCAGACCGCGCTCGAACCATGCCCGGACGGCCTTCTCGCGCGCCTTCTTGTCGGTTCCGGCGCCCAGATGGCGGCGCAGGACGAGGGCGGCGGCGTCCGGGTCGGGGCCGGAGCTCCGCTGGACGAAGTCCAGCAGGGCGGACGCGGGGGACGGGGCGAAGAGCCCCTCGTGGTCCAGGTGGGACACGTCCATCCCGAGTGTCAGGGCCATGCCCACCAGATACATGGCCCAGGGTTCCGACAGGTCGAGGCCTTCGTTGGGCAGCCGGCTCAGGAACACGTCGGCCACCAGCTCAGGGCGCGGCCGTGCCTGTGCCGTCTCCTGGATCAGGTCCGCCGGGCAGCTCCGGGTCAGACACACGACCACGGCTTCCCGCATGACGGTCTCGCGCAGTTCGGGATGGCGCACGGACCGCGCCTCGTTGCGCCCCCACCGGCTCACCACGTCGATGAGCAGACGGGCGGGCTGTTCGCGCAACTCCCCGGAGAGCCGCCGGCCCGCGACTCCGGCCCTGCCGACCGTCGAGGCCCTGCGCAGCACGTCGTCGTCGAGGAGGAGGTCGAGCGGGAGCCGGTCGTCGACGATCCGGCCGTCCACGACCGATACCGACCGCCGCCACGCCAGCACGTCGTCGGCCGTGGCGAGCCCGGCGCTGGGCCGCACCCGGTGCACCGCCGCGTGCCCGGCGTCCAGATACAGCTCCACCAGCTGTGCGGCGAAGCCGGTGCCGTCCGCGTCGGGCGGTGCGACGGCGGCTTCGACCCGCAGCCGCTGGTTGACGTAGTACGACTGCGGCGGCCGGGCGGAGAGGAAGACCACCCGCGGCTGATGGCCGCCCACGTCGGTGGTCTCCCGGCCGGCGAAGGTCCATGGCCTGCCGGGCACCGGTCCGACGATGTCGTGCACCGCGGTCATCATCGGCAGGGCGTACTCGGGCCGGGTGATGAAGGTGAAGTCGGCGCCGGGCGCGCCGAGCGCATGGGCGACGGCCGCGGTCAGCTGGTCCTTCGGGATGTCCCGCACCGCCGCGCGCAACCCGTCCAGGCCCGGACCGGCGGCGGCACGCAGTTCCTCGATGTCGAGCGGGGCGAGCCGGGCGTCCGGTCCCTGCGGTTCGCGCTCGCGCCAGCCGGACCAGTCGTGCAGCCCCAGGGCGAGGGCCGCGTCGATCAGGTGCGGGGCGCCGACCAGGGCATGGGTCAGGGTGGCGCCGGCCCGGCCGTGCGCGTTGCGTGCGGGGAGCTTGCGCAGTACGGCGGCCTCGTCCTCGAACACCAGGTGGACCAGGCCCGCCCGCGTCTCGCCCGGGTCGTCCGCGTCGTCCTTGGCCGCCCAGACGTTCGGCAGCCGCCCGGTCCAGCGGTCCAGGGTGGGCGCTCCGGAGTCGGCCACGGGGCGCACCCCGGCGTTGCCCGCGCTGTCCCGTTCGGCCCAGCCGAAGAGGATCTGATGGACGGTGGTCATCCGACTTCTCCCTGACCGAGGTCGGTGGGGCCGAGGACCCCGCACATGGCGAACAGCGCGAGCAGGGGTTTGAGGGCGCGACGTGGGGCGAAGCCCCCCTGGGGAGAGCGCTGGACGCCTTCCTCCTCGACGGCGCCGTGCCCGGTCGCGGTGGCGAAGTGCAGGGTCGAGGGGGCGCAGCGGGCGAACGGCGCGAGCCAGCCGCGGGCACCCCGGGAGCTGAGGAAGGCGTAGGCGTCCTCGCTCTCCGCCTCCACGGTGTGCAGCTCCAGTTCCTCCTCGGGCGAGGTGTCCCTGAACCACCGCTCCACCAGCGCCTCGTGATGCCTGAGCAGGTCGCTCTTGCCGACCACGACGGCGGCGGGCAGCGGCATGAACTCCTCTCCCTCGTACCCGCGCAGTCGCGCGATCTTGTTCAGTACGACGTCGAAGGACGGGTCGCCGGTGACGCTCCCGGAGGAGCCGGTGAGGCCGCGGATCCGGCTCGGGTCGACCACGAACACCAGGGCGCCGGCCGCGCCGAGGAACGGCACCTCGGCCTCGTGGTTGGCGAGCCACTCCCCGGAGACGTCGAAGAAGGCCACGGCGAAGTTGCGTCGGGTCCTGCTGCTGTGGACCCACAGGGCGTCGGTGAACTCGGGCGGCCCGGCGGGAGTGCCGGGGATCCCCCGGCCCTGGTCGAGGAAGGGGCGGACGACGTTCTTCAGGTACTCCTGGTGCTTCTTCAGGTCGAGTCCGCCGACGACCAGGCCGAGCCGTGACATCCGGTCGGCGTCCGAGAGCATGCCCACCATCGCGGCGAGCAGATGACTCTTGCCGGCCGCGGACTCGCCCACCACGCCGATCACGAGCGGCTGGCCGAAGTCGCCGTACTTGCCGGGCAGGACGTGCGGTTCACCGCCGCCCTCGCACAGCCGGTAGGCGTTGAGGGTGCGCTGGCTCCAGACCACGTCGTCCTCGCCCTCCCGGCGGACGAGGGGCTCCGTACGGTTGTCGGCGGTCATGGTGACGGTCTGGGCCCGCGCCCAGTCCACCATGTTCAGGCAGATGGGGCACCTCACCTGTGCTGCCATGTCGTCCTCCTCACCACACCAGCACCGCGACGAGCGCCAGCACGACAACCACCAGCACGATCACTCCGGTCACGGTGGCCCCACGGGTGGTGGCGGGGCCCGAGTACACGTAGGCGGGGGTGCGCGGCACCCGGGGCGGTGGCGGCGGAGCCAGCACCCGGTGGCGGTACGCCCGCTGCCGGGCCCGCAGTTCGTGGAAGCGCCGGCGGGCCTCCATCTCCACCTCGACCGGTGTGTGGGGGCGGGCCGTCTCCGGCTTGGCCGGTCCCCCCTCCCAGCGCGTGCGCAGGGTGAATCCGCTGATCCGGTGCCGGGCGACGTCGGTGAAGACCCCTTCGAGGAGGTTGCGCAGACTGTTGTCGAGGAGTCTGACGCGGCCTCGCATGTCAGGGGTCGCGGCGGCGTCCTCGCCCGTCGCCAGATGGAAGATCACCGCGCCGGCGGGGTACACGTCGTCCCGGCAGTCGGCCTTGCCCAGACCCGCCGTCTGTTCGGGGGACCGCCAGGGATCGACGCCCACCGCCGCGCCGCGGTCCTCGCCCTCGTGCACGGCGATGCCGGACTCGGTCAGCTGGACGGACTTGCCGTCCCACAGCAGTGTCTGGGGCCGGATGTCGCGGTGCACGACGCGTAACTCGTTCAGCTTGGTGAGGACGGCGACGATGCCGTCCACCGCACTCCACAACTCCCCTGGAGGCAGCGGGAGTTCGTCGCGGAACTCGGACAGCGGGCGCCCTCTGCGGACGGCGACCAGGAAGGGGGCCCGGCCGTCCGGGCGGTGGCCGATGACCCGGCTGAGCTCGGCCGGATAGCTGGTGACGCCGAGCCGACGGACCAGCAGATCCGCGAACCTGACGGCGTTGGCCAGTTCCCGGCGGGCCTGGTCGGTGTAGGCGATGCGCTGTACGACACGCTCGCCGCCTCCGTGCACCAGGACGCCCCGGCGTTCCCGAAAACCGTCCCTTGTTTTCTCCCCTTGATCGAAATCGATCTCGAAGATCGATTTCTCGGCACCGCGGCCACCACAGGTGATCATTTCCAGACGCTCGATCAAGCCCGCCCCCGATAAGTGTGCTGCGCAATCCGAAAGTACACCCACGGGACGGCACGGCAAGTACTCTTCTTCCGAACCACCGCACACACAGGGGAAGTTGGCTCGGGGGACGAGATATGGCCGGTTCGACCTGGAAACAATTGCGCGACGACGGTGCATTCGAATTATTGGGCGAATTATTTCCGGATGTGCTGACGGGTCACGCCCTTTTGGAAGACGCCGGTGTCAACCCGGCGATCCTGATTCCCTTCGCCCCACCGCTGACCGCCGCCGACTGGTGGCGTGCCACCTGCCAGGCACTGGACCGGGGCCGGGTCGCGGGAGTACGGCCGTCCGACCTGCTCGTGGCGGCGGCGGCCAGGTACCCCGACCACGCGGAGCTGCGGAACCTGGCCGGCGGCACCGCACCGGCCGCGACCGTGCGGGTGCTGTGTCTGATGTCCGCACCGCTCGACGAGGCCAGACTGCGGCTCGGCGCCGAACAGCGCGTCATCCGGGAGGCCGAGGCGCGCTCCGCGGGACGCCTGACCGTGACGGTCCATCCCGCCACCCGGATCGCCGACATCCTGCCCCAGCTCGACGCCGCACTCCCGCGGATCGTGCACTTCGCCGGGCACGGCACCGACGACGGCCGACTGCTCTTCGAGGACGGGACGGGCGCCTCGGCAGCCGTGCCCGTGGAGGCGCTGACCCCCGCACTCGGTCTGCACGCCCCGCTCGACTGTGTGGTCCTCAACTCCTGCTGGACGGCGGCGTACGCGGAGGGCCTCCTCTCCTGCGCGCACACCGTGGTGGGCACCGTGAGCGAACTCGACGACGACGCGGGGCTCGCCTTCGCCGAGGGCTTCTACAGCTCGCTCGCCCACTCCCCCGACATCGAGCGGGCCTGCGCGGCCGGGCGCGCGGCGCTGCGGCTGAACGGCCACTCCCCGGACGATCTTCGCCATGTCTCCCGTACGGAAAGCGGCACATGACGGGCCCTCAGCAGGGCGGCGGGCTCGACGAGCCCGTGGCCACCTCCGCCTCGCCCGAAGTCTCCAGCGCCTTCGACCGCGGCCAGCAGCGCGGCGAGAACCCCCAGGTGGCCGGCGCCGACGGACCGGCCTCCACGACACTGGACTCACGCTGGCTCGGTACCTGGCGGCGGCCGGGCGACCGTCGCCGGGCGCCCTGCCGAGTCTGCGGACACACCTTCCGCCTGGACGACACGGTCTATCTGCGGCACTCGGAGAACGGCAAGCTGGCCGACGTCACCCATCATCTGCGCAACCTTCCGTGCAGCGGCCACGCGACGCCTTCGGAACTGCCCGACCCCCGCGCGCAGGCCGCGTTCTTCCGCGGGGTGGACGCCGCCGACCCGTCGCCGGACACCCTGCACACCATGCGGCTGATGCCCGACGACCCGGCCCTGGGACACCCCCGACAGCGCAACGCCTGTTTCGTGTGCCGGCACACGTTCCGGCTCTTCGAGACGGTCGTCGTCTGCCCCTGCTCACCCCAGGACCGCGGTTGTCTCAAGGCGGTCCACCAGGATCCGGCCCGCGGGCTCGGCTGCTTCGAGCAGTGGCGCAGCGACCTCACGGTCGTCCAGTGCCCGATGAACTTCCGCACACTGAAGCGGAGTTGACATGGGGCGCTTCGACCGGCACGAACTCATCCCGGACTGGGACCAGCGGCAGCTCTCCGCTGCCACCGTCGTGGTGGTCGGCGTCGGCGCCCTGGGCAGCCAGCTCGCCCAGCAACTCGCCCTGGCCGGCATCGGGCGACTGGTGCTGTGCGACCCCGACCATGTCTCGGAGTGCAACCTCAGCCGGGCCCCGCTGTTCCGCGCCGAGGACGTCGGACGGCCAAAGGCTCCGATCGCCGCGCGCCGGCTCGGCGAGCTCTCCCCGGTGACCCGTGTGGACGCCCGGACCGCTCCGCTGGTCAGCGGAGTGGGGCTGGCCGAACTGCGCGACGCCTCACTCGTGGTCAGCTGCCTGGACAGCCTGGCCGCCCGGCTCCAGCTCAGCGGACGCTGCCAGCTCGTCGGTGTCCCGCTGCTCGACGGCGGCACCAGCCCCTGGGGCGGGGAGATCCGGCTCTACGACCCGTCGGGCGCCTGCTTCGGCTGCGGCCTCACCCCCAGGGACCGGGCCGCCCAGGACGACCCCTGGGCCTGCGCGGACGCCACCACGACCGATGCCGGAGCCTCCGCCCCGGTCTCGGCACTGATCGGGGCGTGGATGGCGGTGACCGCCGTACGACTGCTGTGCGGGGCCGAGACCACGGCGGGCCTGGTCCGCGTGGACGCGGCGAGCGGTGCGGCGACCCCGGTCCGGGCGCGCCGCGATCCCGACTGCCCGCTGCACGCCCGGATCCCGGCCCCGCTGGTGTCGCCGACACCGCACACCGTCCGCTCCACCCCGGCCGACCTCGCCGCCCATCTCGACCCGGAGGAGTCCGTGATGACCTGGGCGCCCTTGCCCGGATCCCCGCCGACCCAGCAGTCCACCCGGCTCACCGACGCGTCACCGCACGCCCCGCTCGCCGAACTCGGCGTGGCCCCACGCGAGATCCTGCCGGTCCTCGGGACCGGACGTACCCGAAGAATCCGCTACCTGGAACTCTCCGAGGCCGGCGGGAAAGGAAGCTCCCGGTGACAAGCGACGCGGGCAAACTGCCCACCGAGATCAAGCAGGCCCTGGCCGACACCCTGGCCAACCTCTACCGCACCCAGACGCAGGCCGAGGAGCTCCTGGACGACATGGACTTCCCGCCGCACACGCGGCCCCCCTGGGGAGCGGCGGGCCAGGATGTCGTCACCTTCTGGCGACAGGTCGTACGTGCCCTCGACCTCGGCGCCGTGCCGCGCGAAGGGGTCCCCCAGCTGGTGGAGACCGCGCTCCGGCGCTGGCCCGGCAACCACGACCTGCTGAAGATCAGGGAGTTCCTGCGCACCGAGCAGCGGGAGCGCCCCGGAGCCGCCGGGAACGCGGACACGCTGTACCGGACCGTCGAGTTCGTCGGAAGTGAGGCCTACCCGGAGTTCCTCCAACTGGTCCGCGAGCTGGTCGACCACGGGGCCCTGCAGCTCTACGCCAACAACCAACAGGCCGCGTTCCGGGTCGCCGAGATGCCCCCGGACCGGCTCCAGCAACTCCAGGAACGGGCGGCGCGGATCGACCCCAACGTCGAAGTCCTCTACGGGGAGCACGACTTCCGCCCGACCCTGTACACCCGCCTCCGGTTCCGGGGCCCCGACCAACAGCTGTACGAGATCCCGTACGTTCCGAACACCACCCTGCCCAGCGAACTGGTGCCCACCATCTGGGCGGAGTACCGCCCCGAGGTGTCCCGGGACGCCAACGGGCAGCTGCGCCGGGCCGTGGTCGACTACCGCGACGAGAACGGCGAGGCCCGGCGGCTGGATCCGGATGTCCCGCTGTTCAACCAGGGCATCCGCGACGGCGGTCAGCTGGAGGTGTCGGCCGAGTCGACGGCGGGCGTCGACTCCTTACTGCGTCTGGAGGCCATCGCGCAGGCCCGCGAGGACATCGCCGACTTCGCCGACGAGCACGAGGAGTTCACGCTGGTCCGCATGGACGACGACCGGCTGCCGCTGCGGTTCGAGGTCGAGCTCCACGTCCCGGGCTTCGCCCCGCCGGAGGACCTGGAGGCCTGGCCGCTGGACCCCCGGCCGATCGACCGGCATGAACTGGTCATCGGGCTGCCGTCCGAGTTCCCCATCCAGGCACCCCGGGTGCTGTGGCTGTCGGAGGTGTTCCACCCGAACATCGCCCGGGACGAGGAGTTCGGCAAGGGCTCCGTCTGCCTGGGGCCGCTGATGACCGACTACACGCCCGACCTGAGCCTGTACGCGCTGTGCCAGATGCTCATCGACATGGCCCGCTACCGCAACTACGAGATCCTCCCGCACGACTACCAGATGGCGATGGACTTCGACAGCCTGGTGCGGGACATGCTGGAGCGCGGCGGCTACCTCGACCGGGCCGCGGCCGCCTGGGCGTTCTCGTTCGAGGGCCAGGAACGCATCAAGGAGATCGGCGGCACCACCTGGCTGGCCCGGGCGGGGCTGACGGCCAGGGCTGATCGCTCCCGGTCCCTGACGGTCCATCGCGTGGAGGCGAGCCCGGATGAGTACTGAGAAACAGACCGGTACGGCCAAGGTGCTGCTCTACAAGAGCACGTCCTTCGATCTCCTGGGCCATATGTCCCTGACCTCGCTGCTCGTCGAGGCGTTCCGGCGCGAGCTGGAGCCCGGCGATCCGGAGGACGAGGTGGACATCCGGCTGCGGTACGTGCGCAGGCCCGATCCACGGCTGATCGACGGGCCGCGCACCATCCACAATCTGCGCAGTCAGATCGGCAGGCTCGGCGTGACGATCTCACGGCGCGGCGACACCGTGGTGGACCGGGAGTTCTCGGTCCGGGAACTGCTCGGCCCGGTGCTGCAACACGTGGTCCAGCAGATCGACCCGGAGGAAGAGGTCTGGGGGTTCTGTCTGGACCATCCCTCTCTGGCCGTGGTGGCGCTCGCGCGTTCCACCCCCGAGGTCGAGGGCACCATGGACCTCAACCTGCGCGAGTCCCGGCGCAACTTCGCCATCCGCAAGGTGGAGGAGCCGCCGGTGCCCCGGATCGCCGCCGAGGAGCTGGGCATCGACCCGGCAGCCCTGGGACCGGTGACCGTCCTCCTCGCGGGTGAGACGTACGAGCATCTGTATCTGATGAAGCTCTCGCGACGGCTGGAGGAGGGCGGCTTCCTGCTCGGCAAGGTGCGCCGGGTCCTGGAGCCGGAGCCGGAGCGGGACGGCGAGGAGTCCGCGGAGCGCTATCTGGTGGAGATCACGGAGGTCACCCCGGCGGAGCACGCGGGCGCCGGTGCCCTGCACTTCACCTTCACCGGCGACTCCTTCCGCGAGGTGAACCGGCTGCTGTCCGCGTCCGGGGACAAACAGCTGATGGGCTGGTACCACACGCACCTCTTCTCCGGTAAGGAGTCGGGGCTGTCGGGTATCGACGTGGACCTGCATCTGGGCACCTTCCGGCAGCCCTGGCAGGTCGCCGGACTTGTCAACATCACCAGCGACGAGAGGCTGCTGCGTTTCTACGCGCGCTTCGGCGACGGTGTGCGCGAGGTCGAACAGTGGGTGGGGGATGAGCGCGGCCGATACCGCCTTGAGCGTGCTGCAGTGGTCGAGGAACTGTGACGGGGAACGGTCGGCGCCGCCGGAGGGGGACCTGAGGGACCTCCAGGACCTGGCCGCCCCGCCGCCGGACGTGACGGACGAGGTGATCCGGGTCGCCGTGTACGGCGCCGCCCGGCTGCGCCTGGACCGGCTGGCGGAGCAGGAGCGGCGCCCGGTCGGCGCGGGGGCGCTGCTGCTGGCGGCGGCGATAGGGGCCCGTGCGCAGGCCGAACTGGCCACCGAGGCGGTCCGGGCGGTGCCGCCCGCCCGCTCGCTGTGGGACGTCCTCGCCCATCACGCCGTGGTGGCGCCCGCGCTGCCGCACTGTGCGGGCAGCCCGCTGCTGGCCGAACGGCTGCGGGACGCCTCGCCGCTCACCGCGGTCCTGGACCGGCCGAACCCGCCCGGCGAGTCGGCGGCCGAACTCCTCCTGGAGGACGTGCTCCTGACGCATCCTCAGGGTCGCCGGCTGCTCACGGCCGTCTACTGCGAGGCCCCGGCCTCCCCCGCGCAGGCCCTGTGGCGCGGCCGGATTCTGGACCAACTGCGGATGCAGGACCGCGAGTTGGTGCTGGACGTGTACGAGGCCGCGCTCCTGCGTCACCAGGCCGAGCACCTGCTGCTGATCCAACAGGCCCGGCTCTGTCTGACCGTGCCGCCCGATCTGCCCTCGGCCCGTCCGGTGGCCCAGTGGTGGGCCGCGCTGGCCCGCCTGGAGCGTTCCCATGCGCGGC
This sequence comes from Streptomyces sp. S3(2020), assembly GCF_013044505.1. Taxonomy (GTDB): domain Bacteria; phylum Actinomycetota; class Actinomycetes; order Streptomycetales; family Streptomycetaceae; genus Streptomyces. The sequence goes on along the minus strand of NZ_JABERD010000123.1, from coordinate 19,355 downwards.
TGCTGCGGGCCCGGACGGGCATCACCCGGCAGTACCTGGCGGGCGTGGGCCTGTACCGAGACGTCGAACGACTGGAGGCGATCTCCGCATGACCACCGCCACACGCCGTATCTGCGTCATCGCCCCCGACGAGGAGTCGCTGCGGGCGCTGCGCCGGCAGCCGCCCGGTGTCACGGTCGACGAGGCCCTGGCGTCGGGCCCCTATCTGCTGCGCACCCCGCTGGAGCCGAGCTGGGGCCTGCTGCGCTGGGAGTCCGTCGCCACCGAGTTGCTGCTCCAGTCCGAGCTGCCCTACGGCACGCCGGTCTACCCGCCGACGTACTCGCCGGCACCGGCACCGGAGACCGCCGCCGATGCCCCGGCGGCCTCGCTGTCCAAGCAGCCGTCCGGCTCGGGCACCGAGGAGGCACCGGCGCCCCGGGAACCGGAGTACCGGCACGCGCAGCCCCGGGAACTGCACGAGGCCGAGTCCACGGTGCTGGCCTACGGCCGTGACATCGCCCAGGTCTCCTCGCTGCTGAGGGCGGGCCTGTCCGTGCTGGTGGTGGCCGAGAAGCCGGTCGTACCGCATCTGTGGCGGGAGATGGCGACCCGGGCCGGGCTGCGGGCGGAGGTGCTGGAGGACCCCGAGGAGCTCCAGGACGCCCAGGAGTCGCGCCGGGAGCAGCCGCCGGAGCTGATCCCGACCCAGCAGAATCCGCGCCAGCGGCTGCTGGCCCGGCTGCGGGAGCTGATCCGCGGGCTCAACGACGACCAGGCGCTGGTCGTCCAGCATCTCGATCTGCTCGCCGGGGGCAGCGACGGCTCCCTGTCGGCGGAGGCCCGCGAGGTGACCGAGCTGCTGCACGGGGCACCGGAGCGGGTCATGCTCGCCTTCGCAGCGCCCTCGCTGTCGGTGCCCGAGGTGCTGGCCGAGCGGTTCAGCACCCGCGTGTCCATCACCGGCGTGCCCCGGACGGTGTGGTTCCGGGACGACGACGAGGAACAGCCGCTGGGCCGGGCGCTGGTGACGGTGGGCGAGGCGGCCCGGTTCAGCCGGTACGACCCCATCGAGTTCTACAAGCATGTCGCGGGCATGAACCCGGTCCTGCTGCGCCAGGCGATGCGGTACGCGATGAGTGTGCACCGGGACCACGCGGAGCCGAGCGCGCGTGATCTGTACGCCACCATCCGGGCGTTCAAGGCCCAGATGTCGAGCAACTTCGAGGTCCCGGACGTCGGTTTCGACGACATCGCGGGCTACGACGAGGTGAAGGAGCAGATCCAGCGGGCGATCGACATCGTGATCGGCCACCACCGGCTGCCTCCGCAGTTCGACCATCTGCGCACCAAGCTGATCCCGCGGGGCTTCATCTTCCACGGCCCGCCGGGCACCGGTAAGACGCTGTTCGCCAAGGCCATCGCCAACCGGATGAACGCCACGATCCTGGTGGTCTCGGGTCCGGAGATCATGGGCACCTACGTCGGTGAGAGCGAGCGCAACGTCCGGGAGATCTTCGCCGAGGCCCGGCGCAACGCGCCTTCGGTGGTCGTCTTCGACGAGTTCGACTCCATCGCCTCCCGTCGCTCGGACCACTCCGACGGCGGCTCCCGGGCCGGCAACGCGGTGGTGGCGCAGATCCTCACCGAGATGGACGGCTTCCGCCCGGAGGTGCCGACCCTGGTGATCGGCACCACCAACCGGCTGAACCTGATCGACGAGGCGCTGCTGCGGCCCAGCCGCTTCGAGACCATCAGCATCGACGTGCCCAACGACGAGGCCCGGCTGAAGATGATCGGCCTGCACGCGCGGAAGTTCGGGATCGACGTGGGCGGCGGGGTCGACGAGCTGATCGCGGCGGCGCTGAAGGGCCGCAACGGGGACGACATCCACTCCGTGTTCCGTGACGCCTTCGTCGCCGCCCACTTCCAGGACCCGCCGGTGCCGCCCACGGCCGAGCAGCTCGGCCAGATCGTGGGCCAGCTCCAGCGCACCCGCCGCCAGCAGCGGCGCTCCAGCAGGCTCTGACCGGCACGGCCGACGCGACAGACCGACAAGACCGACAGACCGACAGACCGACAGCAGAGGGAGGAGGCCACGGTGAGCTGGGGCCAGGAGACCGTCGACACCATCAGGGACCTGGAGTACGTACGGCGGCAGCTGGGCGACGAGTTCGTCGGCCGGGAGCGCGCCGTCAGACTGCTCCAGCTCGCCGTGGTCTGCCAGGAGCACGCGCTGCTGCTCGGCCCGACCGGCACCGCGAAGAGCGAGCTGATCTCCGCGCTGGCCCGGCAGATCGAGGCCCGGCACTTCAGCTATCTGCTGACCCGGTTCACCGAACCGTCGGAGATCTTCGGGGCGCTGGACTTCGACCGGTTCCGCCAGGGCACCTACCACGTGCACACCGAGGGGATGCTGCCGCAGGCCGAACTCGTCTTCCTGGACGAGGTGTTCCAGGGCAGCAGCGCCATCCTCAACACCCTGCTGACGCTGCTCAACGAACGCCGGTACCACAACGGCGCCCGGGCGGAGAACGCCCCGCTGGTCAGTCTCCTGGGGGCGACCAACGACATCCCCGACGACCCCGGGCTGACCGCGTTCTCGGACCGGTTCCTGATCCGGCTGCTGGTGGAACCCGTGGGCGGCACCGACCTGGAGCGGCTGCTGCTGGTCGGCTGGCGGCACGAGACACGGCGGCTGGCCGCGGCGGGCAGCGAGGCGCCCCCGGCCCGCGGCGGCACGCTGACGGTCGAGCGGCTCAGCCGGCTCTCGCTGCGGCTGCGGGACATCGACCTGGATGCGGTTCTCGGTGAACACCGGGAACTGATACGGCAGTTGCTGATCCAGGGGGTCAGGCTGTCGGACCGGCGGCTGGTGCGCAGCCTGAAACTGGTCGCCGGTGCCGCGCTGCTGCGCGAGTCACAGACGGCCCAGCCGGTGGACCTGTGGCCACTGGCCCACATCTGGACCGACCCCGCGGACCGCACCACGGTGGAGGAGGCCGTGCACGCCGTGGTGGAGAAGCACGGCGGAGAGCCCGCCCGGCGGCGCCGCCCCGATCAGGAGATCCTGCTGGACGCTCGTGAGGTCGGCGCCCCGCTCACCGCCGAACGACGCCCCAGCGAATGGAGCGTGATCGACGGCCTGCACAAACTCAGCGCCCTGTCACGGGAGTTGAGGGAGCATCAGCCCGTGAACCCACAGACCGAGGCAGAGCTGTCTCGTATCATTGCCGAAGTGAACGTGCTCCTCGACCAGTTCGAGTGAGCGCGGGATCATTACAGGGGGTACCCCAATGTGCAATCCCCGACGGGTCCGGGTCCGGGCCTCCAGCCGACTCACCCTGATGTGGCAGGAGGAGCTGCGCCGGACAGGCCGGGCCAGCACCGACGTGACCGGCGAGGCGACGCTGCGCCAGGAGTTCGGGACACTGCTCGGCGCCGCGGCGCGCCGCGCGTTCGAGGCGGCACTCGGGGCCGACACCCGCTGGACATGGCAGGACGGCACCTATCGGATGGAGCTGGACGGCGGCACGGTCGCCTACCACCTCGACACCGGTGAGATCGAGATGACCGCGCGGCTGGTCGACCAGGTGAGCGCCGAGGCCGAGGTGATCCGCAAGGTCGAGGGCACGGTCGACGTCCACACCACGGCCGAGCGGACCGAGCGCTACTACGACGACAACTGGGGCAATCTCACCAAGGAGGTCGCCGAGCGCAGCGCCCGTCTGGAGGCGCAGGACCGCGCCGACCGCAAGGCCGCCGAGCAGGCCGCCCGCCAGGAGGAGAAGGCCCGCCTCGCCGGGCAGGCGACCCTGGCCGCCCAGCGCGCGGAGCTGGACGCCGAGGCCCACGAGGAGGCCGAGCGGCAGGTCGCGGCCACCGCCGAGCAGCGGCGGGAGGAGCTCTCCCGGGACGCCGCCGACCGGCTCGCGGACGCCCGTACGGACTTCCTGCGTCCGGTGCACGAAGTACTGGCCGTGGCCTACCGGGACGCCATCGTGGAGTACGCACGTGCGAACGGCGCACAGGCCCTCCAGGTCGACGAGACGGACGGGATGCTCAACATCCAGTTCGAGATGGAGGCCTGAATGCGGGTCAGGGTCGAGTTCCGCTACAACGCGGAGACCGGCGAGGTCGAGCTGTTCCAGATCGACGACATCGGCCGGACCACCCGGCTGCAGGACCACGACGCCGCGCACGACGACATCGCGTACGCGATCGGCCGGGTGCTGGACCGCAGGCCGGGCGTGCAGGAGGTGGTCGACGACGGCCGTACGGGTCCCGCCGTCGCGCTGACCGTGCCCGACGAACCCGAGCAGCCCCCCGAGCGGGAGCGGCTCCGCGAATGACGAGATCGCCCGACCTCCTGGTACGCGCCGCCTTCTGTTACGCGGAGGCCGGCGACTACGCCCAGGCCGCCCGCTGCCACGAGCAGGCGGGGCACCGGCTGAAGGCGGCCGAACTGTGGGAGCAGGCCAAGGATCCGGCGCGTGCCGCCGAGTGCTGGCTGCGTGAGGGCCGGCCGGGCCGGGCCGCCGAGTGCTGGCTGTCGATCGGGCGGTACGAGGCGGCCGCCGAGTGCTTCGAGGCCGCGGGCGACCTGCTGCGGGCGGGCTGGACCCTGGTCACCCGGACCCGGTCCTTCGCCACCGCCGAGCAGTTGTTCATCACCGCCCGGACCGAACCCGGGGGGCAGGAGCTGCGCCGCCGGATCGGCCGCCGGCTCGCCGCGGCCCGGGCGTACGGCGAGGCCGCCGCCCTGGTCCGGACCCTGGCCGGGGTGGCGGACCGGCTGGGCGGCCTCTCCTCCGCCCGGGAGCGGGAGGAGGTCGAGCTGTGGGCGGTGACCGCGGCGGAGCTGGTGGGCCGTCCCGATCTCGGCGCCCTGGTCTTCGCGGCCTCCTACCGGGCCGGCGTGACCGGGTGCGCCGACCGCTGGCAGCAGTGGGCGGCCCGGGTCCTGGGCGACACCACCGGCGTGCCCACGGGCCCCGCGCCCCCGCCCGCCTCGTAGCACCGCATCAGACCTGGATCCACGCATCGGGGGACGGATGAACGCTCCAAAGCGGAACAAGAGAAGGATCTTCCCTGCCGCGCGTCCCGCCCGGCCCGGCTACCCTCCCGCGCCCAGCGAGCCTCCGAAGCCCTCGCGCTTCGCGGCGGTGCCGGTGCCGAGCCAGGCCGGCCCGCCGCCGGCCGAGCCACCGCTCACGGAGTACGAACCGGAGCCGCCCGCCTGGTCGGCCGCCGCCCGGTTCCCGTCCCCCAGGGCCGCCCTGGGCCATGTCGCGGCGACCGCCGCCCTCGGGCCGCCGGGACTACGCAGATCACCGCACGACAACTCCGTGTGGGCGCTGCTCGGCCCGGGGCAGCGGCCGGGCATGCCCCTGGTGGCGGGCTACGGCGGCACGGTCTATCTCGCCGACACCGACGGTGTGCTGTGGCCCGAGGACCGATCGGCGCCCGGGGCGCGGCCCGCGGGCCCGATCACCGCCGTCATCGGCTGGGACGGCGTTCCGCTCGCCGAACTGGCCGGGCACAGCCCGGTCGGCGCCCCGCCGCACGGCCTGCGGGAGATCGCCGTGCTGGCCCCGGGGGCGCTGGCCCGCTGGCTGCTGCGGCGCGCGCTGGCCACCGGGGTGGACACCACGTTCACGCCGGTGGAGCGCGTCGGCCCGGACGGCCGGACCGACACGGGCTGGCTGCTGCTGCGGCTGCGGGCCACGGACGGTGCCGTGCCCGCCGGTCTGGTGGAGGCCTGCGGGCGGCTGCCGGGGACGGTCGCCTGCCGGCCGGCCGACCCGGACTGCCGGGTGCTGATCGATCTGCGGCTCCGACTGCCGCTGGAGGACACCCTGTTGCTCGACGAGCAGGCGGACGGCCTCCATGTGGTGGTGGAGTGCGCGACGGCCGGCCCGCCCTGGCGGTGGCAGCCGCTGGGCAAGCCGGCGGCGGGGGCGCTGCTGGACGCCGGTCCGGTCCTGAGCACGGCCGAGCCGCAGCGCACCGCGGTGCCCGTGCCCGCCCTGGGCCCCCCGCTGCCGGTCCGGCTGGTCCCGAGCCCCAGGGCGCCGAGCCGGGTCGACGCCGTGCTGATCTCGGACGCCGAACTCGACGGTCTGCGCCGGTTCCTGCGCTCCCGCCCGCTGCACGAGACCGCTGTCGTGGCCTTCGGTCCGGGGCGCCATCTGGTGACCGAGCCGCCAGGACTCCTTGAATCCCTGCCCTTTGGGATCTGCGTCTACCAGGCCGGTCCTGGCGCCCTGTACCTGGAGAGCGGCTGTGTGCTCAGTCCGCCGCTGCCGGACCCGGCCCGCGAGGAGGTCCTCGGTCTGGGCGGCGACGTCATCAAGGTGCTGTGCCGGGACGGCGCCTGGGAGCTGCGCTTCGACGAGGTACGGCCGGCCTGGCAGCTGTGGGTGCCCCGGGCGCCCGTCTTCGCGACCGGCGTCTCCCAGTCCGCCCGTGAGCTGCTGGGGCGGCTGGCCCGGCTGGCACCGGCACCGGAGCCGGCCGCGCCCGCGGCCGTCCGCACCCCGGAGACGGAGCGCCGGCGGCTGAACCAGGCGGCCATGGAGCACTCGCTGCGCGGCGAGTACCGCGAGGCCGCCGAACTCCTCGAACAGGCGGGGCACTTCCAGCGGGCCGCGCAACTGTACGAGCGCGCCGCCGCCCAGCTCGACGAGGCGCGGTGACCGCGCCGGCGCCGGGGGTCCGGCACGCCCAGCGCATCCTCACCGTGCCCGCCGAGGACACGCACTGTCTGTGCCTGTCGCCCGACGGCACCGGCCTGGTGATCGTCCACGGCGGCGAGGTGGTGCGCTACGACGACGAGGCGCGCCCGGTGTGGCGGCTGCCCTGGCCGGGCCCGGCGACGGGCGACCCGGTGCCCGAGGGAACCGACGCCGCCGTGTGGAGCCCGGACGGCGACCGGCTGGTGCTGCTCGGCGCGGGCCGGCTGGTCCTGCTCGACGCGGACACCGGGCAGCTGCTGGACCTCCCCGCCCGACTGCACGCCGAGGGCGAGGTCACCGCCGTGGGCCTCTCACCCGACGCCCGGCTGCTGGCCGCCGGACTGCACTCCGGCGACGTGCTGCTGGTGGACCGCGCCGGTGACTCCGTGACGCGGCTGCGCGGCCTGGACCCGGTGGCGGAGGTGTGCTGGATCCCGGGCTCGCCGGACACCCTGTGCGTGGCCACCTCGACCTCCGCACAGCTGTGGGAGCCCCAGGGACGCACCATGACCGGAACGCTCGGCGGCCCCTTCGACGGACTGCGCCGGGTGGCCCGGTCACCGGAGGGGCGCGCCGTCGCCGTCGAGGACTACGCGGGCATCAGACTGCTCGACCCCGGCTCCGGCCGGGAACTCGGGCGGGAGTTCTTCCCGCACCGGATGAACGCGCTGTCGTTCAGCCACGACGGATCCCTGCTGATCGCCGGTTCCGCCCTGGACGGGCTGCGGATCCTGGGCGCCCAGCTGGACACGCTCGGGCAGCTGCCGGGGCAGGTCACCGGTCCCGGTGAGCTCAGCCTGTCCGCGAGCGGCCTCTTCGCGGCCCGGCTGGACCCGCGCACGGTCGCCGTGTGGGAGCCACCGGGTGCGGTGCCCCGCCCGCGCCGGCACCGGGACCCCGCCGCGCTGCGCCGCTGGGCCAACGCGATGGGTGTCACCGTCGGCAAGGTGCACACCCGTTCGGCGGACCACGCACAGGCGGTGCTGCGTCCGACGCGGCTCCCCGAGGCGGGCACGGGCTGTGTGGCGCCCGCCTTCGCGTGGTCCCTCGACGGGGCCCGCCACTGGTGCGAGTCGGGACCCGGCCGGCTCCTCGAATACGTCGCCGACGTGCCGGAACACGGCCATGAGCAGGCGGTGCCGAGCTTCGCGCACGGCTGGTACGACGCGGCCTGTCTGGCAGGGCGCCGGCCGGTGCTGGTGCTGGCGTCGCACCACGAGACGGGCGTCAACCGGCTGGTGGACCCACGCACCGGCGAGGTGCTGGCCGAACGGCCCGCGGGTCAGGCGGTGGCCGCCGATCCGGTACGTCCGCTGCGCTGGGCCGCCCCCGAGCCCGGGGCCGATCCGGCACGGCTGCTCGTCCACGACCTGGACCAGGAGACCGGCGGCCCGCAGCGGCTGCCCGCCGAGGCGGGAGTACGCCGCCCCGCCTGGTCGCCGGACGGGACGCTGATCGCGGCCGGTACCCGCGGCCGGGTGATCGTGTGGGCACCGGGCCCGACCGGGCGGCTCCAGCGGACCAGGGTCCTGGACTGGCCGGACCCGAACACCATGGTCTGCCGGGTGGCCTGGTCCCCCGACGGGCGCCGGCTCGCCGCGACGGCCGGCAGCGAGGGCGGTCCGGTGGTGGTGTGGGACACCGGCAGCTGGATCCGGCTGCGGGCCTTCGGACAGGCCGGCGGCCGGGACTGGGCGCCTGCGCTGTCCTGGTGCGCGGACTCGCGGCTGCTGGCTTTCCCCTCCGCGGACCAGGACTCGGTGGCCGAGGTGTGGGACGCCGAGGAGCCACGCCGGGTCCGGGTGATCCTTCCGCCGGACGGGGTGGGTGGCCATCTGTGGACCTTGCGCTGGTCCCCGGTCGGTGACCAGTTGGCGGCCACCTACAACTCCGGGGCCGCCGTGCTCTGGGACCTGTACACCGGGCGCTCGCACCCGGAGCCGGGGGCGCTGCCGAGCGGCCAGGAGGAGCTGATCCGGATCGGCGCGGCCGCCGCGGGCGACGCGTTCGGAACGCCGCTGGATCTGCTGGCCGATCTCCTGGCCCTGTTGCGGGGTTCCACTCCGCCCCGGCTGCGCACGCTGACCGATCACCGCGGTCTGCACGCGCTGCGTGAACTGGGCTGGCCCGCACCGGCGTTGGCCGGTCTTGTGCTGCTGCTGGTGGCGGACCTCACCCCCGACCCGGCGTATCTGGCACCGCCCGGGGTCACTTCCGACGATCTGGCGCAGGCGCTGGGCCGGGTCCTGGCGGGGTCCTCGGTACCGCACCGCCGGTCCGCGCCCCCGCTCACCGAACTCACGGCGGCCCTGGGGACGGTCGACGAACAGCTGCTGACGCTGCTGCGCATCCTCGGCCCCGAGGCGGTGGCCGCCGACCCCACACTGCCGGCCCGGATGCGCCGACTTCGGCTGTCGCTCACGCCTCCGGGGCCGGCCCAGCGGGCGCTGCTGGGTCTCAGACTCCTGGACGGCGACGCCGGTCTCGCCACCGGAGGGCTGGGCGGCACCGGGCGTACGGGGCTGGCCAGGCACGGCCCGGCCACCCGACTGCTCCCCACTCAACTCGCGTTGCCGACCGAACTGTTGCGGGCCCGGCACGCCCGCGACGAGCTGCTGTACCGCACCAGCAGCGGCCGGCTGCCGCGCGATCCGCACGGTGTCGTCCTGCTGCTGGACGACACTCCCGCCACGCACGGCAAGGTGGGGTCGGTGCTGCGGCTCGCCGCGCATCTGCTGACCACCGCCTCACTGCGCCTGCAACGCCCTTGCGCGCTGGTGCCGTTGAGCGAGCCGTGGCGCTCCCGACTGCTGGTGGGCCCGGAGGACCTGGTGCAGGTGTGGGCCGCGGGTTCGCTGGAGGCCGGGGACGTGCGGACCGCGTTCCGGGAGGCGGAGGTGGTGGCGGGCCGGCTGACGGCCGACATGTCGGGGCCACCGCGGGTGATCCTGCTCTCCCACCCGTATCTCCAGCCGGTCCCGCTGCCCGAGCTGCGCGAGCTGCGGGTGCACTATCCGCGCATCCCGTGGCGGGAGCCGGCCCGGCACCGCCATGTGCTGCCGCCCGACCCCTCGCCCGAGGAACTGCGGGAGTCGCTCACGGCGTTGCTGCTGGAGGAGTAGGCACCGCGGGGTGCCCCGAGGAGCGTCCGGCGGTCACCCGCAGAGCATCTGCTCGATCGCGTCGGGGCCCAGCGCCTCCAGCAGTCCCTCCAGCAGGTCGGGACGGAAGGCGTCGCCGATCACCTGGACCCCCTGGCCGTCGGTCCTGATGCTGATGCGCACCAGGCGGCCCTCGGGATGGTCCTCGTACTCCTCGGGCTGGATGAGGTCGGGGATGTGCTCGACCATGCGGTACTCGGGGGAGTCGTCGGCCATGGGGTCACCATCTTCCTTCCGGCGCGGTACCGCAGTCGGGGCACCTTCCGTGGTCGAGCAGGATGTCGCCGAGGGCCCAGACGTCCCGTGCGACGACGGTGGTTCGGCAGGTGTGGCATCGGGTGTCGCGGCCCGCCGCTCCGAGGGCGCGTTCCACGTAGACGTATCGCAGCCCTTCCTCGTGCCCGGTCCGCACCCCGGCCTCCAGGGCGGCCACCGAGGTGGGGGCGTGGCCGGTGCGGCGGTGGGCCGGGGTGGCCCGCACCAGATGCCAGGGGATGGCGGGATCCAGCGCGGCGAGCGCGCGGGCGATCGGGCGCAACGTCTCCTCCCCGGCCGTGAGCGAGGGGATCAGGGGCGTCGACACCTCGACCCAGACACCGCGTTCGCGCAGCCCGGTGAGCGCGTCCAGGACGGGGCCGGGGCGGGCCCCGGTGAGCTCCCTGTGGTCGTGTTCGTCCAGCGTCTTGAGGTCGACGTTGACGGCGGCGACATGCGGGGCGGCCAGTTCGACGGCCTCGGGGGTGAGGAAGCCGTTGCTCTTCCAGACGACGTCCACGCCGTGCGCGCGGCCCGACTCCGCGAGTGCGACGGTGAGTTCGAGCGCCAGAGAGGGTTCGGTGTACGAGATCGCCACGCACCCGGAGCGGGCCGCGGCCTCCCGGACCACCTCGTCGGGGTCGACCGGCTCGGCGTCCCAGCCGACGGAGTCCTCCCGGCCGTACTGGGACATGCGGTGGTTGATGCAGTAGTCGCAGGCGAAGGTGCAGCCGGGCGCCGCGAGGGTGAGGCAGGGGGTGCCCGGGCGGAAGTGGTAGAGCGGCTTGCGCTCGACGGTGTCCCAGTGCCGCACGGACGAGGCGAAGGTCGCGGTCTCCATCCGGTCGCCCGCCCGGCGGCGGACCCCACACAGACCGGTCTCCCCGTCCTTGAGCGAGCAGCGGAAGGGGCACAGCACACACTGCACACGTCCGTGCCGCTGCCGGTGCAGGACGGCCGGCGTCCACTGCAACCCCATCGCGGTCCCCCGTCCGGTCGATGCGCCCTCGTCAGGGTAGCCTCGGTGCGCCGAACTCATGGGCGGATGTCCCCATTTGGCTCCCCAGCGGCATCGAGCGCCCGCAACAGCAGCGGACCCGCCTCGGCATGGGCACGCAGCCGGTTCTCCTCGGCCTCCGGTTCCCGGCGCCGCGCAGCCGTGCGGGAGCCCGCGGTCCGCAGCCGCAGGACCTCCGCCTCGGCCCGCTGCGCCACTTCCCGCCGCTCGTACCCGGCCGGGTCGCGCTGGAAGGCGAGGGCGGCCGCCGCGAGCACGGTGGCCGCGCGAGCGCACCCCGACGGCCCGCGGCGCAGCAGCCGTTCCGCCGCGGCGTGCACGTCCGCGGCGTCGGGCGGGAGCAACAGGTCGGTGAGACGGCGGCCGCCGAGTCCGTCGTAGCCGGTGTCGAGGAGGGCGGAGACGACCGCGCCGATCTCGGGGTCGTCCGGTGGGTTCGGTCCGCCGTCGCACCGGGGATGTCCGGCCGCCACGGCGGCGGCGCGGGCCAGCCGCACTCGGGTCGCGGGCGGTGGATGCGGTCCGTCGGAGAGGTCCTCGGCCCCGATGGGGCTGTCCTCGGCCTCCAGCAGTTCCGCCAGGACATCCGCGTACGGCGTACCGCAGACGACGGCCGCACAGACGTCGGCGAACACCTCGCCCGTCCAGCGTTCCCAGTGGGGGAGCCGGTCCGGGGGCAGCCCCGCCGCGCGGATCCGCGGACGGAGTTCGTCGCCGAGTCCGCAGTCGTCCTCGATGTGGTGTCCCGTCTCGTGGGCCACGGTCAGCAGTGCGGGCAGCTGTACGTCGTAGTGCCAGGGGACGTCGATGACGGGGAACGGCAGCCGGGCGGCGGCGGCGCGGCCCTCGCGGGTGTGGACGCCGCCGCGGGGCAGCAGGTCGTGGTAGGCGCTGCCGCGGCGGTGGGCGCGCGGCGAGGCCGTCCTGCTGAAGCCGACCAGCGGCGGCTCCTTGGGGCGGCTTCCGGGCAGGTCGAGGACGGGCCGGTAGCACTCCCAGGCCAGTTCGTCGGCGACCTCCAGGGTGCGCCGGTAGCCGCGGACGCGGCGGGGCAGGAACCGGCCGCGGAAGAAGTCCCAGACGTGGTGGAGGTCCAGGATCCGGGCCGGCACCTCGTGTCCCCGGCCGTCCGCCAGCCGCTGCCGGGCGTCGGCGATTCCCGCGTCGAGCAGGGCGAGGACGGCGTCGATCTGGGTGCGGTGCTTCTCCAGCGGGCCACCGCCGCGGCTGACCGCCTCCCACTGCCGCAACTCGTCGACCAGCCCGTCGACCATGTGGCGCCGGAAGGCCGCACGGCGGTCGGGGAGCGGAGCGGTCAGGGCGTCTCCCCCGCCGGTTCGCCCCCGGATGCCGACGGATCGCCCTCGGGCCGGCTCGGGAACTCCAGTACCGCCGACGGATCGTCGAACGCCTGCTCCAGCAGCACCTCGGGCACGGGTTCGCCGTCCAGTCCACGGCCGGGCTGGACGGGCCCGAACTCCTCGCGCACTCCGCCGAGCCATTGACGCCGCAGCCGCACGACGCGGTACAGCGGGGTGACGGCGTCCCCGATCCACTGGAACCCCAGATGTCTGCTGCCCGCCACCTCGGCGCCACCGGCCAGGTCGAGCAGTTGCACCGGCCCGGCACCCACGGAGGCGGCCAGCCTGAGCTCGACGGCCGCGTCCGCCCCGGACGTGACCAGGACGGCGGCGGCGTCGGCACGCACGGCCTGGGTCACCGCGAGCAGGTCCTGGTCCCATCTCCCCTGCCAGTAGCGGCCGATGAGGTGGACCGCGAGCTGCCGGGTGTCCGGTACGGAGGTCTCCGTCAGGCCCCGGTAGGCGACGAAGGCGCCGGTCTGCCGGCCGAACCGCAGCAGGGCACCGGCGTCCGCCTCCGCGAGTGCGGCGAACAGCGGATCGGTGGTGCCGGCGGCCTTGAAGCGGAGGTCGATCCCGCCCCCGGCGTCGTAGACGAACTCACCGCGCGCCTCGGGAGCGGTCACGTCGTGGTCGATCCGCCGTTCGGCGAGCGTCCCGGCGGGGCGCACGCTGCCCCGGGAGTTCTGGAGCACGTCTCCGACGGCGACGCGCTGGAGCAGCGGCCACGCCAGCCACCAGTCCTCGCCCCATGCCGCCTTCATGGCGTCCCGGTACACGGCGAAAGGCTGGACCACCGCGCTCAGCTCCTTCCCCCGCCTGGTGCGACGACCTGGGCGCAGGCTAGCAGCGCCCGGCTGTCACCGACGCCCGAACTGCACTGTTTCACCCGGGTGTTGACACACCGTCGGGCGACTCGCGGATCCGGTCACGCCGCCGACGGCGCGGGCGCCGACGCCGAGGCCGTGGGGAAGCCCGGCGTGCGCAGCACCCGTCGGTCCGCGTCGACCGCGAAGACCTCGCAACCGTCGAGCGAGGCCGCCCAGTCGACGCCCTCGGCGCCCATCGCGAAGGCGGCCGTGGCGACCGAGTCGGCCTCGGTCAGGGAGTCGGCCACCACGGTGAGGCTGAGCAGTCCCGTCGCCGGGCGGCCGGTGCGGCCGTCGATGATGTGGTCGCCGCGTTCGTAGCGGGCGGAGGTGGCGACCGCGCCGTCCGTGAGGTCCAGGACCGTGCACAGCTTGTCGGCGTGTTCGGGGTGGCGTACGCCCACCCGCCAGGGCCCGCCGGCGGCGACCACGTCACCGCCGGCGTTGAGGACGAAGCGCCGGGCGCCCGCCGCCGTCAGGAGCTCGGCGGCGCGCTGCACCGACCATCCCTTGACGACCGCGCAGGGGTCGAGGCCCCGGCCCGGCAGCCGTACGTCGAAGGCGCCGGCCGTCGCGACCCGGTAGTGCTCGCACAGGTCGAGCACGGTCCGCAGATCCTCGCTCACCGCGCCCTCGTCCAGCTCGCCCCGGCCCAGCCGCGACACCTCGCTGTCGGGCTTGAACGGGCTGAACCGGGTGTCGACCTCGCGCAGCCACGCGAAGACGGCGTCCGCGGTCTCCTCGCCGACGTGCGCGTCGTCGACCCGCAGGGAGACCGGGAACCCCATGACGTGCTCGACCCTGTGCATGGTCAGCCCTTCGCGTCGATCGCGGCCTGGAGGGACTCCTTGTAGCCGTCGCTGGTGATCGTCGCGCCGGACACGGTGTCGATGTCCGCGCTCTGCGCCTCAAGCGTCTGCGCGATCAGCTTCGGCACCGCCGCAGTCGTCTGCGGATGGTTCGGCTGCTGGAGCATCTTCACCGCGGAGATCGTCTCGCCCTCGAAGGTCACCTGGACCTGGACGGTGCCCTTCTCGGTGTTCACGGCGGACCCGTCGACGGTCTGGGCCGCCGAGGCGGTGGAGGCCGAGGCGGACGGGGACGGCGAGGCGGCGGCCGCCTTCGCGTTGTCGTCGATGGCGGCCTGGAGGGACTCCTTGTAGGCCTCGCTGGTGATCGTCGCACCGGACACCGTGTCGATGTCCGCGCTCTGCGCCTCCAGCGTCTCCGCGATCAGCTTCGGCACCGCGGCCGTCGTCTGCGGATGGTTCGGCTGCTGGAGCATCTTGACGGCGGTGATCTTCTCGCCGTCGAAGGTCACCTGGACCTGGACCGGGCCCTTCTCGGTGTTCAGTGTCGAACCCTTGACGACGGTGCCCGAGGAGGACGACGACCCCGAGGTGGAGGAGGCCGACGGCGTCGAGGCGGCCTCCGTGGTGGTCGTGGTGCCGCCGATGGACGGCTCGTAGCGCCAGATGGGGACCAGGCCCGCGATGCTGAGGACGACTACAGGTATGGCTCGCTTCACGATCTCTTCCTCATCCAGCCAGGCTGAAGCGCTCGAAGTGGGTCTGCGCCTTGGGCACGTCCAGCTCCCGCAGGGTGGCCAGCACGGCGTTCATCATCGGGGGCGGTCCGCACAGGAAGACGTCGCGGTCGGCGATGTCGGGGACCAGCCGGCGCAGCTCGGCCGGGGCCAGCTTGTCGGGCACCGGCGGGCCGGTGACCAGGTGCAGCTCGGCGCCCTTGGCGTGGGCGAGCTCGCGCAGCTCCTCGTAGAGGACGGCGTCCCGGTCGGTGGCGACGCGGTAGATGACGACCGCGTGGCCGTGCAGCTCCTCCAGGAGCGCCCGGATCGGGGTGACGCCGACGCCGCCGGCGATGAGGACGGCCTCGGGGCGGGTGCGGTGCAGCGCGGTGAAGGCGCCGTAGGGGCCCTCGGCGAAGACGCGGGTGCCGGGCTTCAGGTGGCGCAGGGCGGCCGTGCCGTCACCGGCGACCTTCGCGGTGAGCCGCAGGGTGCGGCCGTCGGGGGCCGCCGACAGGGAGAAGGGGTTCGCCTGCCACCAGCGGTCCTTGGTCAGGAAGCGCCACAGGAAGAACTGGCCGGCCCGGGCGGGCAGCTTGTCCAGGTCACGGCCGGTGACGTAGATCGAGACGACGTTGTCGGACTCGGGGACGACGGCCTCGATACGGAACCGGTGGCGCAGGTTGCGCCACAGCGGCAGCACCATCCGGCCCAGGACCACCGAGCCGAGGGCGACGGTCCACAGTCCGTACCAGTAGGTCTTCGCGGCGTTCGACGAGGTGAACGTCGTACCGACCGCGACCTGGTGGGTGAAGGCCAGCAGCACCGCGATGTAGGTGTACAGGTGGATGAAGTGCCAGGTCTCGTAGGCCAGCCGGCGGCGGGCGTAGCGGGCCGAGACACCGCCCACGACGAGGATGATCGCGAAGGCGGTGAGCGCGCGGAGCACGCCCTCGGTGGTCTCGGCGAGGTCGACGACCGTGCCGATCGGGCCCATGTCGGTGCCCTCGGCGTAGCCGAAGGCGATGAAGACGAGGTGCGCGAGCAGCGTCCACAGGATGCCGAAGCCGGTCCAGCGGTGCCAGGAGGTCAGCCGGTCCATGCCGATCCGGCGGTCGAGCCACGGCAGCCGGGCCACCAGGAGCAGCTGGAAGGCCATGAACAGGGCGCCGTAGAGACCGGCGAGCCGGCCGATCACGATCAGTGCGTTGGAGGCGAATCCGGCCTGGGAGAAGAAGAAGGCGACCACGGCCACGTTCGCGGCGATCACGGCGTACAGGCCCGTGCGGGCCACCACTTTGGGCCGTATCGCCGTGGGGGGCGCGGTGGGCGGTTTGACGGTCGTCGTCACGGACGGAGCTCCTTGATCGGGGCCTGGGTAGTCGAGCTTCGCCTGAGCGACCTGTCGATTCACTGTCGTATAACTTTCAAGTGGTTATCGATGTGGCCGCGGGGAAGTATCGGCTCTGGAGTCCGGGCCCGCGTGACGCACTATGAACGGGTGGAAAAAGTACGCCTCCTCGTCGTGGACGACGACCCGCCCATCGCCGACCTCGTGGCGACCGTCGCCCGGTACGAGGGCTGGGACGCGGTGACGGCGAACTCCGGGGAAGAGGCGCTGAGCCGTGCCGCGTCGTTCCATCCGGACATCGTGGTGCTCGACCTCATGCTGCCCGACATCGACGGTTTCGGCGTCCTGGAGCGGCTGCGCAGCTCCGGCACGATGGTGCCCGTGGTGTTCCTCACGGCCCGGGACGCGGTCGCCGACCGGGTGGCGGGGCTGACCCGGGGCGGTGACGACTACCTGGTGAAGCCGTTCGCGGTGGAGGAGCTCATGGCCCGGCTGCGGACCGTGCTGCGGCGCGCGGCGGGGCCCGGCTTCCAGCGGTCGGTGCTGCGGGTGGGCGATCTGACGATGGACGAGGACACCCGTGAGGTGCGCCGCGGCGACAAGCTGCTCACGCTCACCCCGACCGAGTACGAGGTGCTGCGCTACCTGATGCGCAAGTCACCGACCGTGCTCACCAAGGCACAGATCCTCGACCATGTGTGGGAGTACGGCTTCGGGGGCCGTTCCAACGTCGTCGAGCTGGTCGTCAGCCGGCTGCGCCGCAAGCTGGACGACACGGGCGATCCGCTGATCCACACGGTCCGGGGCTTCGGCTATGTGATCCGGCAGGCGGCCGAGTGATCCGGCGGCTCGGTCAGGCGTATCGCAGGCTCCGGCTCGGCACCCGGCTGGCACTGGGCCTCGGCGCGCTGGCGCTGCTGGTGTTCGGCGTCGTGGGCACCGCGCTGACCACGTACATGCGGGACTATCTGTCGGCCCAGCTCAACGAGCAGCTCCAGCTCGCCCAGGTCGCCCAGTCCAAGAGCATCGTGGACAACGGCTCGCTGGCGGGCAAGAAGTACTACCGCTGGTACTACGCCGTGTACGACGTGAAGGACGGCACCGCCGAGCTCCGGGCCCCCGAGGACGCCTCCGACCTGCCGAAGGACGTCGACGACTTCACGTCCGTGGCGCAGGCGCAGACCGTCACCGGCACCGAGGTGCTGCGCACCTCCCACCTCAAGGGCGCGGGCGACTACCGGCTGCGGGCCTGTGAGGTCGAGCCCGGTGTGGTCCTGGTCAGCGCGGCGCCCATGGACGAGATCGACGAGACCGTGGGGCAGCTGATCACGATCCAGGTCGTCACGTTCGGGCTCGCGCTGCTGGCGCTGGTGCTGTTCGGGCGCAAGGTGCTGCGCAACGGTCTGAAGCCGCTGAGTGACATGGCGCACACCGCGCACGGCATCTCCTCGCACAACCTCACCGACCCGGAGGCCCGGCTGCCGCTGCGCGCGGACCGCAAGGGCGGCGGCCCGGAGGTCGAGGAGTTGCGCACCGCGTTCAACACGATGCTGGAGCACATCGACGACTCGCTGGCGGTGCGCGCGGAGGCCGAGCAGCGGCTGCGCCGCTTCGTCGCGGACGCCTCGCACGAGCTCCGTACGCCTTTGATGTCGGTACGGGGCTATGCGGACCTCTTCCAGTACGCCGCGGCGAACGCGCCCGAGGAGCGGGAACGGCACCTGGCGAGGCTGCGCGCGGAGGCGGCCCGGATGGGTGTCCTGCTGGACGACCTGCTGCTGCTCGCCCGGCTGGACGCCGCCGAGGTGGACACCCCGCTGCGGCCCAAGGACACGGACCTGGTGGAACTTGTCCACGAGGCCGCCGACGCCTTCCGTGCCGCGCACCCGGACCGCCCGCTGGCGCCGACGGAGGGCCCTGAGGTGTTGGTGCTGCGTCTGGACCCGCACCGGATCCGCCAGGTCCTGGACAACCTCCTCACCAACGCGGCCGTCCACACCCCGGCCGGCACGCCGGTGTCGGTGGCGGTCACGGTCGACTCCGGCCGCGCCCTGGTCCATGTGACGGACGCGGGCCCCGGTATTCCGCCCGCCGACCAGGAGAAGGTCTTCGACCGCTTCTACCGCGTCGACAAGGCCCGCAGCCGCGACCGCGGCGGCAGCGGCCTGGGCCTGGCGGTGGCCCGCTCCCTGGTCCGGGCCCACGGCGGCACGGTGGAGGTGAGCAGCGCGCCGGGGCGGACGGTGTTCATGGTGTCGCTGCCGCTGGGACGGGGTGGCGCGGCGGACGGCTGACCGGCGTCGGACCCGGCCGGGCCGGGCAAGTCTCGTTTGCGGACGCCAAGTTGGCAGACACGGCTGTCCATGAACGGCTGGACAGATCTTCCGGGCTCCCCGAGGATGTCAGACGCCGGGCTGTGGAGTCCGTGCCCTGGGAGGCAACCCCCGTGGTCACCTGCGCGGAGAGGCGATGCGGTCGGATCCCCAACGTTTGCTTGCCACGGCAGTTCGTCGCATCGCTCGCGCCGAGGACCGTGCGGAGGTCGTCCACGAACTCTGCGCGGTGAGCGTGGAGCACTTCGCGGACGCGGTTCTCGTCTACCTCGCGCCCGGGCCCGGCCCTGCGCACGGGCCGGATCCGGTCCCCGGTCAACTCCATCTGGCCGCAAGCCGGTTCCTGGACTCCTCCGCACCGGAGAAGCTCCCGGAAGTCGCCTCGGTGGCGCGGTCCGGTGTGCTGGCCGAAGTCCTGCTCGCGGGTGAGACGTTGGGCCGGACCTCCCCCGCGACCGAGCCGGCGCTGCGCGAGCTGCTGGGCCCGACTCCCCGTCTGCCCAAGGGGAATCGTGTCCTTCTCGCCCCCGTGTCCGACGCGCGGGGCGTGATCGGCGCGGCCGTGTTCCTCCGCCGCCGCGCCCGCGAAACCTTCGACGCCGACGACATACTGACGGCCGACCAGCTCACGGCACAGGCCGCCCTCGGCCTGACCACCCCTGAGCCCACCTCACCCTCCACGACCGCCGTCCCCGTCACGGCCGGCTCACCCCCTATGGCTGCCGCCCCTTCCACGGCCGCCTCACCCCTCACGGCTGCCGCC
>NZ_JABERD010000122.1 GCF_013044505.1 Streptomyces sp. S3(2020) | reverse complement strand
CGGCGGCCGACGGCGCGCCCTGGGTGTGGGCCCGCTGCGTGCGCGAGGGGGTGGGCGACAGAGGACCGGGGCCGGAGCACCGTACCGGCCGGGGGAAGGCGCCGGGCGGGGACGGCGCGGGCCCCGGACGCGGCGGCTCGTGGAGTGGGACGGTCTCGGGGACGGGGTAGGGGATAGAGGGCCGGGTCGGTGGCGCCCTCCTCGAACCCGAAGCCGCCGCCGTCGAGTTGCTGCCGCGACAGCCAGCCCACGGCGGCGTCGGCGCGGGCGGTGTCGCCGAGCGCGCGCAGGGCCTGTGCGGCGTACGCGGTCGCGTAGACGCTGCCGGTCGTGGAGCCGGTGTAGCCGGGGAAGGCGCCGTCCTCGCGCTGGGCTTTCGTCAGGTAGGTACGGGCCTTCGTGACCGTGTCGTCGTGGCCGCCCGCCTTGTTGAGGACGAGGGCGACCAGGCCGGTGGTGGCGGGGTCGCCGTCGCAGTACTCGCCGGGGCGGATGAGGATGCTGGTGATACCGCCGTCGTCGCACTGGAGTTGGGTGAGACGGTCGACGGCCTCCGCCGGGGGTGTCACCCCGGCGCGCAGCAGAGTCAGCACGGACAGGGCCTGGCCCTCCGCGTAACCGGCGTTGCGGAAGTCCCCCTTGGCGGTGCAGCCGGGGGTCGGCTCGCCGGACTCGGGGCCCGCCGCGCACACGTTCTTCGCCAGGTCGCCGATGAGGTCGTGGCCGCCGAAGGCGTGCGGATCCTGCTCGGTGATCTCGGCCAGGAGTGCCAGTCGGGGGGCTGCCGTGGCGTCGGGGGCCTGGTCGGTGCCATTCGGGTAGGCGTAGTCGCCGGTGTGGGCGGCGAGGAACGCGGTGACCTTGTCGAGGGAGGTGCTCTTGCCGTCGGTGGCGGCGAGGGCGTAGGCGGTCTCGGTGGTCAGCAGGTAGTTCGGGGTGTCGGCGCCGTCGTCGACGATGCGTTCGCCGTCGGTGAGGCGGCTCTTGAGCCAGGTGGCCGCGGAGGCCAGGTCGATGTCGCCGGGTGCGCCGGTGGGTGTGCCGCTCGGGTCGGGGGTGCCGGTGCCGCCCGCGCGGACGTCGTCCGGGGTGAAGGTGGGCTTGCCCGTGCTGCCGCCGATGTCGGTGCCGCCGTAGACCCAGGCGTCGACGTCGCCGTCCTTGAGCTTGCGGTCCATGGCGCCGTACTGGCTGTAGGTCCACTCGTCCTGTCCGGGCGAGGCGGTCCAGTACGACCAGTAGGCCGTCGCCTGCGGAGTCAGGACACAGGACTCCTTTTCCGGAGTCGGGTACTGCGTACCGGAGTTGAAGTCGCCGTAGCCGATGCGGCAGATGAAGCCCGGACCATCGTGCTGGGTGCCGGTGGTGGTGAATCCGGCGTCGTGGAGCAGGTCGTAGCCGGTGGTCGGGGTGGTGTCGCAGCCTCGTTCGACCTTGCCGCCGAACGGCTTGAAGTCCACTGCCAGGACAGCGCCCTTGGTGGCGGTGCAGTCGCCGATCGGGTCGGCCGAGGCCGGGGCGATCGTGGTCAGGAAGGCCACGCAGGCGGCTGTGATGACCAGCAGTGCGGTGGCAAGTGCCGTCCAGGGAGCGGGTCTTGTGCCCGTCCGCCCGTCTCTTCGCTCTCCGGTCCTCACTGCCGCCCCCTCGTCCCCTGTCCGGCGCGGGACGGAAGCGTGGCAGAGGGCCCTCGTGGTCAGGGGAGTTCCCCCGCACGAGAGCTGGTCGCACCACGCCGTAGTCCGCGACGGCGTTCGTTGCTCGGATCACGCTCCAGGCATTCCGGCTCGCCCGGCGTGTGCCGGGCCCACGGTTGCGGGTCAGCGCCGGTTTTCGACCGGCTTCCCCTGGAACTTGTTGCGTATCAGGCGGATTTGAACATGGTTCACAGGAAGCGTCAAGGAGTGGCACAGCGTGACGGGGGTCCCTCTGGCCACGCGGGTGCCGGTCGGGTACCGTCCCGCACTGCCGAGTGGGGGAACCCGGTGGGAGTCCGGGGCTGACGCGCAGCGGTGTGGGACGGCAGGGGGTCGTCCCGAGCCCGAATGCCCAAGCGGTGCAGCACCTTTGGCAGCCCGTCCACGCGTCCCGGACGGCGGCCCGCCCGCCGCTCCCCGGAGTCGGCACGGGGCCGGTCGGCGTCCTTCATCCAAGGAGCACGCCATGTACCGTCGCCCTGCCCTCGTCGCCGCCGCGGCGCTCGGCGCCTTCGCCATGACCGCCCTGCCCGCCGCGGCGACCGCCACCCCGGCGCAGATCGCCACCTCGAAGACGAACGGCGTCACCTATCTCAAGTCCCTTCAGGCGGCGGATGGTTCGTACGCCGGGTCGGGGCTGTCCAACGAGTGGGCGTTCAGCGCCTTCGCCGCGGCCGGAACCGCCGCCGTGGACGTGACACCGGGGGGCGACACCACCAAGAACGCGAGAACCATCTACCGCAACCTGCTCTCCACCAGCGGCTGGCCGTCCTCCTCCCCCGTCGTCACCGACTACGAACGCGCCACCCTCAACGCCTACGCCGCAGGCATCGACCCGGCCCGCGTCTCCGCCTCCCGCAACCTGATCGCCGACATCTACGGCTACTGGCAGTCCTCGGAGGCCGGTTACTTCGGCCCGTCGGCCAACTTCAACGGCACGGTCTTCGCCGCACTGGCCCTGAGCGGCGCGAAGACGACATCCGGTCAGGTCCGCGTCCCGCAGTCCCTGCGCGATGCGATCGTCACCCGGCTGCGCGCCAACCAGCACAACGACGGCGGCTGGAACTACAGCAAGGCCGAGGGCAACGCCACCCAGCTCGCCGCCGCGAGCGACATCGACATGACCGGCGCGGCCATGGCGGCGCTGTGCGTGTCGGGCGTGCCGAACACGGACACCGACATCGTGCAGGCCAAGGCGTTCCTGAAGAGCAAGCTGGTGGCGAGCACGGGTGCCTTCAACGCCATGTTCGGCGTCAACACCGACTCCAACGGCTGGGCCGTGTCCGGCCTCAACGCCTGTGGCATCAACCCGCAGACCGGTGACTTCCTCACCTCGATGGGCAAGACCCCGGTCGACTTCCTGATCGCGCAGCAGTTCAACCCGGGCGGCGGCTTCAAGTACTTGCCCAGCGACACGAGTCCGTCGGCGTACGCGTCCATCGACGGCCTGCGCGCGGTGGCCGGGGGCGGCTTCACCGCCACCCCGCCCGTCCCGACCACCGCCGGTGCCCCGCAGTGGGTGGGCCAGTCGTCCTTCACCTCCGGTACGGCGACGAAGGTGGCGCTGACCGTGGACGACGGCGCCGGGAACCTGAAGGTGTGCTCCGTCGCGCTCACCCCGACCGGTGCCACGACCACGCTCGGCGCCGTCCTCGACGCGGCCGTGAGCGCGGGCACCCCGTCCGGGTGTGTCACCGCCGTGACCCCGTCCTCCGGAACGGGCACCATCACCTCCCTCAACGGCAAGGCCAACAGCGGTTCCAGCACATGGAAGGCGAGCATCGACGGCTCGTCGTTCACAGGCGCCGCACGGCAGACGGTCGTGGGCGTCGGTGACACGATCGCGGTGCGCTGGGGCGCCTGACGGCGGCCGTACGGTCGTAGGGTCGCGGCATGCGCATCGTCTCCCTGCTGCCCGCCGCGACCGACATCGTCGCCGAGCTGGGGCTGTCGGACCAGCTCGTCGGCCGTACCCACGAATGCGATTGGCCGCCGCGCGAGGTGGCGGCCGTCCCCGTCGTGACCGGCGCCGACCTCGACCAGGACCGGCTCAGCAGCCGGGAGATCTCCGACGCGGTCGGCGGTTCGGCGCACTCGGGGTCGTCGCTCTACACCCTGGACACCGAGGCGCTGGCGGCCCTGCGCCCGGATGTCGTGCTCACCCAGGACCTGTGCGACGTGTGCGCGGTCTCGTACGAGAAGGTCAGCCGGACGGTACGCCTGCTCGACGCCGACACCCGGGTGCTCAGCCTGGAGCCGCGCACGCTGGCCGACGTACTGGACTGCCTGGTCACGGTCGGCGACCTGCTCGGCGTACGGGAACGGGCCGAGCAGCACCGGGCCGAACTCGCCGCCCGCATGGAGACGGTCCGCGCGTCGGTAGCGGACCGCGCCCGCCCCCGGGTCGTGGCGATCGAGTGGCTGGACCCGCTGTGGCCCGCAGGGCACTGGGTGCCCGAGCAAATCACGGCGGCGGGCGGCACCCCGCTCCTCGCCGCCGCAGGCGAGCACACCAAGCCGATGACCTGGGAGTCGGTCCGCGCCGCCCGCCCGGACGTACTGCTCGTCCTGCCGTGCGGCTTCCCACCCGAACGCACCCTGCGCGAGAGCGAGTTGCTCACGGGACTACCCGGGTGGGAGGAGCTGCCGGCCGTGCGCGCGGGCCGGGTGTGGGTCCTGGACGGTCCGTCGTACTTCAACCGTCCAGGACCGCGGGTGGTGCGTGGGGCGGAGGTGCTGGCTCACGTCCTGCACGAGGTGAAGGTCGGCGAGCCGGTCACGCCGGCGGAAGCCCGCCCCTTCCCTGCGCTCAGAACGCCGTCCAGGTGAAGGCCACCTTGTCCCCGGGGTTCAGCTTGAACTGGCAGCCGCCGACCGGCGTGGACGTGCCGTTGACGGAGATGTTCCAGTAGGCGACGCCTCCCCCGTCGACGTTCTTGATGGTGTCGACGGAGTAGTCGTCGAAGGACGCGTACCAGGTGCCGTCCCAGGTGAAGTGCCGCTTGCGGGCGGCATCGTCGAGGGCTGCCGTCGGGGTCGGGACGGCGGTGGGGTTGGCTCCGCCGTTGGTGCCGTCGCATCTGTGGGTACCGCCGGTGGCGGTCGTGACGTCGTGCCCCTTCGTTCTGACCTTCCCCTTGAAGAGCAGGCCGTCCGGCCCCTGCACGGTCAGGGTCACCTTGACCGGGGCGTTGGTGTCCGTGGATTCCTGCGCGTGGGCGACGGCGGGCGCGGAGGCGAGGGCGAGACCAAGGGCGGCCGTGGTGATCAGACCACGTCGTGTGGATATGCGCTGCAAGGCTGAGCCTTCCTGGTACGGGCGGCCGCAGCCCGTCGCCCCGAGGACCCGCGCATGAGCGCGCCCCTGGCTCTCGGCTTCGCGCTGCAGACCATGACAGTGGAAGCGGTGCTGACGGCACACGCCGGGTATCCCGACTCACAGCCCCAACGGGCCGCACACGGTTGCAGGTCAGCGCCGGACTCCCACCGGCTTCCCCCAGCTGTGCGCCTGTGCAGTTGTGGTTGTCCGTCCGCGTCCCATGCCTTGGCTGCTGTCGTGCTGGACGCGAAGCCCTGGAATCCTAGGGCCAGCCGAAGCGAGTCGCCAGAGCACGGTGATCGTCGACCGGTTCTGCTTCGACAGCGTTCCGCAGTCGGCTGGAGACGAACGCGCACCGTCCCACCATCGCGCTCGGGTCGTAGGTACCGGTCCGCCCGACTCAGCCGCCGAGCAGGGGACACCGCTGTTCGGGTCCGGTCAGTCACCGAACGCCAGGATGCGCCGGTGAGACACGTCACACACGCCCTCCGCCCCCTTCCGGGGACGAGCCGGGTCCACAGAGCTGCTGCATATGATTCGCAGGTGCTTGAATACCGCATTAAAACAGCCACGCCCGCGGACCTCGGTGAAGCCCGCGCGGTGATGCTCGACACCGTCTACCGCGACTTCGGCACCGGGTACGTGCCGCGCTGGCACGCCGACATCGTCGACCCCGAGTCCTTCTATGTCTCCCCGCCCCGGCACACCCTGCTGGTCGCGGTGGACGACCGCGACGGGACCGTGGCCGCCACGGCCGCGCTCGACGCGCGCGGGCCGGAGCATCCACCGAACCCGCGATGGCTGGCCGAGCGGTATCCCTCGGGCGGTACCGCACAACTGCGGCGGGTGTACGTGCGGCCGGAGCACCGCCGACACGGGCTGGCCCGACGGCTGGTGGACGGCCTGCTGGACTTCGCCCGGGCGGACGGCGGCTACCGAGCCGTGTATCTGCACACGTATCCGCACTCGCCCGGCGCGATGGGACTGTGGCAGACGCTCGGCAAGGTCGTGTGCGACGAGCGGGAGGAACTGCCCGACGGCGGCAGCGGAGTCGTGCACTTCGAGATCCCTCTACACTAAATGAAAACCATATTCACCTAATGTGGGGCGACGACGCCCACGAAGCCACCGAAAAGACAGAACGAGGACCATGCGATCTCCCCGCCCACGCCTGATAGCCGGCCTGCTGCTCACGCCGCTGCTCGCCGGCTGTTTCTCCTCCTCCGGCGACGACTCGTCCTCGGGCTCCGGCTCCGGTGACGGGGGACGTCTGAGTGTCGCCCTCGCCTTCCCGCCCGCCGAGAGCTACTCCCCCTACGGCCAGGACGCCTTCGACCTGTCCCGGCTCGGGGTCGTCGAGGGACTGACCCGCCTCGACGCCAACGGCACCGCGGTCCCGGCGCTCGCGGAGTCGTGGAGCAGCGAACAGGGCGGCAAGAGCTGGGTGTTCACCCTGCGGGACGCGAAGTTCCAGGACGGCTCCGAGGTCACCGCGAAGGCCGTCGCCTCCGCGCTCACCCACGCCGCCGCGGCCGAACCCGCACCCGCCGCGATCTCCGGCGTGAAGCTGACGGCACAGGCCGTCGGCGACGACCAGGTCAAGGTCGCCACCGCCGAGGCCGACCCCGTCCTGCCGCTGCGGCTGACCAACCCGAGCCTCGCGGTGTTCTCCCCGAAGGCGTACGGCAAGGACGGCAAGGTGAACCCGGTCGGCACCGCCACCGGTCCCTTCGAGTTCACCAAGATCACCGGCGATACGGCGGCCACCCTGGACCGCTTCGACGACTACTGGGGCGGCCGTGCCCAGGCGTCCGGCATCGACGCCAAGTTCGTCTCCGACGGCACCGCCCGCGCCAACGCCCTGCGCACCGGCGACGTGGACATCGCCGAGGCCGTTCCGGTGGCCCAGGTCGCCTCTCTCGAGAAGGCCACCGTCCACCCGATCAACACCGCCCGCAACACCAGCCTGTTCCTCAACACCCAGGCCGGCGTGTTCAAGGATGCCGGGCTGCGCGCCGCCGCTCGGGAGGCGATCGACACCTCGGCCGTCGCCAAGGGCGTCTTCGAGGGGTACGCCGAGCCCGCCCAGGGCATCTACGGTCCCGCTTTGACCTGGGCCTCCGGCAAGCGGACCGAGCCGACCGGCCGGGCGAAGGCCACCAGCCCCAAGGGCAAGAGCATCACCATCGCCACCTACAGCGACCGGCCCGAGCTGCCGGAGACCGCCCAGGTGCTCCAGCAACAGCTTCAGAAGGCAGGGTTCACGGTCAAGCTGGAGGTGCGTACCTACGCCCGGCTCGAAAGCGACCTGCTGGCCAAGAAGTTCGACGCGGCCGTGGTGTCCCGCAACATGATGCTCGACACCGGAGACCCGGTCACCGTCCTCGCCAGCGACTTCACCTGCGACGGCTCCTACAACCTGGCGTTCCTGTGCGACAAGGACGTGGACAGGCTGGTCACCGCCGCCGGGGCCGAGTCCGACCCGGGCAAGCGGCAGAACGCGGCCATGAAGGCGGAGGCCGCGATCCTCGGCACCGACGCGGTGATCCCTCTCGTGCACCTGAAGGTCGTCACGGGCATCGACACGGCCGTCAAGGGTGCCGTTCTCGACCCGTACGAGCGGGAGTTCGTCGGCATCGGGACCCGGCGCTGAGCGCCGCCGCCAGGTCCGTCGCCGCCCTGCGCCGAGCGGCGCGGGGCGGCGGCACCACCCTGCTGTGGCGGGCGGTGCTCACGGCCTCCCTCGTCTGCGCGATCGGTCTGCTGCCGTGGCTCTCGCGCACCGACCCGGCGCTGACCGTGCTCAAGGCCCGCTCCGCCGAGCGGACGCCGACACCCGAGACCCTGCGCGCCATCCGGAACGAACTCGGCCTGGACGAGGGCCCGTTGCACCTGCTCGGACAGTGGCTCGGCGGGTTGCTGCGCGGGGACGCGGGCCGGTCATGGGTGTCGGACACGGAGGTACTGCCCGCCGTCGTGCAGGCGCTCGGGGCCTCCCTGCTGCTGATGGCCGGCGCCGTCGTCGTCGCCCTTCTCACCACCGGAGCGATCTGCGCCCGCACCCTGTACCTGGGTTCGCGGCGCCGACTCGGCGGTCGCGGACCCGGCGGCACCGGCTCGGCGACGCTTGCCGCGCTGCCCGAATTCCTCGTCGCCTCCGTACTGGCGTCCGTCATCGGCGTACAGCTGGGCTGGCTGCCCGCGCTCGGCTGGTACGGCCCGCGGTGGATGATCCTGCCCGCCCTCGCCCTCGGCCTGCCCGCGGGGGCGATCCTCGGGCGGATGCTGGACGATCTGCTGCCCTCCGCGTTCGCCGAGCCCTGGGCACTGGCCGCCGCCGCGCGCGGGGTCCCGCCTGCGTCCGTGGCCCGGAAGGCACTGCGCCGCTGTGTGCCCGGACTGCTGCCCAACCTGGGTCTGTTCGTGGTCGGCCTGACCGGCGGAGCGGTCGCCGTCGAGCAGATTTTCGACATCCCCGGCCTAGGCCGGCTCACCCTGCGAGCCGCCCTCGCCCAGGACCTGCCCGTCCTCCAGACCGGCACGCTCGCGCTCGTCGTCCTCGCGGCCCTGGCCGCCCTGCTGGCCCGGCTCGGGGTGCGCCGGCTGACCGGGCCCGCGCTGCGCGACGGCGCCCTGCACTCCCTGCACCGGCCCACACCGCCCGCACCCCGTGTCGTACCCCTGGTGTACGGGCTGCTGCTCGCCGCCGTCATCGCCCTCGGCCTGCCCCGCGACCCGCTCGCGCTGGACACCACCGCCCGCCTTCAGGCCCCCTCCGCCGCGCACCCGTTCGGCACCGACGCCCTCGGCCGGGACGTGCTGGCGCGGATCGCGCACGGCGCACTCAGCACCCTCGGCACCGCCCTCGCCGTGAGCGCCGCCGCGCTACTGGCCGGCGTCCTGCTGGGCCTGCTGCCCCGGCTGTCCGGGCCGCTGGTCGACACCGTCAACGCCGTACCGCCCGTGCTGGCCGCGCTCCTGGTCACCGGCGTCGCGGGCAGCGGGCCGTGGACACCGGCGCTCGCCGTGGCCGTCGTGGCCTGGTCACCGCTGGCCACCCACACCTCGTCCCTCCTACGGCAGGAACGCGCGACCCTGCACCTGACGGCGACCCGCGCCCTCGGTGCCGGACCCGGCTACCTGCTCCGGCACGAACTGCTCCCCGCCGTCCTGCCGCCCGTCGTCCGCCACGCCCTGCTCCGGCTGCCCGGGATCGCCCTGGGGCTGGCCTCGCTCGGCTTCCTCGGCCTGGGCACCCAGCCGCCGTCCCCCGAGTGGGGCCTGCTGCTGGCCGAGAACCAGCCCTACCTCGAACGCGCCCCCTGGGCCGTCCTGGCCCCCGCCGCCGTCCTCGCCCTGCTCGGCGCGCTCGCCGTCACGGCGGCCGGCGGCCTCCGCCTGCCCCGGCGCGGGCCGCAGCCGAAGCGGCCGGCCGAGCCTCCCTCCGAACCCGAGCCGGCCCCACGGCCGCTTCTCCTGACCTCCCCCGCCCGCACTCCCTGACGGACTCCTCTCGATGACCGGCCTCTTCTCGCGGCTCCCGGACAAGTCCCCCACCGCCGCCCCCAAGCCCCCGCGCGAACGCGTCTGGCGGCAACTCTCTCCGCTGCTACGGCTGCTGGTCCTGACCCAGCTCGCCTTCAACATCGGCTTCTTCGCCGTGCTCCCGTTCCTCGCCGAGCACCTCGGCACGGCGATCGGCATGGCGGGCTGGCTGGTCGGCTTCGTCCTGGGGCTGCGGACATTCAGCCAGCAGGGACTCTTCGTGGTCGGCGGCTGGCTCGTCGACCGGTACGGGGTACGGCCCGTCGTCCTGGTGGGCTGCGGACTGCGGATCGCCGGGTTCGCCTGGCTGGGGTTCGCGCACGCGACCTGGACCGTGATCGGCTCGGTGCTCCTGATCGGGTTCGCCGCAGCGCTCTTCTCCCCGGCCGTGGAGTCGGAGGCGGCCCGGCAGGCGGTGGTGTGGGAAGCGGACGGCCACGGCTCCCGCACCCGGGTGCTGGCCCTGTTCTCCGCCGCGGGGCAGGCCGGCGCCTTCGTCGGCCCCCTGCTCGGCGGACTGCTGCTCGCCGTGGACTTCCGCACGGCCTGTCTCGCCGGAGCCGGTGTCTTCGTCCTCGTCCTCGCCGGACACCTGTGGCTGATGCCCCAGCACATCCCCGGCAGGGTACGGACACGGGAGCGGGGCGGTCTGCGCGAACTGCTGCGCAACCGTCGTTTCCTGGCCCTGTGCTGCGCCTACGGCAGTTACCTCCTCGCCTACAACCAGCTCTACCTCGCGCTGCCCGACGAGGTGGAACGGGCGGCCGGCTCCCAGGCACCGCTGTCCTGGCTGTTCGCCCTGTCGTCCCTGCTCGTGGTGTTCGCACAGCTCCCGGTCTCCCGATGGGCCGCGGACCGCCTCGACCTGCGCCGCTGCATGGCAGCCGGGCTCCTGCTGGTCGCCGCCGGATTCGCCGTCGTGGCGGCGGCACGCCCAGCGGGCTGGACCGGCCTCACGGGCCTGCTGCCGGCCTGCGGGTACGTCGTACTGCTCACCCTCGGCCAGATGCTGATCGTGCCCGCCGCCCGCGCCTGGGTGCCCGACCTCGCCGCGGAGGGGCGCATCGGCCTCTACATGGGCGCGCTCTCCTCCGTCTCCGGTGTGATCGTCCTCTTCGGCAGCTCTGCCACCGGGCTCCTGCTCGACACGGGACTGCCGGCAGCCGTGCCGTGGGCCCTTCTCGCGGCCCTGCCCGTGCTCGCGGTGAGCCTGCTGCCGCGCGGGGTCGCGACGAGCACGCAGCCACAGAGCGGGTGAATCCAAGCTCCGGGAGACACCCGTACAGGGACACCAGGAACGACAGAAGGGCTCCCGCGAGTCACGTCCTCGCGGGAGCCCTTCTTCCTACCGCCTGCAAGTGAAGGTTGAGAAGACGATCACGAGCAGGACGTCTGTGGCGACGCGGCTACGGCGTCACGGGCGGAGCAGCAGGCTGTCGCCGCGCTCCTTGGCGGCGGCGTAGCGCTTGGCCACGTCCTGCCAGTTGACGACGGCCCACATGGCGTCGATGAAGTCGACCTTCTGGTTCTTGTACTGGAGGTAGAAGGCGTGCTCCCAGGCATCGAAGACCAGGATCGGGGTCGAGCCCTGGCCCACATTGCCCTGGTGGTCGTAGACCTGCTCGACGATCAGGTGACCGGAGAGCGGCTCGTAGGCAAGGACGCCCCAGCCCGAACCCTGGGTAGTCGCGGCGGCCTTGGTCAGCTGCGCCTTGAAGCCCGCGTAAGACCCGAAGGACTCGGCGATCGCGTCCGCCAGGTCACCCACGCCGTCGGCGGCCAGCGGCTCGCCACCGCCGTCACCGGTCATGTTGTGCCAGTAGATCGAGTGCAGGATGTGCCCGGAAAGGTGAAAGGCCAGGTTCTTCTCCAGGCCGTTGATCGAGCCCCACTGCTCCTTGTCCCGGGCCTCCGCCAGCTGCTCCAGCGTATCGTTCGCGCCCTTGACATACGCGGCGTGGTGCTTGTCGTGGTGCAGCTCGACGATCTGCGGATTGATGACCGGTTCGAGCGCTGCGTAGTCGTAGGGAAGCTCCGGGAGCGTGTAAACCGCCATGTCCAATGTCCTCCGACACTATTGCCACTCATGTGCAGTTGCACGCTAGCAGCAACGCATCCTACTGGCCGCTCGGGCATTGGTCCTAGGACCGGAGGCCGGTCGCGGCGGACTCATGGGGCCCCTTTTGCTGTTGCAAGAGGATCGCAATAACCTTTGTGCGGCAGTCTGGTGTCATTCGGCAGTCGATGAGCCGTGCCCTGACCGTCCGTTCGCGCAGGCCCCGGCTCGGGAGAGGCGGCAGCGTGAGCGTGGCCCCGCAGACGGAACACGACCGTACGGCGGCACCGGACGAACCGCGGGTTCGGCTGAGGCGGCTCGGGCTGCGGTGCACTCCGGCGCGGCTGCGGGTACTGATGCTGCTGGCGGACTCCGGACGCCATCTGTCCATCGCGGAAGCCTGGGCCGAACTCGCGCGATCCGAAAGCGTCATCCATCCCGCCACGGTCTACCGCACCCTGGAGACCCTGACCGCCGCCGGACTGGTGCACGCCGTGCACGGGCCCGGACCGGCGCGCTACGGCCTCACGGGTGAGCCGCACCACCACACCGTGTGCCGGAAGTGCGGCCACGTGGAGGGTCTCGCGAGCCTGCACCTCACGGAGGCGGTGGGGAGGATCGAGGAGCTGACGGGGCTACGGCCCGACTCCTCGGGATCACTGCTCGTCTACGGCTGGTGCGCCGACTGCGGCGACTGAGCGAGGCCGGGTGCGGGGCGCCGTCATGGAACGGACGCTGTCAGGCGGGACGAGGCCCCACACCAGGCTTACTGCAATGTAGAGGCTATTGCGAACAACTCGCAATAGCGGCTGATTCCGTCATCCGTCGCCTTCGAGGTTCCCTTCCGTCTCCAGGTAGATACGCCGCAGCTCCTCCAGTACGGCCGCGTCCGGCTTCTCCCACATCCCGCGCGACTCCGCCTCAAGGAGACGCTCGGCGATGCCGTGCAGGGCCCAGGGGTTGGCCTGCTGGAGGAACTCGCGGTTGACGGGGTCCAGGACGTACGTCTCGGTGAGCTTGTCGTACATCCAGTCGGCGATCACGCCGGTGGTGGCGTCGTAGCCGAACAAGTAGTCCACGGTGGCGGCGAGTTCGAAGGCGCCCTTGTAGCCGTGGCGGCGCATCGCCTCGATCCACTTGGGGTTGACGACCCGGGCGCGGAAGACGCGGGAGGTCTCCTCAACGAGGGTGCGGGTGCGGACCGTCTCGGGGCGGGTGGAGTCGCCGATGTACGCCTCTGGCGCGGTGCCACGCAGGGCGCGGACGGTGGCGACCATGCCGCCGTGGTACTGGAAGTAGTCGTCGGAGTCGGCGATGTCGTGCTCGCGGGTGTCGGTGTTCTTGGCGGCGACCGCGATGCGCTTGTACGACGTCTCCATCTCCTCGCGGGCCGGGCGGCCGTCGAGTTCGCGGCCGTAGGCGTAGCCGCCCCAGACCGTGTAGACCTCGGCGAGGTCGGCGTCGGTTCGCCAGTCGCGGGAGTCGATGAGTTGGAGCAGTCCGGCGCCGTACGTGCCGGGGCGGGAGCCGAAGATACGGGTGGTGGCCCGGCGTTCGTCGCCGTGGTCCGCCAACTCGGACTGGACATGGGCCCGTACGTGGTTCACCGAGGCCGGTTCATCCAAGGAGGCAGCCAGGCGTACGGCGTCGTCCAACAGCCCGATCGTGTGCGGGAAGGCGTCGCGGAAGAAGCCCGAGATGCGCAGGGTCACATCGATGCGCGGGCGGCCCAACTCCTCATATGGGATGGGTTCCAGGCCCGTCACTCGGCGGGAGGCGTCGTCCCAGACCGGTCGGACACCGAGCAGGGCAAGGGCCTCGGCCACGTCGTCGCCAGCCGTGCGCATCGCGCTCGTGCCCCACAGCGACAGACCCACGGAGGTCGGCCACTCGCCGTTGTCCGTGCGGTAACGCTCCAACAGGGAGTCGGCGAGTGCCTGTCCGGTCTCCCAGGCGAGGCGGGAGGGGACGGCCTTGGGGTCGACGGAGTAGAAGTTGCGGCCGGTCGGCAGGACGTTGACCAGGCCGCGGAGCGGGGAGCCGGAGGGGCCCGCGGGCACGAAGCCACCGGCCAGCGCGTGCACGGTGTGGTCGAGTTCAGCCGTGGTCGCGGCGAGGCGCGGGACGACCTCGCGGGCGGCGAACTCCAGGACGGCGGCGACCTGTTCGCCGTGCTCGGTGGGTACGGCGGCTGGGTCCCAGTCAGCGTCCTCCATCGACTGCACCAGGGCGCGGGCCTGTTCCTCCGCCGCGTCGGCCGTCGTACGGGTCGCGGCGGACTCGTCCAGACCGAGGGCCTCACGCAGGCCGGGCAAGGCCGCTGTGCCGCCCCAGATCTGGCGGGCGCGGAGGATGGCGAGGACGAGGTTGACGCGGTCGGCGCCGGCGGGCGGGTTGCCCAGCACGTGCAGGCCGTCGCGGATCTGGGCGTCCTTGACCTCGCAGAGCCAGCCGTCGACGTGGAGGAGGAAGTCGTCGAAGCCGTCGTCCTCCGGGCGGTCGTCGAGGCCCAGGTCGTGGTCGAGCTTGGCGGCCTGGATGAGGGTCCAGATCTGGGCGCGGATGGCCGGGAGCTTCGCCGGGTCCATCGAGGCGATCTGGGCGTACTCGTCGAGAAGTTGCTCCAGTCGCGCGATGTCGCCGTAGGAATCGGCGCGGGCCATCGGCGGCACGAGGTGGTCGACGAGGGTGGCGTGCACGCGGCGCTTGGCCTGGGTGCCCTCGCCGGGGTCGTTGACCAGGAACGGGTAGATCAGGGGCAGGTCGCCGAGGGCCGCGTCGGGGCCGCAGGCGGCTGACAGTCCGGCGTTCTTGCCGGGCAGCCACTCCAGGTTGCCGTGCTTGCCGAGGTGGATCATCGCGTCGGCGCCGAAGCCACCGTCCGCAGGGTCGGCCTGGATCCAGCGGTAGGCGGCCAAGTAGTGGTGGGAGGGCGGGAGATCGGGGTCGTGGTAGATCGCGATCGGGTTCTCGCCGAAGCCGCGCGGGGGCTGGATGAGGATCAGCAGGTTCCCGAAGCGGAGGGCCGCGAGGACGATGTCGCCTTCCTTGTTGCGGCTGCGGTCGACGAACATCTCGCCGGGCGCCGGGCCCCAGTGCTCCTCGACGGCCGTGCGCAACTCCTCCGGGAGCGTGGCGAACCACCGCCGGTAGTCCGCCGCCGGGATGCGTACCGGGTTGCGGGACAGCTGCTCCTCGGTGAGCCAGTCCTGGTCATGCCCGCCGGCCTCGATGAGCGCGCGGATCAGCTCGTCGCCGTCGCCGGACTCCATGCCGGGAACATCCCCGAAGACATAGCCCTCCGCGCGCAGCCTGCGCAGCAGGGCGACCGCGCTGGCGGGCGTGTCCAGGCCCACCGCGTTGCCGATCCGGGAGTGCTTGGTCGGGTACGCCGACAGGACCAGGGCCACCCGCTTGTCGGCGGCCGGAATGTGCCTCAAGCGTGCGTGGCGTACGGCGATCCCGGCCACGCGAGCCGCCCGCTCGGGGTCGGCGACGTAGGCGGGCAGCCCGTCTTCGTCGATCTCCTTGAAGGAGAACGGCACCGTGATCAGACGGCCATCGAACTCCGGGACGGCGATCTGGCTGGCCGCGTCCAGTGGGGAGACGCCCTCGTCGCTCTCCTCCCAGGCAGAACGGGAGCCGGTCAGGCACAGGGCCTGGAGGATCGGCACGTCAAGGCCGGTCAGCGCGCCCGCGTCCCAGGACTCGTCGTCACCACCGGCGGACGCCTCGGCGGGCTTGGTACCGCCCGCCGCGAGGACGGTGGTGACGATGGCGTCGGCAACACCGAGCGCAGAGATCAGCTCGGGCTCGGGGGTCCGCAGCGACGCGACGTACAGCGGGAGCGCCCGGCCGCCCGCCTCCTCGATCGCGTCACACAGAGCGCCCACGAACGCCGTGTTGCCGCTCATGTGGTGAGCCCGGTAGTAGAGCACGGCGACCGTCGGGCCGGCCGAAGCCCGCAACTCGCGCTCCAGCGGGCCCCAACTCGGCGCGGGCGCCGGTGCGTCGAAGCCGTGACCGGTCAGCAGAACCGTGTCGGACAGGAAGCGGGCGAGCTGCTCCAGGTTGGCGGGACCGCCGTGGGCGAGGTAGGCGTGCGCCTCGGCGGCGATGCCGACGGGGACCGTGGAGGCCGCCATCAGCTGGGCGTCCGGGGCCTGTTCACCGGTGAGGACGACGACCGGACGGCCGACGGAGAGCAGCAGGTCGAGGCCGTCTTCCCAGGCGCGCAGGCCACCGAGGAGGCGTACGACGACCAGCTGGACGCCGTCGAGGAGCGCGGGCAGGTCGTCGAGCGGGAGCCGGGACGGGTTGGCGAAGCGGTACGCGACCGGGCCGCGCGCCGCGCGGGCGCTCAGCAGGTCGGTGTCGGACGTCGACAGGAGCAGGATCATGCGGCGTCGGCCTTCCTCGGGGTGTCCGCGCCCCGGGCGGTGTCGGACGGCGGGAGTTCCTGACTCGCACGGCCCTCGGGAGGGGCGGGCTCACAGTGGCGGGACCGCGCCGGACTCGCACCGGCTTCCTCCCCTGTCGCCGTCGTGGCGTCGGCGGACCGGATGATCCACCGAGGAGCATAGTAAGGGCCGCCACAAGGGGTGGGGGCATACACATCGCGAGACGATAGGTATGCTCGCCGCCGTGTCCACGCCGTCCTGCTCTCCGTCGCCCCAGGCCACAGTGGTCTCACGGGACCGCGATGACGCCTGCCCGGGCGCACTGCGACTGCACGCGGCGGACGACGGCGCGCTCGCCCGGATCCGGATTCCAGGGGGTGTGCTGCGGGCGGATCAGGCCGAGGTACTCGGTCGTGCGGCACGAGATCTCGGGGACGGCGAACTCCACCTCACCTCCCGGGGCAACGTCCAGCTCCGCGGGCTGGAGCCCGGCTGCGGCGCCGACCTCGCCGATCGCCTGGAGTCGGTCGGTCTGCTGCCCTCCTGGCGGCACGAGCGGGTGCGCAACATCGTGGCCTCACCTCTGTCCGGGCTCGACGGACAAGGCTTCGCCGACGTACGGCCGTGGCTGCGGGCCCTGGACGAGCTGCTGTGCGCGAGCGAGGCGGCGGCCCGGCTGTCCGGGCGGTTCCTGTTCGCGCTCGACGACGGGCGCGGGGATGTCGCCGGGCTCGGCGCCGACGTGACGCTGCGGGCCGCGCCCGGTGGTGGTGCGTGGCTGCGCGTCGGAGCGTCCGATGCCGTGGCGGCCGTGAGATTCGAGGAAGCGCCCAGGGCAGCGGTCCTGGTGGCGGAGGTCTTCCTGGAGACCACCGACGGCCGCGCGTGGCGGATGTCCGAACTCGCCGGACAGACAGGCGTTCTGCTCTCCGAGACCGTACGGCGACTACCGGCAGCGGAGCCGACGGCCAGACCGGCCTGGCGCGTGACCGCCGAACCACCGTACGGACCCGTCACCGCTCCGGACGGCACGACGAGCCTGTCCGTCCTCGCCCCACTGGGCCGCCTCACCGCCGCCCAGTGGTCCGAGCTCACCGCATCCGCCGTACACGAACTGCGCCTGACCCCCTGGCGGGGCGTGATCCTTCCCACGGTTCCGGTGTCACGTCTCCCACATCTCACAGCCGTGGGACTGATCACAGACCCGACTTCCCCATGGGTCGGTGTCGGAGCCTGCATCGGGCGGCCCGGCTGCGCCAAGTCGCACGCGGACGTCCGTACGGACGCGGCCGCCTCACTCACCAGGGCCGACGGGCTTCCGGTGTACTGGTCCGGCTGCGAGCGCCGCTGCGGCCGTCCGCGCGGCGATCACGTGGACGTCGTCGCCAAGGACGGCGGCTACCAGGTCTCCGTCATACACGACGGCTTCACCCGGAACACGAACCACAATCCCTCGTCGCTTGCCGCCGCTGTGACGGCGGCCCGCACGCATGACCACTCTCATGACCAGTAGGAGCACGGTGTTCGAGTACGAGAAGGACGGCGCGGCGATCTACCGCCAGTCCTTTGCCACCATCCGCACGGAGGCGGACCTCTCGGGTCTGCCCGCCGACGTCAGCCAGGTCGCGGTCCGGATGATCCACGCCTGCGGGATGGTCGACCTCGTACGGGATCTGTCGTACACGCCCGCCGTGGTGGCCCGCGCGCGCGAGGCCCTGCGTGCCGGCGCGCCGATCTTCACCGACGTGCAGATGGTGGCCAGCGGAGTGACCCGCAAGCGGCTGCCCGCCGACAACGACGTGCTCTGCACACTCTCCGACCCGGCCGTCCCCGAACTGGCCGCGAAGATGGGCACCACGCGCAGCGCCGCCGCCCTTGAGCTGTGGCGGGACCGGCTGGAAGGTGCGGTGGTGGCCGTCGGGAACGCGCCCACC
This sequence comes from Streptomyces sp. S3(2020), assembly GCF_013044505.1. Taxonomy (GTDB): domain Bacteria; phylum Actinomycetota; class Actinomycetes; order Streptomycetales; family Streptomycetaceae; genus Streptomyces. Next base: position 12,105 of record NZ_JABERD010000122.1, on the reverse strand, counting down.
GCCCTGTTCCGCCTCCTGGAGATGATCGACGAGGGCGCGCCCCGACCGGCCGCAGTCATCGGCGTCCCCGTCGGCTTCGTGGGCGCCGCAGAGTCGAAGGACGCGCTCGCCGAACACTCCTCCGGACTCGAGTACTTGGTCGTCCGTGGCCGTCGCGGTGGCAGTGCCATCGCCGCCGCCGCGCTCAACGCGATCGCGAGCGAGGAAGAATGAGCGGGCAGACTTCCAAGGGTCGGCTGTACGGCGTCGGGCTGGGCCCCGGCGACCCGTCCCTCATGACCGTGCGGGCCGTCGAGGTGATCGCCGAGGCGGACGTGATCGCCTACCACAGCGCCCGGCACGGCCGTTCCATCGCCCGTTCGATCGCGGCGAAGCACCTCCGCGAGGACCACATCGAGGAGCCGATGGTCTACCCCGTCACCACCGAGACCACCGACCATCCCGGCGGCTACAAGGGTGCGATGGAGGAGTTCTACACCGCCGCGTCGGCCCGGCTCGCCGCTCACCTCGACGCGGGCCGCACGGTCGCCGTCCTCGCGGAGGGCGACCCGCTCTTCTACGGCTCCTACATGCACATGCACAAGCGGCTCGCCGACCGCTACGACACCGAGGTGATCCCCGGAGTCACCTCCGTGTCGGCCGCCGCGGCCCGCCTGGGCACCCCGCTCGCGGAGGGCGAGGAGGTGCTGACGATCCTGCCGGGCACCCTGACCGAGGAAGAACTGACCGCCCGGCTCGCCGCCACCGACGCGGCCGTGGTGATGAAGCTGGGCCGCACCTTCACCAAGGTCCGCAGCGCGCTGGAGAGTTCGGGACGGCTGGGTGAGGCCCGCTATGTCGAGCGAGCCACGATGACCGGCGAACGGCTGGCTCAACTGGCCGACGTGGAGCCGGAGTCGGTGCCGTACTTCTCGGTGGCCGTCCTGCCGAGCAAGGTCGACGCCGAGCCTGTCGTACGGGAGCTGGGCGAGGTCGTCGTGGTCGGGACCGGTCCCGCCGGGCCGTTGTGGCTGACACCCGAGACGCGGGGTGCGCTGGCCGCCGCCGACGACCTGGTCGGCTACACCACCTACCTGGACCGGGTGCCGGTGCGTCCCGGTCAGCTGCGGCACGGCTCGGACAACCGGGTGGAGTCCGAGCGGGCCGAGTTCGCGCTCCAACTCGCCCGGCGGGGGCGGCGGGTGGCCGTCGTCTCCGGTGGCGATCCCGGGATCTTCGCGATGGCCACGGCCGTCCTGGAGGTCGCCTCGGAGAAGGAGTACGCGGACATCCCGGTGCGGGTGCTGCCGGGCGTGACCGCAGCCAACGCGGCCGCCGCCCGCGCGGGCGCCCCGCTCGGCCACGACTACGCCACGATCTCCCTCTCCGACCGGCTCAAACCCTGGGAGGTCGTCGCCGAACGACTGCGCGCGGCGGCCTCGGCCGACCTGGTGCTCGCCCTGTACAACCCGGGTTCCCGCAGCCGCACCTGGCAGGTGGGCAAGGCCCGCGACCTGCTCCTGGAGCACCGGGCGCCGCAGACGCCGGTCGTGGTCGCACGGGACGTCGGTGGCTCCGGGGAGCGGGTGCGGATCGTACGGCTGGCCGAACTGGACCCCGCAGAGGTCGATATGCGCACGATCATGCTGGTCGGCTCGTCACAGACGCGGGTCGTACGGCGCGGGGACGGCGAGGAAGTCGTCTGGACACCGCGCCGGTATCCAGAGGCGTGACGTACAGGGCGTCCGAGGGTCTACCGCACGCCCCGCCGGGACGGCCGGAACGCCACCGCGTCTCAGTCGGCGCGGCCGAGTCGCTTCCTGATCCAGTGGGCCGCCTCCTCGGGGCCGGACACGGCCGCGACGCCCTCGGGTACCGGTGGTCTCCGGACCACGACCACTGGTACCCCGGCCTCGCGGGCGGCCGTCAGCTTCGGTGCGGTGGCCCCTCCCCCGCTGTCCTTCGTGACGAGGACGTCGATGCGGTGGCGGCGCAGCAGCTCGCGCTCCCCGTCGAGGGGGAAGGGGCCGCGGTCGAGCAGCACCTCCATGCGGGACGGGTACGGAGGCTCGGGTGCGTCGACAGACCGGACCAGGAACCACATCTCGTCCAGGTGTGCGAAGGCGGCCAGGCCCGTCCGCCCGGTGGTCAGAAACGCCCGCCGGCCGTACAAGGGCAGCAGTTCCGCCGCCGCCTCCAACGAGTCCGCCTGGTACCACTGGTCGCCCGGGACGGGGGCCCAGCCAGGTCGGCGCAGGGCGAGCAGGGGAACCTGGGCGGTGGTTGCGGCCCACGCCGCGTGGAAGCTCATGCTTCCGGCGAACGGGTGGGTGGCGTCGACGAGCGCGTCGACCGCGTGCTCGCGCAGCCAGGCGGTCAGTCCCTCGGCCCCGCCGAAGCCGCCGACGCGCACACCGCCCGGGGGCAGCCGGGGGCCGGCCACTCGTCCGGCGAGGGAGCTGGTCAGGTCGAGGCCGGGGGTGGCGTACAGCAATTCAGCCAGGCGGCGGGCCTCCGTGGTTCCGCCGAGTATCAGTACGTGCATGGAGGTCCGGGTCCGTTCATGAGCAGTGAGAATCGGTCGTCGGTCAGCGGCGAGCCACGGGGCGGGCGCGGCGCCCAACTCAAGCACACCGGCCTGCGACCCGGCTGGACCACGGGTGCCTGTGCGACGGCGGCCACGACTGCGGCGTACACCGCGCTGCTGACCGGGTCCTTTCCCGACCCGGTGACCATCACGCTGCCCCGGGGGCAGACGCCGTCGTTCGCGCTCGCGGCCGAGGAGCTGACCGGCGGGACCGCGATGGCGGGGATCGTGAAGGACGCCGGCGACGACCCGGACGTCACGCACGGCGCACTGGTGCGGACCACGGTCCGGCGACTGCCGGCCGGCGCCGGAGTGGTGTTCCGGGCAGGCCCCGGCGTGGGCACGATCACCCGTCCCGGCCTGCCGCTGCCCGTCGGCGAGCCGGCCATCAACCCGGTCCCCCGGCAGATGATGCGAGACCACGTGGCGGGCATCGCCGCGCGGCACGGCGGCAGCGGGGATGTCGAGATCACCGTCTCCGTGGACCACGGCGAGGAGATCGCCCGCTCCACCTGGAATCCGCGCCTCGGCATCCTCGGCGGACTGTCCGTCCTCGGCACCACGGGCATCGTCGTGCCGTACTCCTGCTCGGCGTGGATCGACTCGATCAGGAGGGGCGTGGACGTGGCGCGGGCTGCCGGTCGGACCCATGTCGCCGGGTGCACCGGGTCGACCTCGGAGCGGACCGTCGTCGCCGAGTACGGCCTGCCCGAGGACGCCCTGCTCGACATGGGGGACTTCGCCGGCGCGGTGCTGAAGTACGTCCGCCGCCACCCCGTCGACCGGCTGACGATCTGCGGCGGCTTCGCCAAGCTGTCGAAGCTGGCGGCCGGACATCTTGACCTGCACTCCGCCCGCTCCCAGGTGGACAAGCACTTCCTGGCCGCGCTGGCCCGGCGCGGCGGAGCCGACGGAACCCTCACGGACCAGATCGTCCACGCCAACACGGGCCTGGCGGCGCTCCAGCTGTGCCTGGCCGTCGGCGTCCCACTGGGCGATCTGGTGGCGGTGGCCGCACGCGACGAAGCGCTGAGCGTGCTGCGCGGCGCGCCGGTGGTCGTGGATGTCATCTGCATCGACCGGGCGGGCACGGTCGTGGGCCGCAGCCCGGTCCGCTAGCGGCGGACGCACGGGAGTGTTCCGCGGTTGCGCGGCTGCCGCACTTTGCGGAAAGTTGGTTGTTGCATTGTCTGTGCAACAAGGACCATGGGCATGCGCAACGGCCAGAATCAGCCGACCACCGCGCTCTCGTCCTCACACCGGGTGGAACGATGCACATACCTGACGGATACCTCAGCCCCCAGACCTGCGCGGTCGGGTACGCGGTCTCCGTGCCGGTCCTGGCCGTCGCGGCCGTGCGCGTCAAGCGCGTGGTCCGCAACCGTCATGTCCCGACACTGGCGGTGTTCTCGGCGGTGTCGTTCCTGGCCATGATGTTCAACGTGCCGATCCCGGACGGGACGACCGCCCACGCGGTCGGCGCGGCGGTGATCGCCATCGTGCTCGGTCCCTGGGCGGCGGTACTGGCCGTCAGCGTGGCGCTGGCCTTCCAGGCCCTGCTGTTCGGCGACGGCGGTGTCCTCTCCTACGGCGCCAATGTCTTCAACATGGCGATCGTCCTGCCTTTCACCGCCCTCGTGGTGTACCGCCTGATCGCCGGGCGGAGCGAGCTGACCAGCGGGCGCCGGGTCGCTGCCGCCGCCATCGGCGGATACGTCGGCATCAACCTGGCCGCACTTGCCGCGGCGATCGAGTTCGGGATCCAGCCGTCCCTGTTCCACGACGCCTCCGGCACCCCGCTGTATGCGCCCTACCACCTCAGTCAGACCATCCCGGCGATGGCCCTGGCCCACCTCACCGTCGCGGGGGCCGCCGAGGCGATCCTCACCGGCGGGGTCGTCGCCTACCTCCAGCGCGCCAACCTGCCGCTGCTGCGCCTGAACCACCCGGGCGTCCCGGAGACGGCCGAGGAGAGCGCCACCGCAGGCCGTAAGCTCCGGCCGGCCACGGTCGCCACCGCGGCCGTGGGCCTGATGGTGGTCCTCACCCCGCTCGGCCTGCTGGCTCCCGGCGGTGCCTTCGGCGAGGACGCCCCAGGCGACCTCGACCTGTCCAAGGTCCACCTGGGCGCCGTGCCGACCGGACTGAACAAGTACGCCGGCTGGTGGCACCACGCGATCTTCGACGGCTATGACTTCAGCAACGACGCCCACCCCTGGGTCGGCTACATCATCTCCGCTGTCGTCGGCATCGCGGCCATCGGCATCGCGATCTTCCTGATCGGTCTGGCCGTCCAGCGGCTGTCCCGTCGCGGGACGGACGGCGCCGACGAAACGGGCGACCGGCCAGGGGCTGGATCCTCCGCGGTGAGCACCCCGTGAGCCAGATCACCGGACAGGACGCCCCGCTCCGCACCCCGCAGTGGCTGCTCCAGGGCGAACTGGCCATGTGTCCCTGCGGCTGCATAGGGAAGCGGACCAAAGGCAGCTATCTGCGCAAGACCATCACGTCCGGCGCGCAGTTGCTGCAACAAGTCATGTTCACCGAGGACACCGCCGCCCGCGCGGGCCTGCTCCAGCGGATCGACCCCCGGGCGAAGGTGGTCGGCACGGTGGTGCTGCTCGTCGCAGCGTCGCTCCTGCGCACCGTGCCGGCCCTGCTGCTCCTCTACGTCGCCACGCTCGCCGTCGCCACGGCATCCGCCCTGCCCCTGGGGTTCTTCGTCAAACGGGTCTGGCTGTTCGTACCCATCTTCACCGGCATCATGGTGCTGCCCGCGACCCTCTCCGTGGTCACCCACGGAGAGGTCGTGTGGACGCTGTGGCACTGGAACGGCCATCCCGAGGGCTTCACCCGGCAGGGTCTGCTCGGCGCCGCCCTGGTGGTCAGCCGGGTCGCGGTCTCCATCTCGCTGGTGGTGCTGCTGACCCTGACCACACCGTGGGTGCGGTTGCTGGCCGCGCTGAGGGGCCTCGGCGTGCCGAAGATGTTCATCATGATCATCGGCATGGCCTACCGCTACATCTTCCTGCTCCTCAACGGCGTCACCGAGATGTACCAGGCCCGCACCGCCCGCACCCTGGGCTCGGCCCGCCATGACCGGAGCGCCCGCACCTTCCTCGCCGCCTCGGCCGGGGCGCTGATCGGACGCTCGCACCAGCTGTCGGAAGAGGTGCACCAGGCCATGACCGCGCGGGGCTACACCGGCGACGCCAAGGTCCTGCACCGCTTCACCCTGCGCCCGGCCGACGGCCTCTACCTCGCGGCCGCCGTCGCGGTGTCCGCCCTCGTCGTCACGGGAGAACGTCTCCTTGTCCACTGAACCCCACGACCACTGCGGCCACGATGCGGCCGACTCGCCGGACGCGCTGCTGGTCTGCAAGGACCTGCACTACTCCTACCTGGAGCGCTACCCGGCCCTGGACGGAGTCTCACTGACCGTGCGCAAGGGCGAGCGCATCGCCCTGCTCGGCGCCAACGGCTGCGGCAAGTCCACCCTGCTGAAGGTGCTCGCCGGTCTGGTCTTCCCGGACCGGGGCAGCTACCTGGCCTTCGGACACCCGGTCACCGAGGACACCCTGGAGGACGAGCAGATGAACCGGGGCTTCCGCTCCCGGCTCGGCATCGTCATGCAGAACTCCGACGCCCAGGTCTTCTCCCCCAGCGTCCGCGAGGAGATCGCCTTCGGCCCCCTCCAGCTCGATCTGGACCGCGACCAGGCGGCCGCGCGGGTCGACGAGGTCATGGCGCTGCTCGGCATCGCCGATCTCGCCGACCGGGCGCCGTTCCAGCTGTCCGGCGGGCAGAAGAAGAAGGTCGCCATCGCCAGTGTGCTGTCCATGAACCCCGAGGTCCTGCTCTTCGACGAGCCGACCGCGGCCCTCGACCCGCGCACCCAGGTCTGGCTGATGGAGCTGATCGAGGAGCTCGGCAGGGCGGGCAAGACCATCGTGCACGCCACCCACGACCTGGACAGTCTCGACCGGCTGGCCGACCGCTGCGTCGTATTCGGCGAGGACCACACCCTGGTCGCCGAGGGAACCCCGCACGAGGTGCTCGCCCGCCGCGACCTGCTCCTGGACGTCAACCTCATCCACGCCCGCAGCCGCCTGTCGCTCCCGCACGACGCGCCCGCCTGACCCGGCCGGATCGGTCGGTCGGGGCACCCGGAGGGCCTGACGCCCGCGTAGCGACCAGGTCCGAGTGGCTGACCGGCCGCAGAGGTCCCGCAGGCCGGGCGTCAGCTCCCGGCAGGCGCGGTCCGGTTCCGGTGCCCCCGACACGGGCCCCACGCGTTCAGCACACGTGCGGCTCCCGCTCCCGCTCGGGCGAGTACAGGTGGCTGTCGCGGAACTGCTCCGCTCCCAGCGTCCGTCCCACCATGATCACGGCCGTGCGCAGCACACCCGCCTCCTTGACCTTCCCTGCGATCTCGTCGAGGGTGCCCCGGATGATCAGTTCGTCGGGGCGGGATGCGTAAGCGACCACGGCCGCAGGGCAGTCGGCGCCGTAGTGCGGGAGGAGCTCGTCCACCACGCGGTCCACGTACTTCGCGGCGAGGTGCAGCACGATCAGGGCACCGCTGCGGCCGAGGGTGGCCAGGTCCTCGCCGTCCGGCATGGCGGTGGCGCGGTTGGCGACGCGGGTGAGGATGACGGTCTGGCCGACAGTCGGCACGGTCAGCTCCCTCTTCAGGGAGGCCGCGGCGGCCGCGAAGGCGGGCACACCCGGTACGACCTCGTACGGCACCCCGGCCGCGTCGAGGCGCCGCATCTGCTCGGCGACCGCGCTGAACACGGACGGGTCGCCCGAGTGCAGCCGCGCCACGTCGCGCCCCTCCTCGTGCGCACGGATCAACTCGGCGGTGATCTCATCGAGGTTGAGCTGGGCGGTGTCCACCAGCCGTGCGTCCGGCGGGCATTCGGCGAGCAGTTCGCGCGGGACCAGGCTGCCGGCGTACAGGCAGACCTGGCAGGCCGCGAGCGTACGGGCGCCGCGCACCGTGATGAGGTCGGCGGCGCCGGGTCCGGCGCCGATGAAGTACACGGTCATCTGTCTGCTCCTGATTCAGGGTTCTTCTGTACGGCCCACTGCGTGACCGGCATCGCCTGCCGCCACCCGGTGAAGGCGCCGACCGGCACGGCGTGCGCCACCGCGAGCTTCACCAGCTCACCGCCGAAGCGCCGGTAGGCGTCGGTGAGCAGCGCCTCCGACTCCAGCGTCACGGTGTTGGCGACGAGACGTCCGCCGGCCGGCAGCGCCTCCCAGCAGGCGTCGAGGAGGCCGGGCGCGGTGAGTCCGCCGCCGATGAACACGGCGTCGGGTGACGGGAGTTCGGCCAGGACAGCGGGGGCCCGGCCCGTGACGACCTGAAGCGTCGGCACGCCGAGCCGGTCGGCGTTGCGGCCGATGCGTTCGGCGCGCACCGGGTCACGCTCGACGGTCACCGCCCGGCAGGAGGGGTGCGTGCGCATCCACTCGATCGCGATCGAACCGGATCCACCGCCGATGTCCCACAGCAACTCCCCCGGGGCGGGGGCGAGTACGCCGAGCGTGGCCGCCCGGATGTGGCGCTTGGTGAGCTGGCCGTCGTGCTCGTACGCGGCGTCCGGCAACCCCGGTACGGCGCCGAGGCGCAGAGCGTCGGGGGCACGGCGGCACTCCACGGCGACGATGTTGAGCGGGTCGCCGGACTCCTCGGCCCAGTCGTCGGCGGTGGCCGGGCCGGTCGTACGTTCCTTCGCGCCGCCGAGCTGTTCCAGCACCCGCATCCGGCTGGGTCCGAAGCCACGGTCGCGCAGGAGTGCGGCCACCTCGCCGGGGGTGGAGGCGTCGGCGCTGAGGACGAGGAGCCGACGGCCTTCGTGCAGGGCGGCGGCGAGACGGGCGGTGGGGCGCCCGACGAGGGTGACGACCTCGACGTCCTCCAGGGGCCAGCCGAGTCGGGCGGACGCGTACGACACGGACGACGGGTGCGGCAGGACGTGAACAGCGCCTGCCACCTCGGTAAGGGCGCGTCCGATGCCGTAGAACATCGGGTCGCCGCTGGCCAGCACGGCGATCCGACGGCCCGAGTGCGCGGCGAGGAGGCCGGGGACAGCGGGACGCAGAGGTGAGGGCCAGGCGACCCGTTCCCCCGCGCACTCCGCCGGCAGCAGGTCCAACTGACGGGGACCGCCGAGAAGGACCTCGGCCTCGCGCAGTGCGGCGCGGGACGTCTCCGGGACGCCCTCCCAGCCGTCGGCACCGATCCCGACTACGGTCACGGCGGCGGACGGGTCGGGACGTGCGGGGGTCACTGCTCGTACCTCGGGGCTCGGAACGGTTGTCAGGGCGATGGGTCTGCACTTTACCGGGCGCCGACCTCGACGTTCGGATGCGGGTGAGCACGCCCGGGCAGGCGGGCGCGACGACAGCGGCACCCGCCGAGGCGGGGCAGCCGGTCCGTTCCGGAGCCTCTCCGAGCGGCCCGCGCGGAGGACGGCTCAGCCGATGCCGGAAGGCGCCACAGCGGACCGCTTCGGCGTAGTGGCAGGCGTCGTCACCAGGTCGACAGGTCCGGTCTCGTCCTCGGTCTCCCGTCGTTTGCGGGCCCGATAGGCGGCCACGTTGGCTCGTGTGGCACAGCGTTCGGAGCAGTAACGGCGGGACCGGTTGGTCGAGGAGTCGACGTAGGCGTTGCGGCACGGCGCGGCCTCGCACACTCCGAGCCGGTCGGGCCCGAACTTGGTCAGATGAAAAGCGAGGCCCATCGCGGACATGGCGGCGTACCCCGCGGTGGCGTTGGACGGATGCTCGGCGAGATGCATGTGCCACCGGGGCCGCCCCTCCTCGTCCAGGTAGTCGTGGCCGGAGATCCGGGGGCTGACCGGGAACTCCATGAGCAGCGAGTTCAGCAGGTCCACGGTCAGGGTGTGATCGCCCGCGTCCGCGGCGGTGAACACCGCGCGCAATCTGGACCGCACCGACCGGAACCGGGTCACATCGGCGTCCGTCACCCGCCGGGCCGCTCTGGAGGCTTCGCCGAAGAGGGCACGGACCGACTCGACCGAGGTGAGCCGGTCCGCGTCTCGCGCCGACTGTTCGGTGTTGACCAGGCGGACGGCGTAGTCCGAGTACTCGGCCAGTTCCACGAGCGGTCCTCATTCCGGCGCGCTGGGGCAAGCGAAGGTGGTGGGTGAGCGATATCCGACCACCGAGCCTATGACGGGCGTCGTGTGAGCATGAAGGGCTCCGGACACAGCCCTGTCCGTCGTCGTGGGCAGGCGCGCCACCGCTTCACCACCGCATGACGCCTGCCTGTGGAGTGCGCCCGGGCATTCGGTCATCCCCCACCTCTTGCACATCATGTGCAGATACAGACTAATGGCAGGATTGCGTCTCGCGGCCCACACCGCCCCAGCCCGGGTTTCTCGCCCATCACGTGAAAGGCAGGCCCGTGACCACGATCCCGACACCGGACCTACCAGCACTGCTCCGACACCACGGCCTGCGCTGCACGCCAAGCCGGCTGAGCGCCCTTAAGTTGCTTTCCACTTCCGGCAGCCATCTCTCCAGCGCCGAGGTCTCCGCGGAACTGAAGCGACTCGGCCTGCCCATCGACCAGACAACCGTCTACCGGACCCTGGAAACCCTGACCGACACCGGGCTGGCCCACGCGGTCCACGGCCCGGGCCCCAAGCGGTACGGCGTCGCCTCCGAGCCCCACCACCACACCGTCTGCGAGAGGTGCGGCGAAGTGGGTGAACTCCCGGTCGAACAGCTGAGGGAGACCGTGGAGCGGATCGCGGAACTCGCGGGACTGCACGTCGGCGCCGCCACCTCACTCCTGCTCTACGGCCGATGCGCCCGCTGCAGTGCATGACGGTGCCTCCTGCGAGCGTGAACCCGACTTCCCACCCCGGGGCTTCTTATTGCACACTACTCGCAATAGCGTCATTGTCGCAGGAAGGCGGGCCATGGGTTCTCCGATCGTGCTGGGCATCGAATCGTCGTGCGACGAGACCGGTGCCGGGCTGGTCCGCGACGGACGGCTGCTGGGGCATGCGGTGGCGTCGAGCATGGAGGAGCACGCCCGTTACGGGGGTGTCGTGCCCGAGATCGCCTCCAGGGCGCACCTGCACGCGCTGCGCCCGGTGGTCCGGCAGGCGCTGGACGAGGCCGGCCTGAAGCTGTCCGACATCGGCGCGGTGGCCGTCACCACCGGGCCGGGCCTGTCCGGCGCCCTCCAGGTCGGGCTAGCCGGAGCGAAGGGGATCGCCTACGCGCTCGGCGTGCCGCTCCACGGGGTCCATCACCTCGCCGGTCATGTCGCCGCCGACACCCTGGAGCACGGCCCGCTGCCGAACCCGTGCATGGTGCTGATCGTCTCCGGCGGACACACCTCCCTCCTCCTCGTCCGGGATCTCGCCCGCGATCCGATCCTCCACCTCGGCGACACCCTCGACGACGCCGCCGGGGAGTGCTTCGACAAGGTCGCGCGGGTCTTCGGGCTGCCCTATCCGGGCGGTCCGGCCATCGACCGGGCGGCGCGCGAGGGGAATCCACGCGCTGTCGCCTTCCCGCGCCCGCTCCCGGGGTCGTACGACTTCTCCTTCTCGGGCCTGAAGACCGCGGCTGCGCGCTGGGCGGAGGGGCACGTGGGCCGGGAGCTGCCCGTGGCCGACGGGGCCGCGTCCCTCCAGGAGGCCGTGGCCGACGTACTGACCCGCAAGGCCGTCGCGGCCTGCCGTGAGCACGGCGTCGGCACGCTGGTCGTCGTCGGCGGGGTCGCCGCCAACTCACGCGTGCGCTCACTGGCGGAGGAACGCTGCCGGGCTGCCGGGATCGAGCTGCGCGTCCCGCCGCTCAGGCTGTGCACAGACAACGGCGCGATGATCGCCGCCGTGGGCGACCTCCTCGTACGGGCCGGAGCCGAACCGGCACCCCTGGACGTGTCGATCGACCCGTCGGCACCCCTGGAGTACGCGGCCCTGCACCCGGTCGGGGCCGGAGCGGTGGCGGCCTGATGGACATACGGATCCTCAGAGGCGACGCCCTGCTCGCCCATACAGCTGCCCTGCACTCCGTGTACGTGGACGCGTTCTGCGCACCGCCCTGGAACGAGGACGAGGAGCGGGCGGTCGAGTTCGCGGGACGGCTGCCGGGGAACGTGCGGCGGCCCGGTTTCACGGCCGCGCTCGCCTTCACGGGAGAGGACCTCGTCGGGTTCGCGACCGCGTGGACGACGCTCGCCCCGTTCCCCACCGACCGCTGCTACCCACAGGCTGCGGCCGGACTGGGACCGGACCTCACCGTCGAGTGGCTGTGCGGTGCCCGCGAGATCGACGAACTCGCCGTCGCCCCTGCGGCTCGGGGCACGGGTCTGGCCGGTGAGCTGCTGGAGGCGGTCACCGCGGACGCCCCCGACGGCCGCTCCTGGCTGCTGACCAGCGTCCGGTCCGGCCGGGCCATGTCCTTCTACCGCCGCCAGGACTGGACCCAGGCCACCCATCCCTCCCCCGACGGCAAGGGCATCGTCGTCTTCCTCGGTCCCCGCC
>NZ_JABERD010000121.1 GCF_013044505.1 Streptomyces sp. S3(2020) | reverse complement strand
GGTCATGGGCCGAGCATGGCATGGGGCACCGGTGACGGTCAGCTACTGGTCGGCCCTCGTCTCGCGTGCGATGCGGTGCCATTCGGTTTCGCCGCCCGGAAGTGGCCAGGCCCAGGTGGGGCGTTGGGCGGTGTGCAGTTCCCGGAGGCGGTGGGCGAGGGGTGGTCCGGCGAGGGTGGCGCCGTCGGGGATCGTGGGGCCGTGGAGGGCGCGGAGCGCGGCGAAGCGGTCCAGTTCGGTCTCGTAGGCGCGCACCGCCTGTTCGGTGCCCGCCGCCACCTCGTCGTCCGGCGCGGTGCGGTGCAGCTGGAGGATCGGGGGCGCGGTCGACTCGGTGATCGATGCGGCGAGGCGCGCGTGGCCGTCCAGGATCAGATGGCAGTCCAGACCGCTGACCCACCACAGCAGAACCGGCGCGAGCGTGCCCTCACGGGCCTGCTTGCGGTACGCCTTGACCCGGCCGTCGGCCGCGTCGGGCAGCGGACGCAGCGGGAGGATCTCCCAGGAGCCCGAGTGGACGAACCAGTCGATGTACCCGTCCGGATGGCCCTCGACGAGCATCGAGCTCCAGTACTCCGCCTCCGGCAGCCGGCCGTGGTTCCAGCGCAGGAGCGGACTCTCGGGGGAGAGCAGCCACCGGCCGTCGTGCAGCGGGCCGTCCGGCGAGTCGAGCAGGTGCCGCGCGAAGAGGTGCGCCCAGCGATCCGGGTGCCCCGCCAGAGCCCGTGCCGTGTCCGCGCGCAAGGGCGGGATCGGCGAGCGATGGGCGTCGGTGCGCCGGAACTCCACCCCGCAGTGGTCCTCCTCGACGGTGGCGAGGAGCACGGGCCGCGACCGCCGGGACAGCAGCAGCCGCCGTCCGGCGGTGAACAGGCACAGATCCGGCCGACGGCGTGAGCGCACGTCCAGGGACAGGCCCGTCCACCTGCCGTCGTCCCCGATGATGTCCGTGCGTCGCATGCCGAGACCATAGAGGGGGCACGCGACCGACCGCGCGCCCTTTGCGGCCTGAGCGCCGCCGTCCCGCCACTCACCGCCAGCCGTCCTCCACGGCCCGCAACGCCCCCTCCACCTCCACATCCAGCCCCTGCTCGCTCAACGCGGCCCCCAGCGCCGTGAGACTCGCCCGCACCGCGCCCGGCGTCGCGTCCACCCCGTAGTGGTTGACCCGGATCATCTCCTTGGCCAGCGCGCCCCCGCCCGCGGCCAGCGGCAGCACCGGATCCGATGCCAGCGCCCGAGCCACCAGCTCCGACGCCACCACCCCCGCCGGCGCCCGCAACGTCGTGGCGACCGGTGCCGCGTCCCGGGCCTCGTGGACGTACGGCTCCAGTCCGCCACCCAGCGCCACGGCCCCCGCCCGGGTCGCCGCGGCCGCCGACGCGTGGCGAGCCATCACCGCGTCCAGCCCGACCGACTCGATCCGCTCGACGCAGGCCTCCAGCGCCAGCATCTCCAGCTGGGCCGGCGCGTGCAGCAACGCCTTGCGTCCGCCGTCGACCCACCGCTCCTTCCAGTCCAGCAGCGAGAGGTACGACCGTCGCGGGGCCCGCGGGTTCGCCGCCATCCGCGCCCACGCCCGCGCGCTCACCGACACCGCCGACACCCCGGCAGGCCCGCCCATCGCCTTCTGCGCCCCGATCACACACAGGTCGACACCCCACGCGTCCGGCAGCACCGGCTCCGCCCCGATCGAGGCGACGGCGTCCAGGTAGAACAGCGCACCGTGCGACCGCACCACCTCCCCGATCTCCGCGACCGGGTTGGTGTTGCCCGTCGCCGCCTCCGCGTGCACCAGCGACACGAAGTCGATCGACGGATGCTCCGCGAAGGCCTCCCGGATCTGCTCCGCGGTCACCGCCGTGTGGAAGGGCACCGCCAGATCGATCACGGTGGCCCCGCAGTCCCGCAGCCAGTCCCCGAACGTCTGCCCGTACGGCCCGGTGATCACGTTCAGCGCCACGGTGCCGGGCCCCGCGGTCGCGCGGATCGCCCCCTCCAGCGGCAGCAGCGCCTCCCCTTGCATGATCACGACATCCTGCGTGGTGCTCAGCAGCCGCGCCACGCGGTCCTCGATCGACGCGAAGTGCGCCGCGCCGAGCGGGGCCAGGTCCAGGAAGGGGTGCGTCACAGTGGTGCTCTCTTCACTCACGGGATCAACGGATCGAGGGTAACCGGCACCCCCGGCACCCCACCCCGCCACCGACTTCTTAGGTCAGACGGCCGTATAACCATCGGTTTGATTTGAGGGTCCCAAACTTCTCCTTATAATCGGACCCGATATCCGGAACAGACAGTTCCCTCACAGGAGGCTTCCCCGTGAAGACGATCCTCGGGCGTCGGACCCGCATCCTGGCCGCCACCACCGCGACGGCCGGGCTCGTGTTCGTGGCCGGCTGCTCCTCGGACGACGACGGCGGCAGCGGCACCAAGACCGCCGCCGGCGGTGTCGAGCTCGTCAAGGCGGGGCAGCTCACCACCTGCACCCACCTTCCGTACCCGCCCTTCCAGTCGGAGATCGACGGCAAGGTGCAGGGCTTCGACGTGTCGCTGATCGACCTCGTCGCCAAGGACCTCGGCGTCAAGCAGGAGATCCTCGACACCCCGTTCGAGAACTTCAAGACCGGCGCGTTCCTCAACTCCGGCGAGTGCGATCTCGCGGCCGCCGGCATGACCATCACCGACGAGCGCAAGAAGAACGTCGACTTCTCGGACCCGTACTTCGAGGCCACCCAGGCCCTCCTCGTCGACAAGGACAGCGGCATCACGTCCCTCGCCGACGCCAAGTCCAAGAAGGCCGCGATCGGCGCCCAGGCGCAGACCACCGGCGAGGACTACGCCAAGAGCCAGGGCCTGGACCCGGTCTCCTTCGAGTCCTCCGACGCCGTCCTCAACGGTCTGCGCTCCGGCCAGGTCAAGGCCGTCGTCATCGACTACCCGGTCGTCCAGGGCTGGCTGAAGACCAAGGCCAACGCCGACGCCTTCCAGGTCGCCGAGCAGATCAACACCGGTGAGCAGTACGGCTTCACGGTGAAGAAGGGCAACACCAAGCTGCTCGCCGCCGTCAACAAGGCGCTCGCCGAGGCCAAGTCCGACGGCACGTACAAGACGCTGTACGAGAAGTGGATCGGCCCCTACGACGAGTCCGCGGCCTCCGCGTCCCCGTCCGCCTCATGAGTGGGTCCGACGCACAACTCCAGCCCCGCAGGAAGGGCCTGAGCCGGAGCCGTAAGCGCAGTCTGTCGCGCGGCGCCCAGTACGTCGTCTTCGTCGGGGCCGTCGTCGCCTTCGCGGCGTCGGCCGACTGGGGCCGGCTCAAGAACCAGTTCGCGCAGTGGGACATCGCCGAGCAGATGTTCCCGGACGTCATCACGCTCGCGCTGAAGAACACCGTGCTGTACACGCTGTCCGGCTTCGCGTTCGGGCTCGTCCTCGGCATGGTCATAGCGCTGATGAGGCTGTCGTCGGTGGGCCCGTACCGCTGGTTCGCCGGTGTGTACATCGAGATCTTCCGCGGTCTGCCCGCTCTGCTGATCTTCATCTTCATCGGCGTGGCCGTCCCCCTGGCCTTCCCGGGGACCGAGATCCCCGGCGGCACCTACGGCAAGGTCGCCCTCGCGCTCGGCCTGGTGGCCGCCGCGTACATGGCGGAGACGATCCGCGCGGGCATCCAGGCGGTGCCCAAGGGGCAGCTGGAGGCGGCCCGTTCGCTGGGCTTCTCGCCCGCGCGGGCCATGGTCTCGATCATCATCCCGCAGGCGTTCCGGATCATCCTCCCGCCGCTGACCAACGAGCTCGTCCTGCTCTTCAAGGACTCCTCGCTGGTCCTCTTCCTCGGCGTCACCCTGGAGGAGCGGGAACTGTCCAAGTACGGCCGTGACCTGGCCAGTACGACCGCCAACTCCACACCCATCCTCGTCGCCGGCCTGTGCTATCTGCTGGTGACGATCCCGCTCGGCTTCGTCGTGCGCCGTATGGAGGCGAAGGCCCAGGAGGCCGTGAAATGAGCGACAGCACTCCTGAGGGGCGCCCGGAGATCCAAGTCCGCGGCCTGCACAAGTCGTTCGGCGACAACGAGGTCCTCAAGGGCATCGACCTGGAGATCGGTCAGGGCGACGTCGTCTGCGTCATCGGCCCCTCCGGCTCCGGCAAGTCCACACTGCTGCGGTGCGTGAACCTCCTCGAACAGCCCACCAAGGGCCAGGTCTTCGTCGGCGGCACCGAGCTGACGGACCCCGACGTCGACATCGACGCCGTACGCCGCCGTATCGGCATGGTCTTCCAGCAGTTCAACCTCTTCCCGCACCTCACCGTGACCGAGAACCTCACCCTGCCGCAGCGGCGGGTCCTCAAGCGGAACAAGGCACAGGCGGCGAAGGTGGCCGCCGAGAACCTGGAGCGCGTCGGCCTCTCCGAGAAGGCGAACGCCTACCCGGCCTCCCTCTCCGGCGGCCAGCAGCAGCGCGTCGCCATCGCCCGCTCCCTCTCGATGGGCCCCGAGGTGATGCTCTTCGACGAGCCGACCTCGGCCCTGGACCCGGAACTCGTGGGCGACGTCCTGGCGGTGATGCGGATGCTGGCCCAGGAGGGCATGACGATGATGGTCGTCACGCACGAGATGACGTTCGCGAGGGAGGTCGCCGACAGGGTGGTCTTCATGGACGGCGGGGTGATTGTCGAGGACGGCAGCCCGAGCCAGGTCATCGGCAGCCCGACCCACGAACGCACGCGCCACTTCCTGTCACGTCTGCTGGACCCGGCGATGGCTGATGTCGAGGAGAGGAACGACGCCGGTTAGGGGCGCGGGGAACTGCGCGACCAGCCACTACGCACCCGCACCCGACGAACTATGGTGCGTGCCATGAACGATCTGCCGGTGTTGCATGTAAAGGGCAGGGTCCTCGTCGGCCCGGACGACGTCCGAGACGAACTCTGGGTCATCGACGGCCGCATCACCTACGACCGCCCCCTCGGCGCCCAGGACATCCGCACGGTCGAGGGCTGGACCCTCCCCGGACTGGTGGACGCACACTGCCACGTCGGCCTGGGCCCGCACGGCCCGGTCGACGTGGACGTCGCCGAGAAACAGGCCCTCACCGACCGCGACGCCGGCACCCTCCTCATCCGCGACGCCGGCTCCCCCTCGGACACCCGCTGGACCGACGCCCGCGAAGACCTGCCGAAAATCATCCGCGCCGGAAGGCACATCGCCCGCACCCGCCGCTACATCCGCGGCTACGCCCACGAGATCGAGCCGGACGACCTGGTCGCGTACGTCGCCCAGGAGGCCCGCCGAGGCGACGGCTGGGTCAAACTCGTCGGCGACTGGATCGACCGCGAGGTGGGCGACCTGACCCCCAGCTGGCCGCGAGAAGCGGCGGAGGCGGCGATCGCGGAGGCGCACCGCCTCGGCGCCCGCGTCACCGCGCACTGCTTCGCCGAGTCCTCCCTCCGCGACCTCGTGGAGTCCGGCATCGACTGCGTCGAACACGCCACCGGCCTCACCGACGACCTGATCCCGCTCTTCGCCGACCGCGGCGTGGCGATCGTCCCGACGCTGGTCAACATCGCCACGTTCCCGAAGCTGGCCGCGGGCGGCGAGTCCAAGTTCCCCCGCTGGTCGGCCCACATCCGCCGCCTCCACGAACGCCGCTACGACACGGTCCGGGGCGCCTACGACGCCGGTATCCCGGTCTACGTCGGCACCGACGCCGGCGGCACCCTGCCGCACGGCCTGGTCGCGGCCGAGGTCGCGGAGCTGACCAAGGCGGGCATCCCCCCGGTCGAGGCCCTCGCAGCGACGACCTGGGCGGCCCGCGCGTGGCTGGGACGTCCGGGCCTGGAGGAGGGCGCCACAGCCGACCTCGTGGTGTACGAGGAGGATCCGCGGGCGGACGTCCGGGTACTGGGGGCGCCCCGGAGGGTGGTACTGAACGGCCGGGTCCTGGCGTGAACGGGTGACTGTGGAGAACGTGCGTGCCTGACGATTCGAAGACATGCACGGAAAAGTCACTTTGGAGTGAACCCGCGTCAGCTTGCTGACCATTCACTCCCGGTGCGTAATTCTTGCCGGGTCCCGAGCAAGTCTCCTCTGAGGGGTCCCCACCTTGAACGGCAAGAACTTCCGCATGCCCGCACGCCGTCTCGCGACCGTCGTGACGGCCACGGCCCTGGCCGCAGGTCCCGCGGTCCTGGCCGGCGCCGGCTCCGCGCACGCGACCGGTGACGAAGGCCGGGCGAGCGCCGTCGTCCTGCGTACCGGGCTCGACGTGTCCCTGCTCAACAAGACCGTGAACGTCCCGCTCGCGGTCTCCCTGAACGAAGTGCAGGCGCCGCAGAGCGCCGAAAAGACCGCGCTGACGGCCCAGTTGAACGGCGTCGACGGCGGAAAGGCCTTCAGTGTGCTCGACGCGGAGGTGGCGTCGGCGAAGGCGGACGTGACCGACACCAGGGCCGAGGCCTCCACCACCCTCGCCCACGCCAAGCTGCATGTCCCCGGCCTGCCCCTGCTGTCGCTCATCGAGCTCGGCACGGTCACCTCCAAGGCGACCTGCGAGGCCGGGAAGACCCCGACCGCCACCGCCAACGTGCTGGGCTCGGTCACCGTCCTCGGCAAGAAGGTCACGCTCACCGCGGGCGGCCCGACCGAGGTCGAGGTGCCCGGCGTCGGAGAGGTCCGACTCGACCTCTCCAAGACCGAGACCACCACCGACACGGCAGCCGCCACCGCCCTCGAACTCACCGTCTCCATCAACCCGTTGAAGCTCAACGTGGCCGAGGTCGAGGGATCCCTCACGCTGGCGGAGGCCACCTGTGAGGCCCCGCCCGCGCCCGCCGCCGAGACCACCCCCGCGGGCGGTGTGAAGCCCCAAGGCGCCCCCGCCGAGGCGGGGTTGGCCGAGACCGGCGGCAGCTCCACGACCCCGTACATCGCGGGCGGCGCCCTCGCCCTGCTGGCCGCCGGCGCCGGAGCCTTCGCGGTCGCACGACGCGGCAGGAGCTGACCGACCGAGCGGCCGGCGCAGTCAACAGCCCTGTAGTGCCAGGGCTGTTGACTGCCACCTGAAACGCCTGAAACGGATCAGTACTTCGCCAGGACCATCGCCTGATCCAGCGCCTGGAGGAACGAGTTGACCGTCTGCCGGTCCCGTACCGCCAGCCGCAGCCACTGCTCGTCCAGCCCCGGGAACGTGTCCCCGCGCCGGACCGCGAAACCGAGGTCGCGCAGATGCCGGCGGACGGCGGCCGCACGAGGCAGCCGTACCAGGACGAAGGGGCCCTCCGCCGGTTCGGCCACCGTCAGTCCGTCCGGGGCGAACTCCCGCAGCCCGGCCACGAGATGGGCGCGGTCGGCGGCGATGCGGTGGGCGGCGTGGGCCGCCTCGGCCAGGGCCTGCGGCTCGACACAGGCCTGGGCCGCCGCGAGCGCCGGGGTGGACACCGGCCACAGCGGCTGGGCGCGCTCCAGCTCCGCGATGGTCTCCGGGGCGGCCAGGACGTACCCGATACGCAGACCCGCCAGACCCCAGGTCTTCGTGAGGCTGCGCAGGACCACCAGCCCCGGGACGTCCGTGCGGCCCGCCAGGGCCTCCCGCTCGCCCGGCACCGCGTCCATGAACGCCTCGTCCACCACCAACGTCCGCCCGGGGCGGGCCAGCTGAGCGATGGTGTCGGCCGGGTGCAGGACGGACGTGGGGTTGGTCGGGTTGCCGATCACCACCAGGTCCGCGTCCGCCGGGACGGCCCGCGGGTCCAGCCGGAAGCCGTCCTCCGCGCGCAGCAGCAACCGGTCCACCGTGTGGCCCGCGTCCCGCAGCGCCGCCTCAGGCTCCGTGAACTGCGGGTGCACGACCAGCGGCCGACGGACCGGCAGAGCCCGCGCGAGCAGCACGAACGCCTCCGCCGCGCCCGCCGTCAGCAGCACATGGTCCACCGGGAGGCCATGGCGGGCCGCCACCGCCGCCCGTGCGTCGCGGCCGTCCGGGTAGGCGGCCAGGCCGGTCAGCGACCCGGCGATCCGCTGCCGCAGCCACGCCGGGGGCGTGTCCGCGCGGACGTTCACGGCGAGGTCGGTGAGCCGGGCCCCGTCGTCGCGGACCTCGGCGTCGCCGTGATGGCGCAGGTCGTGGCTCCCGGTGCCCTGTCTGTCAGTGCGCATGGGAGTGGGCGCCATGGTGGTGGTGTCCGTGGTGATGGTGGCCGTCGTCGTCGGGGTGGAAGTGCGGCTGCTGCGGCAGACCGACCTTGTCCTCGAAGCCCGGCAGCGCGATGCGGTACACGCACGAGTCGCAGTTCATCCGCAGATCGCCCTCAAGGGCCTCCCGGTACCGCTCCATCACCAGGTCGAGCAGCTCCGGCTCCGGCCCGATGACGTCCGCCGAGCGCACCTCGGTCTCCGGGTGGGCGGCCGCCCAGCCCTCGGTCTGCTGCCGGACCCGCTCCGGGAGGATGCCGGTGAACAGGAAGTAGGGCAGGACGACGATGCGCCGCGCGCCCAGCCTCACGCACCGGTCGAGCCCGCTCGGCACGTCCGGCGCCGCCAGCGAAACGAACGCCGTCTCCACGCCCGCGTACCCGCGCCCCTCCCACAGCAGCCGGGCCGCCTTGTACACCTCGGCGTTGGCGTCCGGGTCGGTCGAGCCGCGCCCGACGAGCAGCACGGTCACGTCCGAACGGTCACCGGGGGACCGCCCGGAGGAGCCGAGCGCCTCGTCGAGGCGCCGCTCCAGCACCGACAGCAGCGCCGGGTGCGGGCCCAGCGGACGGCCGTAGGTGTACGAGATCCCGGGGTGCCGCTCCTTCTCACGGGCCAGCGCCGCCGGGATGTCCCCCTTGGCGTGCCCGGCGGACACCAGCATCAGCGGAACGGCGGCGAACCGTCGTACACCCCGCTCCACCAGCTCGGCGACGGCCTCGCCCAGCGGCGGCGGGGACAGCTCGATGAAGCCGCCCGCGACGGGCAGATCGGGATTGCGGCGCCCCAGCTCCCGTACGAAGTCGCGGAACGCCTCGGCTCCGGCCTCGTCCCGGGTGCCATGGCCGGCGATGAGCAGGGCGGGCTGGGGGGTGGTCACGATTTCTCCTCGGAAGACGGAACGGGGTGGTACAGCAGGGCGTTGAGCGCGGCCGAGGCGACCGCGGAGCCGCCCTTCTCGGACACGTTGCTCACGGCGGGCAGCCCGCTCTCGCGCAGCGCGGCCTTGGACTCGACCGCGCCGACGAAACCGACGGGCAGACCGATGACGAGCGCCGGGGCGGCGCCGAGGGTCAGCAGCTCCTCCAGCGCGGTGGGCGCGTTGCCGATGACCCACAGCGCGCCGGGGCCGACCTGCTCGTAGGCGAGCCGGATCGCGTGCGCGGAACGGGTCAGCCCGTCGGCGGCCACGGCGTCCCGCAGCCGGCAGACGGTCTCGCGCCGGGTGATGCCGGCCGCGACCATCTCCACGTCCACGACGACGGGCGCACCGCCGTGCAGGGCCGCGTGGGCCTTCTCCAGCTCGCCCTCGTCCATGACGAGATCGGCCGCGTACTCCAGGTCGGCGGCGGAGTGGACGACCCTCTCGACCACCGCCCGGGTCAGCGGCGGGAAGTGCGAGGTGTCCAGGCGGGCGCGCAGCCGCCGGTAGGACTCCACCTCGATCGGATGGACCTCACGGATCACTGGGCGCCCTCCTCTGCCGTCTGCCAGCGGTAGCCGCGCGGTGTCACCATGCGTCCCGCGATGTCACGGGTCGCCGTGTTGCCCACGGTCACCACCGTCATCATGTCGACCGTCGCCGGATCCAGGGAGCCCAGTGTCGTGAGACGACTGGACTCGTCCGGCCGCGACGCGTTCCGTACGACACCGACCGGCGTCGTCGGCTCCCGGTGCTCGGCGAGGATCGCGAGCGCCTTCGGCAGCTGCCAGTCCCGGCCGCGCGAGCGGGGGTTGTAGAAGGTGACCACGATGTCCGCCCCGGCCGCCGCGCGGACGCGCCGCTCGATGACCTCCCAGGGTGTGTGGAGGTCGGAGAGGCTGATGGAGACATGGTCGTGACCGAGGGGCGCGCCGAGAATCGCCGCCGCGGCGAGCGCGGCGGTCACCCCCGGTACGCCGATCACCTCGATGTCGTCGGACGCCTCGGCGAGCGCGGGGGATGCCATGGCGTACACGCCCGCGTCCCCGCTGCCGATCAACGCGACGGCCTGACCCTTCCGGGCCTGGGCCACAGCGGTCCGCGCCCGCTCCTCCTCGGCCCCGAGCCCCGACTCCAGGACCCGCGTGCCGGGCCGCAGCAGATCGCGGATCTGGTCGACGTACTGGTCGAGGCCGACGAGCACCGAGGCCCGCCGCAACTCCGCCTTCGCGCGGGGCGTGAGGAGGTCCCGGGCGCCGGGCCCGAGCCCGACCACCGCGAGCCGGCCGCGCGCGGGACGCCGTACGACGGCACAGGTCGCCATGGCCGGCAGACCGTCCGCACGCTCCGACTTCCGCTTGGGGACGAGGAGTTCGCCGCCCTGCACGAGCGCGGCGGCCTCCGCGACCGACGGTGTGCCCACGGCGGCGAGGGGAGCCTCGGAGGGGTTGGGCACCTCGACGGCCGCGAGCTCCTCGGCGGAGTACGTGACCAGGGCAACCCCCAGCCGTGCCGCCGCCCCGACGATTCCGGCCTCCTCGGACTTGGCGTCCACGGTGGCCAGTTCGGCGACCGACGCGGCCGACAGTCCGGCGTCCCGCAGCACCCCCTCGATCAGGCCCAGCACCTCGTCCACCGGCGCCCCCTTCGAGGCACCGACCCCGACGACGAGGGACGGCGGCCGCAGCACCACCTCGCGCTCGGCCGCGTCCACGAGCCGGTCGGTGAGACGGACGGAGTACCCGGCGTCCCCCTCCGTGACCTTCAGCGCGGGCAGCGGCCAAGCGAACTCCGCCTGGAGGGCGACCGGTTCACCGTCGAGCAGCGCCCGTGACACGGCGGCGACATCGCCCTCCACCGGGAAGCCGAGCGTGTCGAGGCCCGGCAGCCCGACGGCATCCGTGGCCGTCGTCACCACGGGCTCCGCACCCAGCGACTCCCCGACCTCACGGGCGAGTTCGTTGGCGCCCCCGCCGTGCCCGCCGATCAGCGACACGGCGAACCGCCCGCCCTCGTCGACGCACACCACACCCGGGTCCGAGGTCTTGTCGCCGAGCAGCGGCGCGACCAGCCGCACCACGGCGCCCGTGGCGAGGAAACACACGAGCTGCTCGCACTCCGCGAACGCGGCCCGTACGGCATCCCCGACGGGACCCTCGTACACCCGCGTCCGCTCCGGCCACGCCGCGGCCAGCCGGTCGCGCGCAGCCGCCCCCGCCGAGGTGGCGGAAATGAGGCCGATCACTGAGCAACTCCTTCTTCAGGGACGGGGATTCGGACCCCCCACAACAGAAAAACAGGATTGGTGGCCGCCAGTCGGCTCACCTCACCCGGCAGCGGCGCCAGCCGCGAGGAGTGCAGCAGCACCCCGTCACAGGTGAACCCGGCACCGGTGAGCGCCTCGCGCACCGCGGGCACCCGGTCGAGCGCCGCCATCGCGACCACGACCGTCCGCCGGGCCCGTCGGGCGCACGCGGTGACGATGGCGGGCAGGTCGCGCCCCCCGCCGCCGACGAACACGGCGTCGGGGTCGTCGAGATCGGACAGCACGGTCGGCGCGGACCCGTGCACGGCCCGTACGTCTGCACCGTGCGCCGCCGCGTTGGCGCGGATCCGCTCGACACCGTCCCGGGTCTTCTCGACCGCGACGACCGCGGCCCCGAACCGCGCGCACTCCACGGCCACGGACCCGGAACCCGCGCCGACGTCCCAGACCAGATCACCCAGCCGCGGCCCGAGCCGGGCCAGCGCCAGCGCCCGCACCTCGAACTTGGTGATCATCGAGTCGCGGTGGGTGAACTCGCCCTCGTCCAGCGCCCATCGATCAGGTCCGGAAGCGTCCCCGGCGACCGTCCGTACGGCACCGAGCGCCCGTGCCTCGTCCAGGCACAGCACCACGCTCACCGCCGTCCCCCAGTCCCGGGCGGCGGCCTCGGCGGGCGTGACCCGCTCGACGCGCTCCTCCCGCGACCCGAGCGCGGACGCCACGACGAGGATCCGCTCGTCGGCCCTGAGCGCGGCCCCGATCTCCGCGGGCCCGGCCCCCGGCCCGGTCAGCACGGCGACCTTGGGCCGCGCCCGGCACACGTTGACGGCCGTACGCAGGTCCCTGCCGTGTGCGCTGACCACCACGGCGTCCTCCCACGGCAGCCCCGCCCGCGCGAAGGCGCCGGCGACGGAGGAGACCCCGGCCCGGACGTCGAGCCGCTCGGCCCCGAACCGCTCGGCCAGCACCCGTACGATCCCGAAGAACCCGGGGTCGCCGGAGGCCAGCACGACGACCCGGTCCTGCTTGTCCAGATGCCGTTCGATGACGTCCAGCGCGGGCGCGAGCGGCCCGAGGACGACCTGCTCGGCGTCCCCGGGCACGGCCGCGGACGCCAGATGGCGCCGGCCGCCCACGACCAGCCGGGCCCCGGCCAGCACATCGGCGGGAACCGGCGCCCCCGTCCCCGTACCGAAGACGGTGATCACGTACTCGCACCCCGCTGACGCAACGCCCGGCGGGCCTCCGGGTCGGCCTTGCGATAGCCGTGGAAGTGGCCGGGGTGGTAGAGGTGCGAGCGGGTGCCCTCCGCGTCGAGCGCCGGGCCGACGAGGAAGAGGGTGTGCTTCCAGAGCTTGTGCTCCTTGACGGTCTCCTCCAGCGTCTCGATCGTGCACCGCACGATGAGCTCCTCGGGCCAGGTGGCCTGGTAGGCGACGACGACAGGAGTGGCGGTCGGATAGCCGCCCTCCAGCAGCTCCCGCACGAGCTGACCGCTACGGGCCGCCGACAGGAAGATCGCCATGGTGGTCCCGTGCTTGGCGAACTCCCGCACCTCCTCGCCGGGCGGCATCGGCGTCTTGCCGCCGCCGAGCCGGGTGAGGACGACGGACTGCGCGACCTCCGGGATGGTCAGCTCACGCTGGGCGAGCGCGGCGACGGCCGAGAAGGCGGAGACACCGGGGATCACCTCGGTGGCGATACCGATCCGGGCGCACCGGTCGAGCTGCTCCTGGGTGCCGCCCCACAGGGCGGGGTCGCCGGAGTGGATACGTGCGACGCGCAGGCCCTCGTCGACGGCCCGCTCGTACACGGCGACGACGTCCTCCAGGGACATGGTCGCCGAGTCGAGGATCTCCGCACCCTCGCGGGCGTGTTCCAGGACCTCGGCCTGGACCAGGCTGGCCGCCCAGATCACGACGTCGGCCTCGGCGATCGCGCGCGCGGCACGGAACGTCAGCAGGTCGGCGGCGCCGGGGCCGGCACCGACGAAGGTCACCTTGCCGGCAGGGGCGTCGGCCATGGTTTCGGGTCCTCTCGAACGAAGATTCACGGGGATTCGCAGGGCGGCTGGATGTGCGCGCACAGGGGTTGATCGGATACGAAAGGGCCATGGCGGTGTTCGTCGCGCTCGGCGCGTTCCTGATGACGTTGGCCGGCGGCTGGACGGCCCAGCGGGTGACGGACCGCCGCCACCTCGTCCTCGGCCTGGCCGGCGGCCTGATGCTGGGTGTGGTGGGCCTGGACCTGCTGCCGGAGGCGCTGGAGGCGGCGGGCACCGAGGTGTTCGGCGTACCGGTGGCACTCCTGCTGTTCGTGGCCGGTTTCCTGTTGGCCCATCTGGTGGAACGTCTGCTGGCGGTCCGCCAGGCGGCACACGGCGCCTCGGAAGCTGTCGACATGGCTTCGCGTGGCGGCCGGGTCCCCGAGGTGGGTCTGACGGCCGCGGCCGCGATGGTCGGTCACAGCGCGATGGACGGCGTGGCGATCGGCGCGGCCTTCCAGGTCGGCGGCGGCATGGGTACGGCCGTGGCCCTGGCGGTGATCGCCCATGACTTCGCGGACGGCTTCAACACGTACACGATCACGAGCCTGTACGGGAACGCCCGCCGCAAAGCCCTCGCGATGCTGTTCGCGGACGCGGCGGCCCCGGTGGTGGGAGCCGCGTCCACACTGTTCTTCACCATCCCGGAGCAGCTGCTCGGCGCCTATCTGGGCTTCTTCGGCGGCGCGCTCCTCTATCTGGCGGCAGCCGAGATCCTCCCCGAGGCGCACCACGAACACCCCGCCCGCTCGACCGTGCTGTGCACGGTCGCGGGCGCGGCGTTCATCTGGCTGGTGGTCGGCATCGCCGACTGAGCCTCCGACGGGCGGACCGGGGGGTGTCACAGCTTGCCGCCCCGCCCACCGCCGCGCGGGGCGGGCGCGATGAGCGTGGAGAGATACGGCAGCGGGGCATCGCCGAGCTCGGCGGCGGGCCGCACGGACTCCTCCGGCAGCCCGAGCGCGGACCCCCATACGGCGTCGTCGATCCGCCCGGTCTCCCGCAGTGCCTCGGCGACCTCCTGGGCCTGCCGCCCGAACTTGTACGCCACCACGGTCCCGGGCCCGGCGAGGGCCTCCTTGAGCGCCGCGGCCCCGGCCGTCACCGGCACGAGGGTCAGCGGCTCGGTCCCCTCGGTGAGCACGGCACCGGAACGGGCGGCGAGATCCTGCATGGCGGTGATACCGGGCACGGTCTCGACGACGGTCCCCGGCACGAGCTCGGCGATGGTCTGCGCGAGATAGGTGAAGGTGGAATAGACATTGGGGTCGCCGATGGTGGCGAAGGCGACGGAGGAGTGCTCGGCGAGCAGCTGGGCGACCCGCCCCCCGGCGGCGTCCCAGGCGGCCTCGCGGCGGGCCCGGTCGCTCCGCTCGTTGAGCGCGAAGACGACCCGTACGACCTTCTCCTGACCCACGTAGTGCAGGACGGTGGCCTCGGCCCGTCCCCGCTCCCCAGTGTCCATCACCGGCACGACGACGACATCGGCGGCCCGCAGAGCGTTGACGCCCTTGACGGTCACCAGCTCCGGATCACCGGGCCCTACCCCGACTCCGACCAGCTTGCTGCTCATGACGTCCGGCACCTCTCCACGAACCGACGGGCGACACCGGGCTGCGACGCCCAGTGCGTGTGCACATAACTCGCGTGCACCCCTTGTTGTACGAAACCTTCGACCCGCCGTTGAGGGGCGCGCACACCCCAGGCGGGAGCCGCCCCCGAGCCCGGCTCGACGACGGTCCGATGAAACTCGTGCCCGCGCATCCGCGTCCCGGCGACGGCGAGCACACTGTCACTCACGGCCACGGCATCCCGATACCCGAGCGTGAGCCGCTCGCTCATCCGCGCGGAGGCGTCGAGCACCCCGCACATGGGCAGCCCGTCGAGCTCCCGGCACAGGTACAGCAGCCCGGCGCACTCGGCGGCGACGGGAGCACCGCTGAGGGCGAGCTCGGTGATGGCCTTGCGCAGGGGTTCGTTGGCGGACAGTTCAGAGGCGTACACCTCGGGGAACCCGCCGCCGATGACCAACCCGCGGGTTCCGTTGGGGAGTTGATCGTCGTGGAGGGGGTCGAAGGGAACGACGACGGCCCCGGCGGCGGTGAGCAGCTCGGCATGCTCGGCGTAGGAGAACGTGAACGCGGACCCACCGGCAACGGCAACCACTAGCCCGTCTGGGGGTCCCCCCTCTGGGGGAGTTTGAGGACGAGGCCCTTCGGGCCGAAAGCGGGGGTCTGGGGGCGCAGCCCCCAGGGTCGGGACGGGAAGGGGCGGAGGGGGCGACGAAGCCAAGACCTCAGCCGCATCCCAAGCCGCACAGGACAACACACCCGCACCCCGCGCCAGCTCGGCCAACGCCTCCAGATCACACCCGGCGGCAACCTGCGCGGCCATGGCCGCCACCGCGTCCACCGCCGCAGCCCGCCGCTCAGCGACCGGCACCAGCCCCAGATGCCGCGAAGGCGTGTCCACCTGAGCCACCCGCCGCAGCACACCCAGCACCGGCACCCCGGCCGAGTCCAACGCCTCCCGCAGCAACTCCTCATGCCGGTCCGAAGCGACCTTGTTGAGGATCACGCCCCCGACCCGCACCTCGGGATCCCAGGAGGCGAACCCGTGCACAAGAGCCGCCACCGACCGGGACTGCGAGGACGCGTCCACGACGAGCACGACCGGCGCCCGCAAAAGCTTGGCGACATGGGCGGTGGACGCGAGTTCACCCTCGCCAGCCGCCCCGTCGTACAGCCCCATCACACCCTCGACGACGGCGATGTCACATCCGCGGGCACCATGCAGGAACAGCGGAGCGACCAGCTCCGGCCCGCACAGATACGCGTCGAGGTTCCGCCCCACCCGCCCGCTCGCGAGCGCGTGATACCCGGGATCGATGTAGTCGGGCCCCACCTTGTGCGGAGACACGGCAAGCCCCCGCGCGGCGAACGCGGCCATCAACCCCGTGGCGACGGTGGTCTTGCCGCTGCCCGAGGAAGGCGCGGCGATGACCAGCCGAGGGACGGAAACGGACGAGGAACTCACCACTCGATACCCCGCTGCCCCTTCTGCCCGGCATCCATGGGGTGCTTGACCTTGGACATGTCGGTCACGAGATCGGCGAAGTCGACGAGCTTGTCGGGGGCGTTCCGCCCGGTGATCACGACATGCTGCGTCCCAGGCCGGTCCCGCAGCACGGAGATCACCTCATCGGTGTCCACCCACCCCCAGTGCATGGGATAGGCGAACTCGTCGAGCACGTACAACCGGTACGTCTCGGCGGCCAGGTCCCGCTTGACCTGCTCCCAGCCCTCCCGGGCCTTGTCCTCGTTGTCCATCTGCTGGTCGCGCTGCACCCACGACCAGCCCTCACCCATCTTGTGCCAGTCGACGGACCCGCCCTCACCACTGGCGCCGAGCACCCGCAGCGCGTTCTCCTCGCCGACCTTCCACTTCGCCGACTTGACGAACTGGAACACCCCGATGGGCCACCCCTGGTTCCAGGCGCGCAGCGCGAGCCCGAACGCGGCGGTCGACTTGCCCTTGCCGATGCCCGTGTGCACGACCACCAGCGGCCGGTTACGACGCTGACGGGTGGTCAGACCGTCGTCCGGCACCACACTCGGCTGTCCCTGAGGCATTACGCGGCCCTCCTCTGTACGTCCTTGACCAGCCCGGCGATGGAGTCCGCCCGCAGCTCGTCCAATGTCACCGCGGTACCGCCCAGTTCACCGGCGAGCTGCCCCGCGAGCCCCAACCGCACCGGCCCCGACTCACAGTCGACGACCACGGAGGCGACCCCCTCGGCGGCGAACAGCCGGGCCGCCCGCGAAGCCAGCGCGACGGGCTCGGGCCCACCGGTGGCCCGCCCGTCCGTCACCACGACGACGAGCGCCCGCCGCGCGGGATCCCGCAACCGCTCGACCCGCAGCACCTCATGGGCCTTGAGCAGCCCGGCGGCCAGCGGAGTACGCCCCCCGGTGGGCAGCGTCTCCAGTCGGGCCGCGGCCGCGTCCACCGACGACGTCGGAGGCAACGCCACATCCGCCGCCGACCCCCGGAACGTCACAAGACCCACCTTGTCCCGCCGCTGATACGCGTCCAGCAGCAGCGACAGCACAGCGCCCTTCACCGCGCTCATCCGCTGCCGGGCCGCCATCGACCCGGAGGCGTCCACGACGAACAGCACGAGGTTCCCCTCACGCCCCTCCCGCGTCGCCTGCCGTAGATCGTCCCGGCGCAGCACGAGCCCGGGCCCGGACCGCCCGCGCGCCCGCTGATGCGGGGCGGCGGCCTGCACGGTCGCGGCCAGGTGCAGCTTGGTCAACGTCCCCCGGGGCCGTCGCGAACCGGTCGTCCGACCGTGCTCGGTGCGCGCCCGCGAACGCCGCCCGGCGGCCCCGTCCCCGAGCCCGGGCACGCTGAGCACCTTGGTACGGAAGGGCTCGGCGGCCCGTACGGCGGACTGCTCACCCGCACCGGCAGCACCGGGCCGCGGCTCACCGCCCTCGCCGGCCTCCGGCTGCGCGCCGGAGTCCCCGTCGCCCTGCGGCGGACCCTCGGAAGGCGGCTGACCGCCACCCCCACCGGGTCCGTCCGGGTCGGGATCCTCGTCACCGTCGTTCTCGCCGTCGCCGGAGAACTCCTCCAGCGTCTCGTCGAGCTTGTCCTCGTCGAGTCCCGGCGCGTCAAAGGGGTTACGGCGCCGACGG
This sequence comes from Streptomyces sp. S3(2020), assembly GCF_013044505.1. GTDB lineage: Bacteria > Actinomycetota > Actinomycetes > Streptomycetales > Streptomycetaceae > Streptomyces. Next base: position 12,220 of record NZ_JABERD010000121.1, on the reverse strand, counting down.
TGCGGCAACGCGAGCAGCGCGGCCTGCCGTACGTCCTCCGCGAGCACCTCGGTCCGCCCGGCCCAGGCCGCCAGCGCGGTGGCCGTCCGGGCCATCACGATGTCGGCCCGCATACCGTCCACCTCGAACGCGGCGCAGGTCGCCGCGATCTGCCGCAGCGCACCGTCCCCGAGCCGCACCGACGGCAACAACTCCCGCGCGCCGACGATCCGTCGACGTACGGAAGCCTCCTCGTCCGCCCAGCGGTCGGCGAAGGACGTCGGATCGTCGTCGTACGCCAGCCGCCGCCGTACGACCTCCACCCGCTGGTCCGGTTCCCGCGAGGCCGCGACCTCGACGGTCAGGCCGAACCGGTCGAGCAACTGCGGCCGCAGTTCGCCCTCTTCGGGGTTCATGGTGCCGACGAGGAGGAACTTCGAGGCGTGCCGTACGGAGACGCCTTCCCGCTCGACGTACGACGCGCCCATCGCCGCCGCGTCCAGGAGCAGGTCGACCAGGTGGTCGTGGAGCAGGTTGACCTCGTCGACGTAGAGGATGCCCCGGTGCGCGTCGGCGAGGAGGCCCGGCTCGAAGGCCTTCACGCCCTCGGCGAGCGCCCGCTCGATGTCGAGGGCGCCGACCAGCCGGTCCTCGGAGGCGCCGACGGGCAGTTCGACCATGCGGGACGGGCGTTCGGTGCCACTGCCGATCTCGTGCGGCCCGTCCGGGCACGCGGGGTCCGGCTTGGCGGGATCGCAGGAGAAACGGCAGCCGGCGACGACAGGTACCTCCGGCAGCAGCGCCGAAAGCGCCCGCACGGCCGTGGACTTGGCCGTGCCCTTCTCGCCACGCACCAGCACACCGCCGACCGCCGGCGACACGGCGTTCAGCAGCAGCGCGAGCCGCAGATCGTCCTGGCCGACGACGGCCGTGAAGGGGAAGGGGGTGGTCACTGGTCGTCGCCCTCCAGATCGCCTTCGAGCTCCAGGTAGGTCGCGCGCAGTCGCTCCAACGTCTCCGCGTCCGGTTCGGCCCACAGGCCGCGGTCGGCGGCCTCCAGGAGGCGCTCGGTGATGCCGCGCAGCGCCCAGGGGTTGGACTTCTTCATGAAGTCCCGGTTCTCCGGGTCGAAGACGTACTCCGCGCTGAGCTTCTCGTACATCCAGTCGTCGACCACGCCCGCCGTGGCGTCGTAGCCGAAGAGGTAGTCGACGGTCGCCGCCATCTCGAAGGCGCCCTTGTAGCCGTGCCGCCGCATGGCCGCCATCCAGCGCGGGTTGACCACGCGGGCGCGGAAGACCCGGTGGGTCTCCTCGCCGAGCGTCCGCGTCCTGACCTGGTCCGGGGTGGCCGAATCGCCCACGTACGCCTCGGGGTTGGCGCCCGTGAGGTGGCGGACCATGGCGACCATGCCACCGTGGTACTGGAAGTAGTCGTCGGCGTCGACGAGGTCGTGCTCACGGGTGTCGACGTTCTTCGCGGCGACGTTGATCCGCTTGAACGCTGCCTCCATGTCCCCGCGCGCCGCCCGCCCGTCGAGCCCGCGCCCGTAGGCGTAACCGCCCCAGACGGCGTACACCTCGGCGAGGTCCGCGTCCGAGCGCCAGTTGCGGGCGTCGATCAGCGGCAGCAGACCGGCACCGTACGCGCCCGGCTTCGAGCCGAAGATGCGGGCCGTCGCGCGCCGCCGGTCACCGTGCTCGGCGGTGTCCTCGTCGGCGTGGGCCTTCACGAAGTTCCGGTCGGCGGGCTCGTCCAGCTCGGCCACCTCGCGGACGGCGTCGTCGATCAGTGCGACCACATGCGGGAACGCGTCCCGGAAGAAGCCGGAGATACGGACGGTGACGTCGACGCGCGGGCGCCCGAGCTCCGCCAGGCCGACGATCTCGAAGCCGGTCACCCGGCGCGAGGCCTCGTCCCACACCGGACGGCAGCCCAGCAGCGCGAGGATCTCGGCGATGTCGTCGCCCTGGGTGCGCATCGCGGAGGTGCCCCACACCGTCAGGCCGACGGACTTCGGGTACTCGCCGGTTTCCTGGAGGTAGCGCTGCACCAGCGAGTCGGCGAGCGCCTGCCCGACCTCCCAACTCAGCCTGGACGGGATGGCCTTGGGGTCGACCGAGTAGAAGTTGCGGCCGGTCGGGAGCACGTTGACGAGACCGCGGGTGGGGGAGCCGGACGGACCGGCGGGGACGTAACCGCCGTTGAGCGCCTTGAGGATGTGGTCGATCTCGTCGGTGGTCCTCGCGAGCCGCGGTACGACCTCGTCGCAGGCGAACTCCAGCACGGCGACCGCGTCGGGGAGTTCGGTGCCGAGCACACCGCGGACGAGAGCCGGGGCGAGAGCGGCGTCCCAGTGCCGCGCCTCCATGCCCTCGGCGACCCGCCGGCACAGCTGCTCCAGCAGGTCGATCGCGTCGGCGGCCGAACGGGACGGCCCCTCGACGAGATCCGTCAGCTCCACCGGCGCCTTCACCGGCGCGCCCGGCTCGGCCAGCAACTCCTTCTCGCTGAGCCCGAAATGGGCCGCGAAGGCAGCCCTGAGCCCCGGCAGCGCGTTCGCCTGCCCGCCCCACACCTGCGAGGCCCGCAGCACGGCGAGCACGAGGTTGACCCGCGCCTCGTCGACCGGGCCCCCGCCGAGGATGTGCAGCCCGTCGCGGATCTGCACGTCCTTGATCTCGCACAGGTAGCCGTCGATGTGCATGACGAACTCGTCGAAGGCGTCGTCGTCCGGCTGGTCCTCGACATGCAGGTCGTGGTGGAGCTCGGCGGCCTTCACCAGCGTCCAGATCTGCGCCCGTACGGCCGGTGCCTTCGTCGGGTCCAGGTCGGAGACGAGCGCGTACTCGTCGAGGAGCTGCTCCAGCTTCGCCAGGTCGCCGTAGGTGTCCGCACGCGCCATCGGCGGCACGAGGTGGTCGACGACGGTGGCGTGCCCGCGGCGCTTGGCCTGGGTGCCCTCACCGGGGTCGTTGACGATGAAGGGGTAGACGAGCGGCAGCTCACCGAGGACGGCGTCCGGCGCGCAACCCCCGCTGAGACCGAGGCCCTTGCCGGGCAGCCACTCCATCGTGCCGTGCTTGCCCATGTGGACGATCGCGTCGGCGCCGAAGCTGTTGTCCAGCCACCGGTAGGCGGCCATGTAGTGGTGCGACGGCGGCATGTCGGGGTCGTGGTAGATCGCGATCGGGTTCTCCCCGAAGCCGCGCGGCGGCTGGATCATCACGACGACGTTCCCGAACTGGAGCGACGCGAGCACGATCTCGTCGCCGTCGACGTACAGGTTGCCCGGCGGCTCGCCCCACGCCTCCAGCATGCCGTTCCGCAGCTGGGGGTCGAGCTTGTCGAACCACGCCCGGTAGTCGGCGAGCGGCACGCGCGCGGGCGCGGCGGCCAGCTGCTCCTCGGTGAGCCACTCCACGTCGTGGCCACCGGCGTTGATGAGCCGGTGGATCAACTCGTCGCCGTTGTCGGGGTACTCGGTGAGCGAGTAGCCCGCCCGCTTGAGCGCGTCCAGCACCTGGACGGCCGACGCGGGGGTGTCGAGCCCGACCGCGTTGCCGACGCGCGAGTGCTTGGTCGGGTACGCGGTGAAGACGAGCGCGAGCTTCTTCTCGGCGTTCGGCTTGTGCTTCAACCGGGCGTGCCGTACGGCGATCCCGGCGACGCGCGCGGCCCGCTCGGGGTCGGCGACATAGACCGGGACATCGTCCGGGCCCTGCTCCTTGAAGGAGAAGGGAACTGTGATCAGCCGTCCGTCGAACTCGGGGATCGCGACCTGCATCGCCGCGTCCATGGGGGACAGGGCGGCGTCGGACTCGTCCCAGGCGGCCCTGGACGACGTGAGGCAGAGTCCTTGCAGCACCGGCACGTCCAGGTCGGCCAGCGCCCCGATGTCCCAGGCCTCCTCGTCCCCGCCGGCCGAGGCCTGCGAGGCGTGGGTGCCGCCGGCCGCGAGGACGGTGGCGACGAGCGCGTCGGCCTTGGCCAGCAGTTCGTAGAACTCCGCGTCGGCACCGCGCAGCGAACCGCAGTACACGGGAAGGGCGTTGGCGCCGCGTGCCTCGACGGCGTCGCAGAGGGTGTCCACGAAGGCGGTGTTGCCGCTGAGTTCATGCGCCCGGTAGAAGAGGACGCCGATGGTCGGACGGCCCTCCACGAAGGCGTACGAGCCATGGACGCCGTACTCCGGCATCTTCTGCGGCTCGACGAAGCCCTCACCGGTCAGCAGCACGGTGTCGGACAGGAACCGGGCCAGCTCGGTGAGGTTGGCGGGCCCGCCCTCGACGAGGTACTTCAGCGCCTCCGCCACCACACCGGCGGGGACGGACGACTCGGCCATCAGCTCGGCGTCGGGAACGGACTCGCCGCCGAGCAGCACGGTCGGGATACCGGCGGCCTTCAGCGCGGCCAGCCCGTCCTCCCAGGCACGCTTGCCACCGAGCAGTCGTACGACGGCGATGTCCGAGCCCTCGACGAGCGCGGGCAGTTCCTCCGCGACGTCCACGCGGGTCGGGTTGCCGATCCGGTACGAGGCGTCGGAGGCCGCCCGGGCCGCCAACAGGTCCGTGTCGGCGGTCGACAACAACAACACAGTGCTCATGCAGGCGCTCCCGGTGGAATGAAAGGCAGTCCTTGCGGCGCGCCGGACTCGATGAGCCGCCACAGCGCGTCCGTGTCCGCGTGCTGTTCGATGAGGTCGCCGAGCCGGTCGAGCTGCTCCTCGCGCAGCGCGGCGAACGACGTGTCGGGGGCCGGCACGAAACGGCGGCCCGCGGCGGCCGCCACCTCGCGCAGGAACGCCCGCCGGAACCCGTCCGACTCCAGCGAGCCGTGCCAGTGGGTGCCCCAGGTCTGGCCGACCCGGCAGCCGTCGAGGAAGGGCTCGCCGCCGTCCAGGGAGGCGACCCCGTGATGGATCTCGTACCCGGCGACGTGCTCGCCGAGGGCCTCGCCCTCCGGTCGGGTGAGGGTCTTCTCGCGGGCGAACCGCACCCGCACGGGCAGCACGCCGAGCCCCTCGACGTGACCCCGGCGGCTCTCGACCTCGTCCTCGATGTGCTCACCGAGCACCTGGAAGCCACCGCAGATACCGAGGACGGGCCGCTCCTCGGCGACCCTGCGCTTCAGGGCTTCCGCCAGCCCCCGCTCCCGCAGCCACTCCAGCGCCCGGACGGTTCCCCGGGTCCCCGGGATCACCACGAGGTCGGCGTCGGCCAGCTCCTCCGGCCGGTCCACGAACCGCACGACCACGCCCGGTTCGGCGGCGAGGGCGTCGACGTCGGTGAAGTTGGACATGAGCGGAATCGCGCAGACGGCGACCCGCAGCACGTCCTCGCCGACGGGCGGGGCGGTGTTCGACTCCCGGACGGTCCCCCGCAGGGAGACCCGCAGCCCGTCCTCCTCGTCGATGCCGAGGCCGTGCCGGAAGGGCAGCACGCCGTAGGTGTGCCGCCCGGTGAGGCCGTGGAGCATGTCGAGCCCGGGCTCCAGGAGGCTGACATCCCCCCGGAACTTGTTCACGAGGAACCCGGCGACGAGCGCCTGGTCCTCGGGGCTGAGCAGCGCGACGGTCCCGAAGAAGGAGGCGAAGACGCCACCGCGGTCGATGTCGCCGACGACGAGGACCGGGAGCCCGGCGTTCCTGGCGATGCCCATGTTGACGATGTCGGTCCGCCGCAGATTGATCTCGGCGGGACTGCCGGCCCCCTCACAGATCACCGCGTCATACGTGCCCCGCAGTTCGGCGAGACAGTCCAGCACGGTCCCGAGCAACTTCTGCTGCCGCCCCCCGTGATACCCGCGTGCGCTCAGCTCCCCCACGGGCTTCCCGAGCAGCACGACCTGACTGCTCTGCTCGCCACCGGGCTTGAGCAGCACGGGATTCATGAGCGCGGTCGGCTCGACCCGGCAGGCCTGGGCCTGCATGGCCTGGGCCCGCCCGATCTCCGCGCCCTCCCGCGTCACGAACGAATTGAGGGACATGTTCTGCGCCTTGAAGGGCGCGACCTTGACCCCCTGCCGCACCAGCCACCGGCAGATCCCGGCGGTGACGACGCTCTTGCCCGCGTCGGAGGTGGTACCGGCGACGAGAAGCCCACCGCCGCCGCTCATGACGCTCGCCCCTTGAGAGCGACCCGCGCGGCGACACTCACGCCGAGCGCGAGCAGCCCGACGCGACGGGACAGCCGTACGGCCCGCTCGATGTCGTGGACCTCCACGGAACGCCCCTCCTGATTCAGCACGGGCCGGTGCTCGACGCGCCCCGCGTACGACAAGGTCCCCCCGAGCCGTACGTCCAGCGCACCCGCGAACGAGGCCTCCACGGGCCCGGCGTTGGGGCTCGGGTGTTTGCCGGCGTCCGCGCGCCAGGCCCGTACGGCCCCCCGCGGATCGCTTCCGGCGACAGCGGCCAGTACGGCGGTCAGCCGGGCCCCCGGCCACCCGGCCACGTCGTCGAGCCGTGCCGAAGCCCAGCCGTAGCGCCGATGACGCGGTGACTTGTGCCCGACCATGGCGTCGAGCGTGTTGACGGCCCGGAACCCGAGCAGCCCCGGCACCCCGCCGACGGCCCCCCACACCAGGGCACCCACGACGGCGTCGGAGGTGTTCTCGGCGACGGACTCGACCACGGCCCGGGCGATCCCGTCGGCGTCGAGGGACTGCGGATCCCGCCCGCACAGCCGGGGCAGCCGCTCCCGCGCCCCCGCGACGTCCCCGACTTCCAGGGCCCGCCCGATGGTCCGTGCCTCGCGCGCGAGCGACGTGCCGCCCACGACGGCCCAGGTGGCGACACCGGTCAGCGCGACGGAGGCGGCTGCGGACGGACGTACGGCTCTCTGCGCCACGGCACCGAGCACGACGGCGCCCCCGGCGCACACCGCGGTGTGCAGGGCCCCCCACCCCCGGTGGTCCCGCCACAACACCCGCTCCACGGCATCCGCGGCCCGCCCGAACACGGCGACCGGATGCCCCCGGCGTGGATCACCGAGCAGCAGGTCCCCGAGAAGTCCGGCGGCGGCGCCGTACGCGAAGACGCGATCGGCACGCATCGGCTCAGCCGGCCGTGGCGTCGGGCAGCGACCTGGTGCGGTGTCTCAAACGGCAGGCGAGCATGGCGATATGTCCTCACTCAGGGTGTCCACGCCCTGGTTCGACGAGACCGACGACGAGAGTTCCTGGCTCCCGGGGCTACCTACCCCGGTGACAGTGGCGGGACCGCGCCGGACTTCCACCGGCTTCCTCTCCTACCGTCGTACATGGCCCCGGCAGTCCACCATGGGCCCGGAAGGGCCGTCAACTTGCCGTTGACCTGGGACGGGAGAGTGTGCTGAGGCCCACATACGGGTGGTTACAGGCGTAACAAAAACGTGGGGTGCGGGACGGTGAAACGTCCCGCACCCCACAGGGTGTTCGCTCGTCGCGTCAGGCGACGATCAGATAGATCCCGTACGACACCGCCGCCGCGCACGCCGCGAAGCAGGTGTACGCGCCGGTGACCGCGAGAGTCGCGGAGCCGCCCTGTGCGGTGGCGCGCTCCTGGCGGGTGAGGCCCATGATGCCGAGGGTGAACAGGGCCACGAGGGCCACGGTGACCACGAGGCTGACGCCGAAGACGGAGCCCAGTGCTGCCCAGTCGATTTCCATGCGGGTGATTCCTTCGTTCCTGGGTGCGGGCGGCTCAGACGGCGGCGGCCGGCGGCGCGGCCGGCTCCGTCGAGGTGGCCGGGGCAGGGGCCGGGATCGTGGCCGTGAGGTCGTCGGTCACCGTGCCCGCCGGGGGCGGGGTGACCGCGGCGATCGCCGTGGTGACCACGCCGGCCGGCTCCTCGTCGTTGTCGTTGACGTTCGTGTGGTCGATGACCTCACGGCGCGAGATCTTCCAGATCGCCGCGCTGGAGCCGACGAGGAAGACCGCGACCAGAGCCGTGCCCCAGTCGCCGAAGTCGCACACGGTCTCCGCGAGCGCGCCCACCAGGGCCGCCGCCGGCAGCGTCAGGCCCCACGCCACGAACATCCGCGTCGCCGTGGACCAGCGCACCACGCCGCCCTTGCGGCCGAGGCCCGCGCCCATCACCGCGCCCGAGACCGAGTGCGTGGTGGAGAGGGAGAAGCCGAGGTGCGAGGAGGCCAGGATGACCGTGGCCGCGCTGGTCTGGGCGGCGAAGCCCTGCTGCGGCTGGAGGTCGGTCAGGCCCTTGCCCATCGTGCGGATGATGCGCCAGCCGCCGAGGTAGGTGCCGAGCGCGATGGCGAGACCCGCGGAGAGGATGACCCAGGTGGGCGGGTCGGAGTCGGGGGCGACGGCACCGCCGGCGACCAGGGCCAGGGTGATGATGCCCATCGTCTTCTGCGCGTCGTTCGTGCCGTGGGCGAGGGAGACGAGGCCGGCCGAGGCGATCTGGCCCGCGCGGTAGCCCTTCTCGGAGGACTTGCTGCCCTCGGACTTCTTGCCGAGCGAGTACATCAGCCGCGTGGCGAGCAGCGCGGCGATGCCCGCGACCAGCGGGGCCGCGATCGCCGGGATGAGGACCTTGGTGACGAGGACGTCGCCGTGGACGGCGCCCGCGCCGGCCGAGGCGATGGTGGCGCCGATCAGACCGCCCATGAGGGCGTGCGAGGAACTGGAGGGGAGTCCTACCAGCCAGGTCAGCAGATTCCAGAGGATCGCGCCCACCAGGGCGGCGAAGATGACCTCAGGACGTATGCCGCTCTCGTCGACGAGACCCTTGGAGATCGTGTTGGCGACCTCCACGGAGAGAAAGGCGCCCACAAGGTTCAGCACGGCGGACATGGCCACCGCGACCTTGGGCTTGAGTGCACCGGTCGAGATGGTCGTGGCCATCGCGTTGGCGGTGTCGTGAAAACCGTTCGTGAAATCGAACGCAAGTGCGGTTACCACCACAATCGCGAGGATCAGCGAGAAGTTTTCCATTTACCCAGGCAATCGTTCGAGCGTCATTGGCTGGTCGAACGTAGGTAACCAGGGTGAACGGAAGGTGAACTGGGGCAGGCCGCACGGTGTCCGGAACCGAGGGTTTCCCCTCCGATCCGCCGGCGCGGCCCAACCGCCGTACGGCTACGAGCCCCGGGTGAACTTCTTCAGCTGTGCCAGGGAGCCGTTGAAGAGATTCTGATCACCCGGCAGATCGCCGCTGTTGTCGTGCTGCCAGATGGTCCAGTAGCCCCATCCGGCCGGCAGCGCCCCGGCGTCCGCCGCGTTGTAGCGGGCCACCCACAGTGCGTGGTCGGAGGCGAAGGCGCCGCTGCCGCCGGTGCAGGTGTTCCACCAGTGGGCGGTCGTGTAGATCACCGGGCGGCGCCCGGTCAGCCGCTTCACCTCGTCGCTGAAGGACTTGATCCAGCTGACCATCTTGGCCTTCTTCAGGCCGTAGCACTTGTGCTTGCTGTCGTACGGGTTGTACTCGATGTCGAGCGCCGGCGGCAGCGTCCAGCCGTCCGCGCTCCAGGCGCCGCCGTTGCGTACGAAGTACGCCGCCTGGGTCCTGCCCGACGACTTGTTCGGCAGTGCGAAGTGGTACGCCCCGCGGATCAGGCCCACGTTGCGGGAGCCGTCGTACTGCTGGCTGAAGTACGGGTTGCGGTAGGTGTGGGACTCGGTCGCCTTGACGTAGACGAACTTCGCCCCCTTGGACTTCGCCTTCTGCCAGTCGACGTTCTTCTGGTGCGAAGAGACGTCGTGCCCCTTGGGTTTACCGGCCGCCGAAGCCGGAAACTCGGCCAGCGCGGTCCCCGCGAGGGTCAGCGCTGCCACGGACGCCGCGAGGACGCGGCCGCGGTGACGGTGGCAGTGGCGGGAAGGTGTGCGATCGCGGGCCATATTTCCCCCCGGAATGGCGACGTGCACGACAAAACAGGCAGAGATTACTGGAAGATCCGCGCATGCTCGTCGATCTACGGCCAAGCCCCGACAGTGGGGGAAGTGTCCGCTTTTGCGACCTTCCGGACGCCTGGCCTCCGCCCTAGAGTGCCTCCGCCCGGCCGCGTCCGGCGGCCGCACCTGACAGGATCGCGGCATGGCTGAGCAGGGACGCGACCAGCGGGACGGACGGGGTGCCGGAGGGGACGCACAGGATGTGGGGGAGCCGCGGGGGCGGAGTGTGCGCACCGAGGAGGCGGCCGCCTGGGAGGAACTGGTCGCGACCGCCCGCCGCACCGTCTCCGACGGACTCGTCGTCGGCACCTCCGGCAACGTCTCCGTACGCTTCGGCGACACGGTGCTGGTCACGCCCTCGGGTGTGCCCTACGACCGGCTGACGCCGGACGACGTCACCGGCGTCGACCTCGACGGCCGCCGGGTCCTCGGCCGGCTCGTCCCGACGAGCGAACTCCCCATGCACCTCGCGGTCTACCGCAGCACCGACGCCGGCGCCGTCGTCCACACCCACGCCGTCCACGCGACGGCCGTCTCGACCCTCGTCCCGGAGCTCCCGGCGATCCACTACATGTCCGGCGCCCTCGGCGGCGCCGTCCGGGTTGCCCCGTATGCGACGTACGGCACCCAGGAGTTGGCCGAGAACATGCTCCACGCCCTCGCCGACCGCACCGGCTGCCTGCTGAGGAACCACGGCACGATCACCTACGGCGCCACCCTGGACCAGGCCTACGACCGCACCGCCCAGCTGGAGTGGATGTGCCGCCTGTGGCTGACGGCGTCCTCCGTGCCCGGCCTGGCCCCGACGCTGCTGTCCGAGGAACAGGTGGCCGAGGCGGGGGAGCGGCTACGGGGGTACGGGCAGCACAGGTGACGAGGGCGTCCCGCATCACTCCGAAACGTCCTCCCACTGGCCCGTGACCGGGTCCGCCAGGACACTGGACGGGTGCGCACTGTCAAAGCGACGGCCGCTGCCGTCACCATGGCCCTGGCCGCCGGCGCCGCGAGCGTCGCCGCCGGACGACTCGCCAGCGACGCCGCGCTGAAGGCGCCCCCGGACCGTCCCCTGCCGGGCGAACCCCGGCTCACCGTGCACGCCACGGCCGCCGGCCAGGTCGCGCTCACCCGGGACCTGGCCGCCCTGCGCCCCGGCACCTACGGCCTCTCCGGCGACACCGCCCACGCGGTCGTCGGCCCCGTCCTCGGCACCGCGTCCCACTCCGCCGACACCGTCGTACGCCGCCTGGAACGCGTCACCCACGGCACCCTGAGCCCCGGCGACAAGGTGTGGCTCACCCCGAACACCCACATCGGCGACCCCGGCTCCGCCCTGGGCCTCGACCACGACGACGTCGAGATCCCGGGCGAACTCGGCACCCTGCCCGCCTGGTTCGTCCCCGGCGTACGGAGCACATGGGTCATCGCCGTGCACGGCCTCGGCACCTCCCGCGAACTCGCCCTGAACATCATGGAGTTCCTCACCGACCGCCGCTTCCCGGTGCTCGCCCTCGCCTACCGCGGCGACCTCGGCGCGCCCCGCCCGCCGGACGGCCTGGGCCACCTCGGCGAGACCGAGTGGCGCGACCTGGACGCGGCCATCCGCTACGCCGTCCGCCACGGCGCCAAGAGGGTCGTCCTGTACGGCTGGTCCACCGGCGCCACCATGGCGCTGCGCGCCGCCGCACACTCCGGGGTCCGTGAACGTGTCTCCGGGCTGATCCTGGACTCCCCGGTCCTCAGCTGGCAGACCACCCTGCGCGCCCTCGCCGCCGCCCGCCGCACCCCCGGCGCCCTGATGCCGCTCGCCGTCCGCGCCGCCCAGGGCCGCACCGGACTGCACGCCGACGCCGCCGCCGAGGGCGCCGACCCGGACCTCCTCAAGGTGCCGACCCTGATCGTCCACGGCCCCGGCGACACGATCGCCCCCTGGACCCTCTCGCGCCGACTCGCCGCCGCCCGCCCCGACCTGATCGCCCTCCACACCGTCGCGCACGCTCCGCACGGAGCCATGTGGAACGCCGACCCCGCGGGCTACGAAGAGACACTCCGCCGGTTCCTGACACCACTGATGTGACGCCACCGCCGGGCAGACGCTCGGCAGGGGCCCCGACGACTCCGGTCCAGGCCTCCGCCGCTTCCGGAACCCTCCCGACCCGACGCCCCGGGACGGGCGCCCGGCAGACAGATCCAGCGGTTCCGTTTAAGGCCGTACCACTGGCCAGATTCCGGCCCCCGGCCGCCCGCCGGGACCCCTGCGTTGGCCATCCCCGTCGCCCGCCGTTACATTCCGTTTGGGTTTTCGGACCGTCAACCGGAAGACTGCACCCGTGACGTCCCGTATCC
>NZ_JABERD010000120.1 GCF_013044505.1 Streptomyces sp. S3(2020) | reverse complement strand
CGGCTGTCCCACCCCAGCACACTCAAGGAGCCACCGATCATGACCACTACCGCCGGTCCGACGACGACGCCCACGGTGCGACGGGCAGCAGACGCACCCTCCCTGATCACCGAGGCCGACCTCCCCCCGGCCCGCCACTTCATCGACGGGACCTTCCTCGACGGTTCCACCGACCGCGTCATCGACGTGGTCGACCCGAGCACGGAGAGCGTCATCGCCCGGATTCCCGAGGCGGCCCCCGAGGACGTCGACCGAGCGGTCGCCGCCGCGGTCGCGGCCAAGGGCGAGTGGGCGCGCCGGGTTCCCAAGGACCGCTCGGAGGTGCTGCACGCCATCGCCGACCGGGTGGCCGAGCACACCGACCTCCTCGTCAGGCTGGAGTCGGCCAACACCGGTAAGCCGCTCGCCGTGTCACGGGACGACGTCGCCATGACCGTCGACACCTTCCGCTTCATGGCCGGCGCGGTGCGCGCGACCACGTCCCTGGCCGCCGGTGACTACGCCGAGAACCATCTCTCGGTCATCCTGCGCGAACCGCTCGGTGTGATCGGTGTGATCACTCCGTGGAACTACCCGCTGCTCATGGCGGCCTGGAAGATCGCGCCCGTTCTCGCCGCCGGCAACACCCTGGTCCTCAAGCCGTCCGAGCAGACCCCGCTGACCACCCTGAAGTTCGCCGAACTCGTGGCCGACCTGCTGCCGCCCGGTGTGCTGAACGTGGTGAACGGTCACGGCGCGGTCGCCGGCGCCCGGCTCGCCGAGCACCCGGACGTGGACATGATCGCGTTGACCGGCTCGGTCTCCAGCGGTCGTGCCGTCGCCCGGGCCGCCGCCGACACCCTCAAGCGGGTGCACCTCGAACTGGGCGGCAAGGCGCCGGTCGTGGTCTTCCCGGACGCCGATCTCACGGCCGCCGCCTCCGCACTGCGCACCGCCGGCTTCTGGAACTCGGGCCAGGAGTGCGGGGCCGCCTGCCGCGTACTCGTGCACGAATCGGTCGCCGAGAAGTTCGTCGAGCAACTGGTCGGCGAGGTCGGTTCCCTGGTGGTCGGTGTGCCGGTCTCCGGCGAGGACGTCGAGGTCGGGCCGATGGTCTCGAAGGCACACTTCGACCGTGTCACGGGGTACTTGGAGCGCGCCAAGGAAGAGGGCGTGCGAGTGGCGACAGGGGGAGGGGCCCTCGACGGGCCGGGGTACTTCGTGGCACCGACCGTGCTGGTCGACGTCCCCGAAGGAGCCGAGGCGGCGCGCGAGGAGATCTTCGGCCCGGTGATCACGGTCGAGACCTTCGCCGACGAGGAGGAAGCGGTGCGGCGGGCCAACGACGTCCCGCTCGGCCTGTCGGCATCGGTGTGGACCGAGAACGCCCGCCGCAGCCATGACATCGCGGCGCGACTGGACTTCGGAACCGTCTGGGTCAACTCCCATCTCGTGCTGGCCGGCGAAGTCCCGTGGGGCGGGTTCAAGGGGTCGGGCTACGGCCGGGACCTGTCGATCTACGCGCTGGACGACTACTCACGCACCAAGCACGTCATGCACAACCACGAGCGCTGATCCCGCTCTTGCGGCCGTGCCGACCGGGGGACCGGGACGGGGGTCCCCCCGGCACGGCGTGCCATATCCGAGGCCTGGCCCGGCCTGGCCCGGCCTGGCCCGGTCTGGCCTGGACCTTCGGGCTTGGATGAACATCCAATATTTCCCCGGTGAAGGGTCGTGGACTTCTGCGGAATCGCGAGTTGAAGCATAGTGGCGGGCGCACTACGGAAATAGAATTCCGCTCAGCGGAATTCTGGATCGGAGGATGTCCGTGCCGCTGTCCGTCCCGTCCCTGTCGCGACGCGCCGCACGTCTACTGCGCACCTCGTTGTTCACGCAGGTCGCCTGCGCCCTGGTACTCGGAGTCCTCGTCGGAAAGGTGTGGCCGGACGTAGGAACCGCCGTCCAGCCACTCGGCGACGGCTTCGTACGGCTCATCAAGGCGGTCATCGCACCGCTGGTGTTCTGCGTGGTCGTCACCGGCATAGCCAAGGCCGGCAATCTGCGCGCCTTCGGCCGCATCGGCCTCAAGGCCCTCATCTGGTTCGAGGTGGCGACCACCTTCGCACTGCTCATCGGCCTGCTCGCGGGCAATCTCGTCCAACCCGGCGCGGGCATGAACGTGGACCCGTCCACGCTGGACGCCTCCGCCGTCGACGAGAAGACCGGCGGCGGCTCCCTGCCGTCCACCAGCGAGTTCATCCTGCACGCCCTGCCCGAGAGCGCGGTGGGCGCGTTCGCCGAGAACTCACTCCTGCAAGTGCTGGTGCTGGCCTGCCTGGTGGGTACGGCCCTGCTGCACCTGGGCCACACCAAGGTGCCCGCGGTCCTCCCGGCCGTCGAGCAGGTGCAGGAGATCGTCTTCGCGATCGTCGGCTTCATCATGAAACTCGCACCGCTCGCGGTCTTCGGCGCCACCGCCCATCTGGTGGGCCAGTACGGGCTGGGCGTGATGTCCACCTACGGCAAGCTCATCGGCGTCTGCTACGCCGTCGCCCTGCTGTTCCTGCTGCTGCTCGCGGTGGCGTTGAAGGCGTTCACCGGGCTGAGCCTGTGGAAGTTCGTCCGCTACACCCGCGAAGAGATGGTGCTCGCCCTCGGGACCGCCTCCAGCGAGACCGTGATGCCGAGGATGATGCAGAAGCTGCGTCACGCGGGCTGCCGAGACGATGCCGTGGGCCTCGTGGTGCCCACCGGCTACTCCTTCAACCTCGACGGTGCCTCGATCTATCTGTCCATCGCGACGCTCTTCATCGCGCAGGCGGTCGGCGTCGACCTGACCCTGGGCCAGCAGGTGACGGTCGTGCTGATGCTCATGCTCACCAGCAAGGGCATGGCCGGCGTGCCGGGTTCGGCGTTCCTCGCCCTCTCGGCGACCGCTTCCGCGCTCGGTGTCATCCCCGCCGGTGCCGTCGCCCTGCTGCTGGGCGTGGACCGCATCATGGACTCGATGCGCGTGGCCACCAACCTCCTCGGCAACTGTGTGGCAGCGTTCGCGGTCTCCCGCTGGGAGGGCGCCCTGGACACGGAGCGCGCGAAGAAGGTGCTGGACGGGGAAGTCGTCTTCGTGCCGGAAGCGGATGAAGCGACCCCATCGGCCGACACCCCCGTCCCGTCCCAGCCCGCGGGCGCGACGGGATCGGCCGATCTCGGGCGCCCGGTCAGCGCGGACTGAGACGCGGCCGCCTCCGCTCGACCGAGCTTTCTGCCGAAGGCACACGGTCGAGCGGAGGCCTCGGCGCGTCGGTGCCGGGCACGGAGAGGTACATCACGGAGCCGGGTGCTTCGAGGTGGGCGAAGCCGTAGCAGGCCCAGGCCGGGGCCAGGGTGATCAGACCTGCGTAGAGCGAGGAGGGGGAGGAGGCGAAGAGGCGCGGGCGGCGGCGGTGGCGGTGGTCGGCCACAGGGCCGTTCCAGGCCGTGCGAGGTGACACCGACCGCACGCATGGGTGTGCCGCACAGTGCCGGTCGGCTCTCCAGCGGTGCGGCGTAACGCCCCGAAACGCCTGCCTGCCAAAACCGGTTGGGGAGACTTCGGCGAAGTCAGGGCTGGCGGCCGGACGGTGTCAAGAGGTCGGAACAGCCCTGAAAAGGCAGCGGTATCGGCCATGGGACTCGGCGGGACGACTTTGCCGCAGCCCTCTTGACGCCTTCGCCGGTGCGGTGGCACGTTCTTGTATCGCTACATATTTGTATCGCTACAAGAAACCGGTTGTTCAACGCCCCGCACCCCTTCACACACCACTACACCGAAGCAGGAGTACGTCCGTGCCCAACGCCACCGCGGTCATCAACCTCGACATCGAGGGCCCGACGATCAGCCGCCATCTCTACGGCCACTTCGCCGAGCACCTCGGCCGTTGCGTCTACGGCGGCTTCTGGGTCGGGGAGGACTCGCCGATACCCAACGAAGGAGGCATCCGGCTCGACGTCGTCGAGGCCCTGCGCGCCCTGGACATCCCCAACCTGCGCTGGCCCGGCGGCTGTTTCGCCGACGAGTACCACTGGAAGGACGGCATCGGCCCGCGCGAACAGCGCCCCCGGATGGTCAACACGCACTGGGGGAACGTGGAGGAGAACAACCACTTCGGCACCCACGAGTTCATGGCCCTGTGTGAACTCCTCGGCGCCGAGGCCTACATCAGCGGCAACGTCGGCTCCGGAACCGTCCAGGAGATGAGCGAGTGGGTCGAGTACCTCACCCGTGACGGCGACAGCCCCATGGTGCGGCTGCGCAAGGCCAACGGCCGTGAGGAGCCCTGGCGGGTGAAGTTCTGGGGCATCGGCAACGAGACCTGGGGCTGCGGCGGCAACATGCGCGCCGAGTACTCCGCCGACCTGGCCCGCCAGTACGCCACCTACTGCCGCGACCACGGCGACAACAAGCTCTACCGCATCGCCTCGGGCGCCTCCGACGACGACTACAAGTGGACCGAGACGCTGATGCAGCAGATCAGCTGCTTCGGCTGCGAGGCCACCCCGAAGAACTTCTTCCAGGGCCTGTCCGTGCACCACTACACGGTCGTCGGCCCCTGGGAGGCCAAGGGCAGCGCCACCGACTTCGACACCGCCGACTACTACCGCACGATGGCCGCGGCCCGCCGGATCGACCGCATCCTGAGCGGCCACTCCACGGTCATGGACATCTACGACCCCGGCCGCACGGTCGGCCTCGTCCTCGACGAGTGGGGCACCTGGTGGGACGTCGAACCCGGCACCAACCCCGGATTCCTGTTCCAGCAGAACACCCTGCGCGACGCCCTCGTCGCCTCCACCCACTTCGACATCTTCCACAAGCACGCCGCCCGCCTGTACATGGCGAACATCGCCCAGACCGTCAACGTCCTCCAGGCGATGATCCTCACCGACGGCGACGCGCTGGTCCTGACCCCGACCTACCACGTGTTCGAGATGAACAAGGGCCACCAGGACGCCACTTCGCTCGCCGTGCACCTCAACGCGGCAGCTGCCGTGCGGCAGGTGGGCGACACCGAGGTCGACACACTGTCGGTCTCCGCCAGCGTCAAGGACGGGCTGGTCCTCGTCTCCCTGTCCAACCTGGACGCCGACGAGCCGGCCGAGGTGACACTGGACCTGCGCGGCGGGACCCTCGGCACACCGGTCGCCCGCCTGCTGACAGCCGACAAGCTCCAGGCGCACAACACCCCGCAGGACCTCACGGCCGTCGCGCCTCGCCCGTTCGACGGCCTGAGCGCCACCGACCGCGGCCTGACCCTGACCCTGCCGCCGCACTCCTTCCTCACCCTCCAGGCTCCGCTGGTCTGACCCGACGTCACCCGGCCCAGTCCGGCCGTCCCGCGGGGCGGGGTATCCCACGGGGGTATCTCCCCCGCCCCGCGGTCGAACCGCCCGTCTGGCGCCCCCTCATCCTCATCCGCCTCCGCACCTGCAAGAAGTCAGCCATGTCCTCCTCCTGCCGCGCCGCACCGCCCTCCAGGCAGCCGGCGCCACCAGCCGCTTCGAGCGGGCCGCGGCAACTCCCGTCGACACCAGGCGGACCGGAACGCCCTGCCCCGTCCCGCCGCACTCCTTCACCGTGCTGCGCACCCGTGCGGGACGCACGCCGGGCACGGGCGAGGACGCGGGGCATAGCATGCGGAAGGGTTCCGAGAACGCGGACGAGGGGTGAGCGTGGCGACGATCCAGGACGTGGCGAAGGCGGCCGGAGTCTCGCCGATGACCGTGTCGAACGTCATCAACGACCACCCGAACGTCCGCCCCTCCACGCGCGAGAAGGTCCTGGAGGCCATGTCCCGGCTCGACTACCGGGTCAACGTCGCCGCCCGCAATCTGCGCAAGGGGCGTACCGGGGTCATCGGGCTCGCCGTCCCCGAGGTGGACAGCGCCTACTACGGGCGGCTGGCGGCCACCATCATCGCCGCGGCCGAGCGGCGCGGCCTGAGAGTGAGCATCGAGCAGACCGCCTCCCGGGAGAACGAGCTGGACGCCCTCTCCCTCTCCCGCAACCGGCTCTACGACGGGCTCATCCTCAGCGCCGCGGGCATGGGACAGGCCGACGCGGAGCGGCTGCGGGTGGAACACCCGGTGGTCATCCTCGGCGACCGGATCTTCGGCGGCCCCGTGGACCACGTCGCCATGCCCAACTTCGACGCCTCCCGGGCGGCCACCCGGCACCTGATCGAGCGGGGCTGCCGGCGCATCGCGCTGCTGTGCGGGGCCGTGGAGGAGATCGACACCTCCAGTCTGCGGCTCGCGGGCTACCGGCAGGCCCTGGCGGACGCGGGCTTGCCGGCGGACCCCGCACTCGTGCGGCAGGTGGACAGGTTCGGCATGCGTGACGGTGCCGAGTGGGCCCGGGTGACGACGGCGGACGGGCTCGACTTCGACGGGGTGTTCTGCGTGACCGACTCCCTGGCCATGGGAGTGCTGCGGGGCCTGGCCGACACCGGCGTCCGGGTGCCCGGCCAGGTCAAGGTCATCGGCTTCGACAACGTCACGGAGAGCGAGTACCTGATCCCCTCCCTGTCCACCGTCGACCCGGACCACGAGGGCATGGCCGAGCGCGCGGTCGACCTGCTGGTCAGGCGCATCGAAGGAAGCGAGCCCCCGACCCGGCACCAGGACGTCACGGGCGGCTTCTCGCTGGTCGTCCGGGAGTCCACGGGCGGCTGACCCCACCGCCACGATGCGTTGAGCGGAGCCGGGCCTGACGACGACCTGTCCGACGCCATGACCGAAGGAGACCCTGTGATCCCCGTGGCCGGTGCCCCGCTCTCCCGGGACCCGCTACACGACGGAGCCGCCGACCCCGTGACGGTCTTCAACCGCAGGGCCGGCGAGTGGTGGCTCGTCTGCACCAATCGCCGCACCACCGCCCCCGGCCCCGGTGTCTCCTGGGTCCACGGCACGGACCTGGGCGTGGTCGCCGTCGGCGGACGGCAGCCGCATCTGGACTGGACCTACCGGGGAACCCTTGGCGGCCTGGACACGGAAGGGGGCCGCAACACCTTCTGGGCGCCGGAGGTCATCTGGCACGACGGGCTCTACCACCTGTACGTCCTCCTGTGCGCCGACCCCCTCGCGCGGCTGGCACCTACTAGGTACCATCGGGTGTATGCCATCCCTGAACGTGTCGTTCACCGACGAGGAACTCGAAGGCGTGCGTGCGGCGGCGGCCGCCGACGGCAAGAGCCTCAAGCAGTATCTGCACGATCTCGGTGTCCGGGAGATGCAGCGCAGGCAGTTCATCACGGGGGCGAGCCACTGGGCCGACCGGCTGCGCGGGGAGTTCGACGACGCCTTCCCCGACGAAGTGCCCCCCGCCGAGCGCCCGGGCGGAGCCACGGCCGCCTGATGCACCTGCACATCGACGTCTCCTGGCTCCTCGACGTCCAGGAGACCGCCCTGGGCAACGGCGAGGACATGTCCGTCGCGGACTATTCCGCGCTGGTCGCCGCGGTAGCCCGGCACAAGACCAAGCTGCCCACACTTCACGCCGCCGACCCGGACGCCGCATGGCGT
Source organism: Streptomyces sp. S3(2020) (assembly GCF_013044505.1). Lineage (GTDB taxonomy): Bacteria > Actinomycetota > Actinomycetes > Streptomycetales > Streptomycetaceae > Streptomyces. The sequence continues at coordinate 22,988 of NZ_JABERD010000120.1, read as the reverse complement.
GCCGCGGCGCTCATGCACACCATCGTCCGCCTTGAGCCGCTCCCTTACCGCAACGGCCTGTACGCCGCGTTCGTCACCGCCCAGTACATGAGCCAGTCCGGCGAGGGCATCGACCCGCCGTACGGTGCCCTGTCCGATCTGGTGCGCAAGATCCGCGACACCCGACTGCGTGTCCCCGAGGTCGCGGACCAACTGCGCTCCTGGAAGATCTGACGGGGAGCACACCGTGTTCTCCGCGTCAGGAACGGGCCCGCTCGACCTTCGTCGTGCCGGAGCCAACGGGCCCGATCCGCAGCACGGTGCCGGTGAGGTCGGCGACAGGCGTCACCGCCACGCGTCCTCGTCCGCCGGGTGACTTCGCCGAGACCCGGTAGTCCGCCGGATCGGCGTCGCCGATCTCCACCTCCAGTACCGCGCGGGAGTTGGGCGGCACCGTCACCCGTGTCGTATGGGCATCGGCCGACCGGTGCACGGCGACCTCTACCGGACCGCGCACCGACGGCACCCTCCCCGCCACATCGGTCAGGGCGCCGGTCCTGGGCCGGATCAGGAACTCCTCCGCGCCGGGGACGGTGACCCGGACGCCGAGCACATACCGGGGGATCACGTTGGCCGGAGCCGAGGCCCAGGCGTGGGAGAGCGTCATGTTGGACTTCAGCGCGGGATCCCAGGCCTCGGTGACGATGGTGGCCTTCAGGTCGTCGAGCATGTGCAGCCACGAGTTGGTCGCCGTGGAGGTGAGCAGGGAGAGCGCGGCGTCGGCGCGGCCGAGCCGGAAGAGGGCGTCGAGAAGGAACTGCGCCCCGTACACGCTCACGCGCATGCCGCCCGCCGCGAGGGTGTCCCCGAGCCGGGCCCGCACCTCGTCGTCGAGCGTGTCCGCGACGCCGAGCGCGACCGGGAAGGCGGTGGCGTGCTGGGCGCTGTGCGTGGTGCCCTCGCCGTCGAGGAACCGTCCGGCCCCGCTGTCGAGCAGGGTGGCACGCATGGCCGTGGCGAGGGTGTCGGCGCGTGAGCGCAGGGCCTTGGCGTCGTCGTCCTTGCCGAGCACCGCGGCGCAGCGGGCGAGGGCGTCGAACGCCGCGTACTGGAAGGCGTTGACGACGGTGTTGACGTTGGTGAAGACGTATCCGTCGCGGCTGGCGGTCGGCCAGTCGACGAGGTCGCCCAGGTCCTGGCTGCTGCTGCCGGGCGCCTTGCGGACCAGGCCCTGGGAGTCCAGGTGGGCGGTGAGGTTCTTCGCGGCGAGCAGGTCGTAGTCCTTGGCGAGCTGCCGGTCGTCGCCGGTGGCGAGGTAGTCCTCCCAGGCGGACAGCGCGCACATCAGCCGGTACTCGGTGGGCCAGGTGCCCTTGCGCGCCAGGTAGTCGTTGGACCAGCGGGCCAGCGCGTAGGAACGCTGGACGCCGTACTCGGAGAGCTGGTTGATCAGTGCGTCGCCCTCGTAGGGGCCGCGTTCCCGGGTCGGGGTGTCGGTGTAGAGGTCGCCGCGGGTGGCCTCGATGGAGTACCGGCACAGCTCCCAGACCCGGTCGAGACCGGGGTCGGAGCTGCGGAAGGAGGCGTCGGTGTCGTCCCAGTCGAGCCGCCAGGCCCGCCCGGTGACGACGGCCGCGGAAAGGTCGAGCGTCGTGCGCAGTTCGGCCCAGCGGAAGCCACGGTAACCCCAGTGCTCGAAGCTCTGCTTCCCGTCGCGCAGCGTCCACACCTCGCGGTAGGTGTTGGTGGCGCGCAGTTGGTACCTGACGGTGCCGTCGGAGTTCAACTCCTCGCCGAGGCGCACCTCGACGGTGTCGCCCGCGCTCCCGGTGACCTCCAGGGACAGCCCGCCGACGATCTCCCGGCCGAGGTCCACCAGCCAGCGGCCGTCGGCGGTCTTCGTGACCGAGGCGGGGGCGACGTCGTGCAGTCGCGGCGACTCGATCGGGGCCGGGACGAGTCCGCTGATCGCGGTGCGGACGACGGGAGTGTGCCAGCCGTCGTCGTCGAACCCGGGCCGGGTCCAGCCGACGGGCTCCTGACGCAGGTCCCAGTACTCCTGCGGGACGGTGAAGTAGCCGCTGCCCGCACTGCCCTTCGCGGGCAGCAACCCGGCCTGGCGGCGCGCCTTCCAGTGGTCTCCCGAGGCGACGGTGGTCCGGCTGCCGTCGGTGTACGTGATCTCCAGCTGGGCCAGGAACTTCTGCTGCGAGGTGGTCCAGCACAGCGCGGCGAGCGCGTTCGGCCCGCCGTCGGCCCGCAGGGTCGAGGTGACGTCGAACGCCTGGTACGCGGTCCCGGTGCCGGAGCGCACGGAGGCGTGCCCGACGACTCTGCCGTTGCTCCACACCTTGGCCGCGTACTGCCGGGCCGGATCGGGTGAGCCGGCGGCCACATAGAGGATGCCGGCGGCTATCTCCTTGCCCGCGGCCGTGGCGTACTCGTGGCGCAGCAGCGCCCAGGTGTCGTCGGCCCCGTAGGAGGAGAGCGAGGAGGCGCCGGTGGGGAAGGTGAGCGTGCCGCCGGAGACCGTGCCCGTCGAGAAGGTGCCCTTGTCGGAGGTGAAGTCGTCGTCGAGGAGGACGGTCCCGTCGGCGGCGGTGAAGGTGACGCGGTCGTACACCTGCGACTCGGTGAGGCCGTTGCGCAGGCCGATGTTGCCGGAGGCGTAGCGGGTGTCGGTGGTGGTGTCGACCACGGTGCCGTTGACGCTGGTGGTGAAGGTGGCGCCGGTCATGGTGACGGAGAGGTCCAGCCACTCCCCGGTGACGACGGCGGAGGGCAGTCGGACCTCACCGAGGACGCTGTAGGTGCCGTTCACGCAGACGTGCTTGCGCAGGATGCCGGGACTGCCGGCGCGCAGTTGCCACATGTAGTTGTTGGCGGTGCTCGCGGCTCGGAACCACACTCCGGCGGCCACGGTGGTGATCCTCAGCCGGGCGGCGAAGGTGCCGTCCGTCATGACCGGTCCGGACGGCACCCAGATCGGCTCGGCCTCCCACTCGTCCTCGACCGAGGTGGCGAGCAGGGCGGGCTCCGACCAGGCCGACCGCTTCTCGCCCCAGCTGGCGACCCGCCACCAGTAGGCGGTACGAGGCTGGAGCGCCGCGCCCTCGTACGGGACGGCGGTGGAGTCGGCGGACCTGCGCCTGCCCGAGTCCCAGAGGAGCCGCTCGTCCTCGAAGCCGCCCGGAGTGGCGGCCAGTTGCAGCTGATAGGCGTGCTGGAGGGTGCCGGCGCCGAAGTCGGGCACCTGCCAGCTGAACCGGGGGCGCTGCCCGGCGCTCGTCGCGAGCGCCTGCGGGAGCAGATCGGCCAGCGTCCCGGTCGGCGCGGGCGGCTTGCCGTGGGCCGGGATGCCGCCCGGGCCGTCGGCCGCGAGTGCCCGGGGCCCGCTCAGGACGACCGAGGCGGCCGTGGCACCACCGAGTTGGAGAAGTCTTCGACGCGACAGGTCCCAGGACATGGTGCACCCTCGGCTCGTGAAAGGTTTCAATGCGATTGCCCGGAGGTTAGGGTTCCGTGGCGTGGTGGTCAATGGCTATGCCGAGAATGGGCTCGTACCGTGTGTGAATCGATTTAGGTCTGACGGTCGAGGAACACGACAGGACGGTCCCTGTCCGGGCGCGGCCTCGGCCATTCGGCCGATCCGGCCGTGTCGTCGGGAGGCTAGGGTCGCGCCGTGGATCTCCTGAGCAGCGTGCGCGCCCTCGGCGCGTCTCCCGGACCGGATGATCGTCGGCAGGGCCTCCTGCGCGCGGTCGGCGTCGTCCTTCTCCTGTCGGCGGCCGGGGTCGACCTGCTGTTCGCCGGCCTCGACGGCGGTCCGTTGTGGCCTCAGCTGGTGGTCCTGCCGATCGGTCTGGCCGCGGTCCTGTGGCCCGCGGCCCGGCGGCCCGCGTGGCTCACCACGGCGGTGCGCACCGCCGTGCCCGCGGTCGTCTCCGGCGCCGTGACGGCCGCCGTGGTCGTGTCCGGCCGTGAGGCGCTGGACGGCCCCGGCGAACAAGCCGCCCTGCTCTGCCTGCTCCTGATCGCGGTGCGCGACTGCCCCATGCCGTGGGCGGCGCTGTGCGGCGCTCTCGACGGTGCGGCGATGCTGGCCCTGCCCTACCGGCAGACCGCCGGTGAGTCGTCGGTCAATCCGTTCGGCATGCTGTTGCTGGTCGGCGTGGTCGCCGGGCTGGGCGGGTATCTGCGGGCCCTGGACCACCGCCGCCGCGTCGCGGTCACCGAGACACAGCGGGCCGAACGCCTCGCCATGGCCGCCGACCTGCACGACTTCGTGGCCCACCATGTCACCGGGATCCTCGTGCAGTCACAGGTGGCCCAGCTCCTGGCCACGACGGACCCCGAGCGGCTGGCGAAGATCCTGAAGGACGTCGAGCACTCCGCCACCGAGGCCCTCGCCTCCATGCGCCGCACCGTCGGCCTGATGCGCGAGACCCCCGAGGCCGGCAGGACCGACCGCGACGCGACGGGCGACCTGGCCGCGCTCACCGAACTGGTGGAAGGGTTCGTCGGTCCGGTCGGCCCGAAAGCCGCGCTGCGCCGCGACTCCTCGGTGCCCGACGACCTGCCGCACGAGGTGCAGGCGGCTGCCTACCGTGTGGTCCAGGAGGCGCTCACCAACGTACGGCGCCACGCCGCCGATGCCACCGAGGTGGCGGTCGACCTGGTCCACGACGGCCGCGCGCTGGAGGTGACGGTGCGCGACGACGGCCGTGGCGGCACCCGGCTGCCGACCGCCGCGCGTGGCGGCGGCTTCGGCCTGGTCGGGCTGACCGAACGGGTCACCGCGCTCGGCGGCGAACTGCGTACGGGACCTCGATCCGACCGCCGCGGCTGGCAGGTCAGGGCAATGCTGCCGACGCAGAAGTCGTCGTGACGCCGGGCGGTGGGGTGAGCGTGCCCTGAGGACCGGGCCGGCCGCCGTGCTCAGATCTGTGACACTCCGTCATCCGCCTTTCGGCCGAGGCCTGTTCCCTCCCGGACGGTCGCTCATGGCCGTTCGGCCGAGGCGGGCGCACCTGCCGCGAGGGAAGAGTGGAGCCCGGCAGGTGGGACCGGAACAGGAGAGGTGATCATGGTGATCCGGGTGGTCGTCGTGGACGACCAGGACATGGTGCGTTCGGGGTTCGCCGCGTTGCTGTCGACGCAGAGCGACATCGACGTCGTGGGGGAGGCGCCCAACGGCCGGCTCGGCATCGAGGTCAGCCGCAGCACACACGCCGACGTGGTGCTGATGGACGTACGGATGCCCGAGATGGACGGACTCGAAGCGGCACGACGGCTGCTGGATCCACCGCCCGGCGTGGTCCACGTCCCCAAGGTGCTCATGCTGACCACCTTCGACATCGACGACTACGTCTACGAGGCACTGCACGCCGGGGCCAGCGGCTTCCTCCTCAAGAGCGCACCGGTCGCCGAACTCGTGCAGGCGGTACGGGTGATCGCCGCGGGCGAGGCGCTGCTCGCCCCGTCCGTCACCCGGCGCCTCATCGAGGACGTGGCCCGGCGCCGCCCCGCCCCACGCCGTGACCCGCGCGTGCGGCTGAACGGCCTCACGCCCCGGGAGACGGAGGTCATGCTGCTGGTCGCACAGGGTCTGTCGAACGCGGAGATCGCCGCGGCGCTGGTGGTGGCGGAGCAGACCGTCAAGACCCACATGACCCGCCTGTTCGCCAAGCTCGGCGCCCGCGACCGGACACAACTCGTCGTCATGGCCTACGAGTCGGGACTCGTCGCCCCGGGCAGACCGCACCGGGCCGTGACATCCCTCTGACGCTCTCGCGCCTTGGCATCATCGCCCCCTGACCGACCAGCCCGGTTTGGCGTGGAGCGCGCATGCACCAGCAGATGGTGCGGCCCCTGGCCGGGCAGTCGTCACCAGCCGGTGAGCAGCAGATGGTTGAGGAGGAGGGCGAGCAGCGCCTGGGCGGTCAGCCAGGTGCGGGGGTGGGGCAGGAGTGCGCAGGACGGGAGCAGCCACATGGCGAAGGGGAGCCAGATGCGTTCGGTCTCGGCCTTGCTCATGCCGGACAGATCGGCGGTCAGGAGGGCGAGGAGGGCGGCGGTCACCAGGAGGGCGAGACGGATGTCGTCGCTGCGCCGACGGATCAGCGCCACGGCTGTCCGGCGCAGGCCCGCCACCGTCGCCAGGCCCGTGATCAGGACGGTGCACGCCAGATTCGCCCAGACCCAGTAGCCGTACGGCCGTACACCGCCCGCGCCTTGGTGGTAGCGCGTGACCAGCAGACGGTACGCCTCCCACCAGTTGAACCCTGCGAGTGTGAACGCGGCCGGCACCACGGCCAGCCCGGCCACGAACAGCAGGAGGAGGACGGGCCGTTCGCGGACGCGCCGCCGGCCCAGCCACAGCACCGCCGCACCGATGAGGGCGAAGAGCGTCAGGCCGTAGGAGAGAAAGCAGGTGAGCCCGAACAGCAGTCCTGCTCCCGCCGCCCAGCCCACCGACCGGCCGGTGACCGCCAGCGCCAGCAGGGCCACGGACCACGCGGCCACCGCCGCGAAGTACGCGTCGGCCGATGTACCCATCCACACCGCGGCCGGGGCCAGGACCAGGAACGGCGCCGCGCTCCGGGCGAGCCCCTCACCGGCCAGCGCCCGTACCGCGACCAGCACGGCCACGCACGCCGTCGCGCCGACGACGACGCACCACATGCCGGCCCAGCCGCCGCCCCGCAGGCCGATCCGGTCGAGGAGGACGAAGGTGAGGGTGGCGGCCGGGGGGTGCCCGGCGACATGGGCGGGCCAGTTGTCGGGGGAGTCGATCAGGATGTGCTGGGTGAAGTCCCGCAAGGTGGCCGGGATGTCGTCGAAGCGGTCGACGACCCGGAGGTACTCGCTGGCGGTGGTGAGCTGCTCGGCGATGCCCCGGTGCCAGCCGTCGACGAGGGCGAGGGAGAGGATCCAGGCCGTGGACGTGCCCCAGGCCGTGGCGAGGAGGGCTCGCCAGGGGAGGCGGGCGGCGACCGCGGGACCGTACGCCACGGTCGCCGCCGCGACGAGGACGGCCGGTGCGGTGCCGGGGCCGATGTGCGGGTCCCAGGTGGCCAGGAGCGGGGGCCATCCGACGCGCAGCCTGTCCTGGATCGGCCGGCCGATCAGTACGGCGGCGACGACGAGGAGGACGGCGGCCAGGACGGCGTACAGGTCGCGAAGGACGGGGCGGTTCACATCCGCACGCTAGGCCGGGCGATGGGAGAAGTACCGCCGTCCGGGCCGGACGTCAGCGTTTCGTCATGGGTCGCGGACCCTTTCATGGGGCGATCCGGTCCTACGGTCGGGGCATGAGACGGTCTCCTTCCTCGCCCGGCTTCTGGCGCAGTCCGCTGCGCGGCCCGTGGCTGACCTCGGTGCTGGGTGTCGTCCTGCTCGGCGGGATCACGGTGCTGTTCGTGACGGGCCTGGTCTCGTACGCCGCCTACAACCCGGGCCTGTCCCCGGTGAACGACAAGACCCCGGACAAGGGGATCCTCGGCTTCTATCTGTTCTCGTGGCCGACGGACCCGCCCTGGCTGTACCGGCTCACCCAGGGCGTCCACGTCACGCTCGGCATCACGCTGATCCCGGTGCTGCTGGCCAAGCTGTGGTCGGTGATCCCGAAGCTGTTCGCACTGCCGCCGGCCCGCTCCCTCGCCCACGCCCTGGAGCGGATCTCGCTGTTGCTGCTGGTCGGTGGTGCGCTGTTCGAGTTCGTGACGGGCATCCTCAACGTCCAGCTGGACTATGTCTTCCCGGGCTCCTTCTACCCCCTGCACTTCTACGGGGCCTGGGTGTTCTTCGCCGCGTTCGTCGCCCACGCCGTCCTGAAGACCCCGAAGGCGCTGCGCAATCTGCGGCACCTGAAAGAGGAGAAGGACGACCTGGTGTCCCCACGCCCCGCCGAGCCGACCGTCTCCCGGCGCGGCGCTCTGTGGTTCGTCGGGGGCGGCTCATTGCTGTTGTTCGCCACGACGGCGGGGCAGGGCTTCGACGGCTTCCCGCGCCGCACCGCCCTGCTCGCACCCCACGGTGGAGGCGACCCGGGCAGCGGCCCGAACGGCTTCCAGATCAACAAGACGGCCGCCTACGCCGGGATCGACGAGGCGCAGACGAGCGGGGACGCCTGGCGCCTCGTGGTCGTGGGGCGCACCGGCACGGTCCGCCTGAGCCGCGCAGACCTGCTGCAACTCCCTTTGCACAGCTCCGCGTTGCCCATCGCCTGCGTAGAGGGCTGGTCGACCTCGGACCAGTGGTGGCGAGGTGTACGGCTGCGGGACCTCGCCGCGCTCGTCGGCCATGAGGGAGATCCACCGGACGTGTTCGTCGAGTCGCTCCAGCGGCGCGGCGCCTTTCGCCGGGCGGCCCTGCGCGCCAACCAGGTCGCCGACCCGCGCTCGCTGCTCGCCCTGTACGTCAACGGCGAGGAACTGTCCCCCGACCACGGCTACCCGGCACGGATCATCGTGCCCGCCGCACCCGGCGTGCTGAACACCAAGTGGGTGGCCCGGCTGACGTTCGGAGACCTGTGATGCGACCGCGGATTCCCCTGGGCAGCCCCCTCCAACTCCTCCTGCTCGCGGCATCGTTCGCCCTCGCCGCCTACGCAGGCGCACGGCTGCTCGCCGACGACTGGTTCGGCGTGGCGCTGTGGTTCGTGGGCGCCGCGCTCCTCCACGACCTCGTCCTGCTGCCGCTGTACGCGGTCGCCGACCGGGCGGTCGTGCGCGGGCTCGGCGCGGCGGGCCGCCGGGAGTGGGCGCTGTACGTCCGTGTCCCGGCGGCCTTTTCCGGCCTGCTCCTGCTCGTGTGGTTCCCGCTGATCAGCGGGATGGTCGACCGCCGCTACCGCTCCGCCACCGGACTCTCGCCGGACGGCTTCCTGGGCCGCTGGCTGCTGATCACCGCTGTGCTCTTCGGTGTCTCGGCGCTGCTGCTGGCGGTGCGGCTGCGCAGGGCGACGAAGCGGCGGCCGCCGGCCGTCCACTGATCCACGGCACTCCACCCGGCCCGGCTCGCGTGTCGCAGCAGGGCCGGGGTACCGAGCCGAGCCCAGGGGAAGGCGCCCCCGGCGGTGAGGGTCAGGTCGACGACCTGCACCTCGACACGCTCGTCGACGTCCACCGGCAGCGTCTCGGCGATCAGCAGGCCACCGGGGGAGAGGAGTCCGGCCGCCCGGTCCAGCAGGGCGCGCGGATCGCCGCCGATACCGACGTTGCCGTCCATGAGCAGGACCGTGCCCCAGCGGCCCTCGCCGGGCAGCGGGTCGAAGACCGAGCGCCGGAGCGCCTGGCCCCCGAGCCGCACGGTCCGGTCGACCGCCGTCTCACTGACGTCGATGCCCAGTACGGGACGGCCCCGGGCGGCGAGTTCGGCGACCAGCCGCCCCGGTCCGCAGCCGACGTCCAGCACGGCGCCCTCGCAGCGCTCCAGTACGTCCAGGTCGACCCCGTCGGCGCGGGCGCACCAGCGCTCCACCTCCAGCGGCAGCAACCAGCCGTCGGCGCGGCGCAGGAACAGCGGGCCGCGGCCGGCGCGCAGGGCGGTCGTGTACGGGTCGGCGGTGGCCCACGTCGCCGTGCTCATCGGTGCGTCGCCGCGCCGCACCGGGCGAGCTGTGCGGCGAACCGGCCGTGCGGGGCCAGCGCCGCGACGGCCCGGGCGTCGGCGGCCGTGTCGACGTCCCGCAGCACCGGCAGGTCCCGCACCCGCAGCCCCGCCGCGACGAGCCGCGCCCGCTGCACGGCCCCGGTGTCCGGCGTCGACATGGGCACACCGAGCAGCAGCCGGGGATCGGGCTCGGCCAGCCCGAGCGCCCAGAAGCCGCCGTCCTCGGCCGGACCGAAGTAGGCGTCGCACTCCGCGAAGTCCACCGTGAGCAGCCGCGGTGTCACCTGCGGGGTGTCCATGCCGATCAGCAGGGCGGGGCCGTCACACCCGGCGAACGCGGCCGCGAGCCGTTCGTCGAGGCCGCCCCCGCACTGTCGTACGACATCGAAACCGGGCGGCAGCCAGGGGCCAGGGGAGCCGTCCAGCACGAGGACGCGGCCAGTCGCCGGGGCGGCCGCCACCGCGTGCAGGCTGTCCGCGAGGGCGGCCTGAGCGAGCTCCGCCGCCTCCCGCGGGGTGAACGGCGGGGTGAGGCGGGTCTTGACCCGGCCGGGCAGCGGCTCCTTGGCGATGACGAGGAGAGTGGTCACCGGGCCGTCCCTTCGTTGAGGACTCGGCTCATGTCCCGTACCGCCTGCCAGGTACCGCGCCATGTGCCGGTCACCTTCGAGTTGCCGGTGCGGGGCAGGTAGGGCACGTCGTGCTCGGTGATCCGCCAGCCCGCGTCGGCCGCGCGGACGACCATCTGCAACGGGTAGCCGCTGCGCCGGTCGGTGAGGCCGAGGGCGAGCAGCGGCTCACGGCGGGCGGCGCGCAGCGGACCGAGATCGTGCAGCCGCAGCCCGGTGCGGCGGCGCAGGAGCCGGGCGAGCGCGAGGTTGCCGGCGCGGGCGTGCGCGGGCCAACTGCCCCGGCCGCGCGGACGCCGACGGCCGAGGACGAGGTCGGCGGCGCCCGCGCGGATCTCCTGGACGAACGGTTCCAGCAGGCCCGGGTCGAGGGAGGCGTCGCAGTCGCAGAAGCAGACGACATCGGCAGTGGCCGCGGTGAGGCCGGCGTGACAGGCGGCGCCGAAACCCCGGCGGGGCTCGTGCACGACGGTCGCGCCGAGGCTGCGGGCGATGTCCGCGGAGCCGTCGGTGGAGCCGTTGTCGACGACGAGGGCCCGCCAGCCCGCCGGGATGCGGGCCAGGACCCAGGGGAGGGCCTCGGCCTCGTTCAGACAGGGGAGGACGACATCTACGGTGTCCGGTTCGGTGGTCACGCTTTTCACCCTACGAACACGAAGGCGGCATATCGGACTCCAGCTCCTTACGAAACACGGACGTCGACGACGGCGGCGCCCCGCGGGGGCGGCGCGGTGCGACGCTGGAGGCATGCAGCAGTCGTACGAGGTCACCGGGCGGGCCGGACGGGTCCTGGTCGTCGACGACGACCCCACCGTCGCGGAGGTCGTCGCCGGATACCTGGACCGGGCCGGATACACCGTCGACCGGGCCGACGACGGCCCCACGGCCCTGACCAGGGCCGCCGCCCACCGCCCCGACCTGGTGGTGCTGGATCTGATGCTGCCCGGCATGGACGGCCTGGAGGTGTGCCGCAGGATGCGCGCCGACGGACCGGTGCCGGTCATCATGCTCACCGCGCGCGGCGACGAGGACGACCGCATCCTCGGCCTGGAGGTGGGCGCCGACGACTACGTCACCAAGCCCTTCAGCCCCCGCGAACTCGTCCTGCGGGTGGAGTCGGTACTGCGCCGCGCACGGCCCGCCGTGAGCACTCGGATGCTGGGCGCGGCCGGTCTGAGCGTCGACCCCGCCGCCCGCCGCGCCACCAAGAACGGCACCGAACTCGCCCTCACCCTCCGCGAGTTCGACCTCCTCGCCTTCTTCCTGCGCAACCCCGGACGGGCGTACGGCCGGGTGGACCTGATGCGCGAGGTGTGGGGCTGGGACTTCGGCGACCTGTCCACCGTCACCGTCCACATCCGCCGACTGCGCGGCAAGGTCGAGGACGACCCGGCCCGGCCGCTGCTGATCCAGACGGTGTGGGGCGTGGGCTACCGCTTCGAGCCGGGAGGTGAGTGAGGATGCGCGACACCCTGCTCATCGCCCTGTTCGCCTTCCTCGGCGCGGCCGCGGCCGGCCTGCTGGGGGCCGGTGTCCTGTGGCTGCTGCGCCGCCGCTCACTGACCGTGGCGCTCACCGTGGTGGCCGCCGTCGCGGTGACCGCGATGCTCGCCGGGACGCTGTCCGTGGCGCAGGCGATGTTCCTCTCCGGCCACGACCTGAGCGTCGTGACGACGGTCGTCGCGATGGCCGCGGTGGTCTCCCTGGTCACCGCGCTGATACTGGGCCGCTGGGTGGTCGCCCGCAGCCGTGAACTCGCCGTAGCCGCCCGCTCGTTCGGCGACGGCGGCGCCTTCACGGCCCCCGAGGGCCCCGCGACGGCGGAACTGGCCGCGCTGGGCGCCGAGTTGGCGGCCACCAGCGCGAAGCTCGCCCAGTCCCGTGACCGTGAACGCGCGTTGGAGACCTCCCGGCGGGAACTGGTCGCCTGGATCTCCCACGACCTGCGCACCCCACTGGCCGGTCTGCGCGCGATGTCCGAGGCGCTGGAGGACGGTGTCGCCGCCGACCCCGACCGCTATCTGAAGCAGATCCGCACCGAGGTCGAACGCCTCAACGACATGGTCGGTGACCTCTTCGAACTCTCCCGCATCCACGCCGGCACCCTGCCCCTGAGCTGCACCCGGATCTCGCTGTACGACCTGATCGGCGACGCCCTCGCGGGCGCCGACCCCCTCGCCCGCGAGCACGGGGTCCGGCTGGTCGGCGACCGGGTGGCGGCGATCCCCGTCGAGGTCGACGGCAAGGAGATGAGCCGCGTCCTCGGAAACCTCCTGGTCAACGCCATCCGCCGGACCCCCGCCGACGGCACGGTCGCCGTCGCCGCCGAACGCTCGCCCGAGGGCGTGGTGGTGTCCGTGACCGACGGCTGCGGCGGCATCCCCGAGGAGGATCTGCCGCGCGTCTTCGACACCGGCTGGCGCGGCACCCACGCCCGTACACCCCCGGCCGGCGCGGGACTCGGCCTGGCCATCGTCCGCGGGATCGTGGAGGCCCACCACGGACGGGCCACCGTGCGCAACATTCCGGGCGGCTGCCGCTTCGAGGTGGTGCTGCCCGCCGCCGCTTCCTGATCGCGGGCAGCACCACCGGTCCTACGGCCCCGTTCTACGCTCCTCGCATCCCGGCGCGCGCGAACTCGGCCATGCCCTCCTCGAAACCGACCCGCGGCTTCCATCCCAGCTCCGCCCGCAGCCTCGCCGAGTCCGCCGTGATGTGCCGGACGTCGCCGAGCCGGTACTCGCCGGTGACCACGGGCTCGGGCCCGCCGTGCGCGGCGGCCAGCGCGCGGGCCGTCTCGCCCACGGTGTGCGGCTCACCGCTGCCGGTGTTGTAGGCGCTCAGCACACCCGGCGCCGCCCCGGCCTCCAGCGCGGCCACGTTCGCGGCGGCCACATCCCGCACATGCACGAAGTCCCGCCGCTGACGCCCGTCCTCGAAGACCCGCGGGGCCTCGCCCCGGGCCAGCGCGGAACGGAAGAAGGAGGCGACGCCGGCGTACGGGGTGTCGCGGGGCATCCGGGGCCCGTACACGTTGTGATACCGCAGCGAGAGCGCCGACCCGCCCGTCACCCTGGCCCAGGCCGCCACCAAGTGCTCCTGCGCGAGCTTGGTGGTGGCGTACACGTTCCGCGGATCGACCGGCGCCTCCTCGCCGACCAGCCCGGGGGAGAGCTCCGCCCCGCACGCCGGGCACAGCGGCTCGAACCGCCCCGCGTCGAGATCGGCGACGGCCCGCGGACCGGGCCGCACCACCCCGTGCCGCCGGCACTCGTACCGCCCCTCCCCGTACACCACCATCGACCCGGCCAACACCAACCGTCGTACGCCCGCCTCGGCCATCGCGGCGACCAGGACCGCGGTGCCGACATCGTTGTGGGAGGCGTACTCCGCCGCGTCGGCGACCCCGTTGCCGAGCCCGACCATCGCCGCCTGATGGCACACGGCGTCGACGCCGGCCAACGCACGGGCGACCGCCACGGGGTCCCGCACATCGGCGCCGGGATCCTCCCGCACGTCGTAGACGACCGGCTCGTGCCCGTGGGCCGTGAGCGCCTCGACGACATGGGACCCGATGAACCCGGCACCGCCGGTGACCAGTACGCGCATACGGCCACGCTAGATCCGCGACGGCGCCGGAACCCGGGACCGGCCCGGCACGTCATCACTCCGTAAGACGTTCCCGCCGCGCCGGGCTCAGCCGGCGAAGGCTTCGGTCAGACGCACCCGGTAGCCGTCCTCTTCCATCAGTACGACGGTGACGCCGAACGGCGAGGGATGGTCCAGCTCCAGAGGGGTGAAGGAGAAGTCCACCGCGGCCTGGATCGGCGGCACCAGTTCGCCGCCCGGCCGCGGCGCGGGGGCCGGAGTCCAGTCCGGGGCGACCGCCGCCGTGCCCTCGGGAGTGAGGGACAGGAGCTGCTCGGTGTAGGGGAACTGGTGCAGGACGTGCCCGTCGGGCGTGGCGAGCACCATGTTCAGGCAGGGCGCCGGGTCGCCGACCGGCAGCTCGCAGGCGGTGGCGACGTCGTGGGTCTCCCAGGCCAGGACCACTTCGTCCGCTTCGGCTGCCGCGGCGATGTTCGCGAGTTCGGCGATGCCTACGAGGGCGTCCCGGCCGACCGCCAGCGGGCGGGCCCAGATCATCCCGACCAACTCGCCGCGCACCAGCGGCATGATGAGCGGCCGCGGGACCGTGCCCTCGCCCAGCCCTGTGGTGTACGCGTTCTTCACCACGCTGACCAGCGCGTCCCACACCTGTGCTTCCACCGAACTCTCCTCCGTCGCCGCACCCGATCATCGCACCCTGTCACGGGTCTTGAGCCCGTGTCAGCCGGACGGTCAGCGACCTCCCGGACGGGGCTTGTCCGCGTTCGGGAGGTTGTTCTACACCGCGGGGTGGGCCGAGTACGTTCGCCCACATGCCGCGGTGCACCGGCGTCCGGAGCGGTTTCTCGTTGCCCCTTGGTCCCTCAGGAAAGGAATGGCATATCCCTCTTGAGGCGATACGCATCCCTTGCGACTGCCGCCGTCGCCGTGTTGTCCGTGGGTCTGGCGGTACCGGCAGCCGCGGAGACGACGCACACCCGGGCGGCCTCCGGCGAACAGGCCCGCGCCGCCGGCTGACACTCACCGTTCCCGGCGAGAAGTACGTGCGCGAGCTGGGCACGTCGGCCGGAAGCCGTGCCGCGGCACAGTGGGAGTGCGACCAGGACTACGCGTTGAAGAACCACAACCGAACCGTCATCCACGTCGCGCCCGGCGCTCCCTACGGCAACCCGAGCTATGACTGGACGCCCGTCTGGTACGTCGGGCCCTGCTGAAGCTGCCGGCAGACGCCTGGCCGGTGGGGATGATCCAGACTCCGGGCAGGAGTTCCGTCTCGCCGGTGATCTCCCAGTAGTCGGCGCCGGGGAAGCCGACGAGTTCATCCAGCAGAGCGAGACCGCGACCTGTCAGAGCCGGTCGCTTGCCAGGCCCCGCGGATCCTGGTCACTGATGCCCAGGATGAGGCGCAGGGTGTCGGTCAGTACGGCGGTGGGGACGGTCGGGTCGGCGATGCGTTGGATGCCGAGTCCGATGCCCAGGCTCAGCAGGGTCATCGCGGCCTGGTCGGCGGGCATGGCCAGGGAGGCTCCGAGCTCCAGGGCGAGCGCGTCGAGGAGCAGGGCCAGCGCTTCACGGACCGCGGCGACACGGGCCGTGATCTCGTGCCGCAGCTCCTCGTCATGACGGGCGCTGGTGAGGAACTCGACCTCCAGGGTGGTCCAGGCCTCGTCGCCGATATGGGTCTCACCCCAGGCGGCGAAGGTCGCCAGACGGTCGTCGATCCCGGCGTCGCGCATGACGGAGTCCGTGAGCAGCGTCAGTTGTTCGGCGCGGATGCTGTCGAGGACGGCGAGGCACAGGTGGTCCTTGCTGCGGAAGTTGGAGTAGACGGCGCCTTTGGAGTAGCCGGCGGTCTCCGCGACGTCACTGAGGGAGGTGGCGGCGTAGCCGTGACCGAGGAACAACTCCCGTGCGGTGACGACGAGTCGTTCGCGCGTGCGTTCCTGACTCTCGGCGCGGCTGAGGCGGGCCATCTCGCGCTCCCTCTCCCCTCCTGCACGGTGTCTCCCTGAAGCTCTCGGATCTTAACCCCGTCGTGGGCTGTCCACCGCCTTCGGATACCACTAGTATCCCGATCTCGTCGGTATCCCGAATGGGCGGAGATTCCCTGTGACCGAGGCGGGCACGCGAACAACCCCTTCCCGAGGACTGGTACTGGGCTGCGGCGGCACACTGGGCGCGGCCTGGACCATCGGCGCCCTGCACTCGCTCCAGCAGGCCACGCGGTGGGACCCACGCGAGGCCGAGGTGCTGGTGGGCACCTCCGCCGGGGCCGAAATGGCGGCGCTGCTCGGCGGCGGGATCGGTGTCGAGGAGCTGCTGGCCGCCCAGTTGGGCTCGCGGGACGCCCGTCCGGAACTGGTCCGCCATTCCGCCACTCCGCCCCGGGCGCTCCCGCCGCGGCCCGCGGTCTTCCCCGGATCGCCCCGGCTGGCACGCCAGGCGCTGGGCCGTACCGTTCCCGCGCTGGCCGGACTGTCGGGGCTGCTGCCGCAAGGGCGCGGTGACCTTGGCCGGCTGGCGAGCCTCGCGGACCTCCTGACACCGGCCGGACACTGGGTCCGGCATCCGGCGACCTGGCTGGTGGCCACCGACTTCGACACGGGCAGACGTACGGTCTTCGGGCACCCCGACACCCGACCGGTGGCCCTGCGGGACGCGCTCAGGGCTTCGTGGGCGGTACCGGGCTGGTTTCCCCCTGTCCGCATCGACGGCCGGCGGTACGCCGACGGCGGCATCCTCTCCACGGCGTCGGCCGATCTGCTGGTGCACCGAGGGCTCGACGAGGTGTACGTCGTCGCGCCGATGAGCTCCCGCTCGCCCGAGCCGCGCAGAGGACTCGGCAAGGCGGAAGCACTGCTGCGCCGCGTCATGACCCGCACCCTCGACGCGGAGTGCGCCGCCCTGCGAGCGGCGGGCACCCGTGTCGTACGGATCGAGCCCACCGCCGCCGACCTGGAGGTCATGGGCGGCAACTTCATGGACCCCCGGCGACGCCTGGCGGTCCTGGAGGCGTCCCTGCGCAGCACACGCGCCGTCGTCCGCGCATGCCTCAAGTCCACCGCCTCGGGCGCCTCATCCGGCTCCGCTCGTGTGCTGCCCGCGACCGATCGCCGGCCCGACGCCGGGACAGGAGCCTGAGATGCCGCAGCCCGACAGCCCGGCGGGAACCGTCACCCGGGAGACCCGCGAGGTGGAGGCGCTGATCATCGGCAGCGGTCTCTCCGGCATCGGAGCCGCCGTCAGACTGCGCGAGGCCGGCGTGCACGACCTGGTCGTCGTCGAGAAGGCGGACGACCTGGGCGGTACCTGGCGGGACAACACCTACCCGGGCTGCGCCTGTGACGTGCCGTCCGCCCTGTACTCGTACTCCTTCGCGCCCAACCCGGAGTGGACGCGTGCCTTCGCGGGCCAGCCCGAGATCCGCGCCTACCTCCGCGCCACGGCCGACACGTACGGCATCACACCGCTCATCCGCTACGGAACCGAGGTCACCCGGGCCCAGTGGGACCCGCACCTCGCCCGCTGGCAGGTGGAGACCTCCCGCGACCGCTACTCGGCCCGGTTCCTGATCTCGGCGGCGGGACCCTGGCACGAACCGCTGCTGCCGGACATACCGGGGCTGGCCGACTTCCCCGGTGAGGTCTTCCACTCCTCGCGCTGGCGCCACGACCACGACCTCACCGGGGCACATGTCGCCGTCATCGGCAGCGGCGCTTCGGCCGTGCAGTTCGTCCCCGCCATCCAGCCGCGGGTCGCCCGGCTGCACCTGTTCCAGCGCACCGCACAGTGGGTGCTTCCCAAGCCGGACCATCCGGTGCCCCGCGCCGAACGATGGCTGATGCGACACGTCCCCGCCGCGCAACGTGCGCTGCGCGGCGCCGAGTACGCGGCGCTGGAAACGCTCGGCCTGGGCTTTCGCCACCCGGCCCTGCTGCGGGCCGTGCAGCGGATCGGCACGCTCCATCTCAGGGCTGGCGTCAAGGATCCGGTCCTGCGCCGCGCGTTGACCCCCGACTACACCCTGGGCTGCAAACGGCTCCTGCTCTCCAACTCGTACTATCCCGCGCTGACCCGGCCCAACGTGACCGTCCACGCCACAGCGGTGCGGGCCGTCCGCGGGAGCCGCGTCATCGGCGCGGACGGCAGTGGAGCGGACGTCGACACCATCATCCTGGGCACCGGCTTCCACATCCTCGACATGCCCATCGCCCGGCGTGTGTTCGACGCCGACGGCGCCTGCCTCGACGATCACTGGAAGGGCAGCCCCGACGCCTACCTCGGCACCGTCGTCAGCGGATTTCCCAACGCGTTCGTCCTCCTCGGGCCGCACCTCGGCACCGGGCACTCCTCCGCGTACACGGTCCTCGAAGCCCAGCTCGACTACATGGCACGCGCGGTACGCCACTTCCGCTCGGCGGGCTGGACCAGCATGGACGTACGCCCCGAGGTCCAGGCAGCCTTCGACGCCGAGGTCCAGCAGGCCCTGCCGTCCACCGTCTACAACGCGGGCGGCTGCTCCAGCTACTACCTGGACGGCAACGGCCGCAACAGCTTCAGCTGGCCGTGGTCGACGGGCCGGATGCGCAGACGACTGGCCCAGTTCGACGCGGAGGCCTACACGTGGTCCCGGCGGTCTCACCCCAGTCGCACCGCCGAATGTGGGGGAAGTGTGCGCATTGTGTGATTGAATCATGCACAACTCGGCCAGGTGGCTGGGAACTGACTACCCAGTCCCCGTGCTTCGTTCCCCTGTCAGTAGGCCCACCCTGCCTCCAGCCATGCCCGCGGGCCGAGTTGCGACGCACGTACGCCTGGGAGTGCGTCCCACTGGACTCACCTGGCTTCTGCCGGGCAGAGCCCCGCGACGGCACACCGCGTTCGCGGTGCCGCTCGCCGTCACGTCAGTGAAAGGAGCCTGCATGACCACCGCCACCTTCTCCAACTTCTACTACGGTGCGGTAACCCCGATCACCGCCTACCTGATGGCCTGCCTCGGGGCGGGGCTCGGGCTGCGGTGCACGACGAGGTCCTTGCGCCGCCCGAACCGCAAGGCCGGGTGGCTCGCTCTGGGTGCCATATCGATAGGTTGCGGCATCTGGACGATGCACTTCATCGCCATGATCGGGTTCAGCGTCGAAGGGGCCCTGGTCAGCTACGACGCGACGAAGACCCTCCTCAGTCTCGTCGTCGCCATCGTCGTCGTCGCCGTCGGTGTGTTCCTCGTCGGCTATCGGGGCGGTTCCCCGGTGACCCTGGCGACCGCGGGCACGGTCACCGGGCTCGGGGTCGCGGCCATGCACTACCTCGGCATGGCCGCCATCCACACCAGCGGCACCCTGCACTACGACACTCCGACGGTGGTCCTGTCGGTCGTCATCGCCATCCTGGCGGCGACCGCGGCGCTGTGGGCGGCGGTCTCCATCCACGCCCTGTGGGCCAGCCTCGGTGCGAGCCTGGTCATGGGCGTGGCCGTGACCGGCATGCACTACACCGGCATGGCCGCCGTCTCCGTCCACCTCACCGGACAGAGCGCGACCGGGCAGTCGTCGACCAGCCTGATGGCCTTCCTCCTGGCCATGCTCGCCGGCCCGCTCATCGTCCTCCTGGTCGCGGCCGTCATCGTCATGTTCGACCCCGACATGATGCTCGGGAACGACGACTGGGACAGGGCGGCCCCCGCCCCGCACGCAGTCGGCGACGCCTCCTCGGTGCAGCCGAACCAGCCCTCGCAGGCCAACTCCTCCTGGTGACCTCCCGCCGATCCCGCCTCTTCCGCTACCTGGAGGATGGCGGGGTCACCCCTTGACGGCCGAACTGGCGACGCCCTGGACGAACCAGCGCTGGAAGAAGGCGAAGACGACCAGGACGGGCAGGACGAGCAGGACACCGAAGGCGAGGATCTGACCCCAGTCCGGGGGCTGTTGGCCCTGGAAGACGCTCATCTCCAGGGGGAGGGGCCGCACGGCGGGGTCGGAGACCATCAGGACCGGCCACAGGAACGAGCCCCACTGGGTGAGGAAGGTGAGGATCGCGACCGAGGCGAAGACGGGCTTCGACATCGGCACGATGATCGCGAAGAAGGTGCGCCAGGGGCCCGCGCCGTCCAGCCGCGCGGCTTCCTCGATGCTGGGCGGGATCGAGCGGAAGAACGTGTGGAACTGGTAGATCGAGAAGGCGTTGGCGATGAACGGGACCGCCTGGATGTAGAGGGTGTTGCGCTGCCCGTTGAACATGTAGAAGAGCGGCACGGCCACCGACTCGAACGGGACCAGCATCAGCAGCAGGACGAGCGTGAAGACGGCTTCCCGGCCCCGCCACTTCAACCGTGACAAGCCGTACGCCGCCATCGAGTTGACGAACAGACCGCCCGTCACGACCACGAACGCGATGAGCAGCGAGATGCCCATGAAGCGCCAGAAGTAGCCGGTGCTGTCGGAGTCGAGGGCGTCGAGGACGTTCGCGTAGTTGTCGAAGGACAGATGGGTGGGGAGGAAACCGCTCAGCCCGTTCAGTACTTCGTCGGAGGGCTTGAGGCTGCCCAGGAGCAGGTACAGGACGGGGAGCACGAAGACGAACGCCAGGACGCTGAGGACGGCGTAGTCGGTGAAGCGGCGCAGGGGCGCGCGGGTCGTGGCCATGGGTGGTGTCAGTCCTCGTTGTCGGGCCGGACGACGCGGCGCTGGATGAGGGTCAGGGCGACCACGATCAGGAAGAAGACCACGGTGATCGCGGACGCCTGGCCGATGTTGTTCTGGTCGAAGGCGGTGGTGACGGCCTGGTACATGACCGTGCGGGTGGCGTCCTCGTCCAGACCGCCGCCGTGGATGAGGACGTAGACCTGGTCGAAGACCCGGAACGACAGCACCGAGGTCAGCGTCGCGACGAAGACGAGGGTGCCGCGGATACCGGGCAGGGTGACGTGCCGGAACCGCTGCCACGGCGTGGCGCGGTCGAGTTCGCAGGCCTCGTACAGCTCGCCGGGGATCTGCTGGAGGCCGGCCAGCAGAATCACCATCTGGAAGCCCACCCCCTGCCACACCGACAGCACGATGACCGACGCCATCGCGGTGGCCGAGTCGCCGAGCCAGTCGAAGGCACCCCAGTTGCCGAAACTCGCCGCGTCAAGGGCGGAGTTCAGCAGCCCCTGGTCACTGCGGGCGAGGATGAGGCGCCAGATCACGGCGACCAGGGTCATGGGGAAGACGACCGGCATGAAGAACAGCGACCGGAAGAGGCCGATCGCCTTGAGCTTGCGATTGAGGAGGATCGCCAGGGCCAGTGCCAGGCCCGTCTGGAGCGGTACGACGACCACGGCGAACGTCAGGTTGTTGAGCAGCGCCCGCAGGAACGGGCCCGACAGGTCCGGGTCGGTGAACAGCCGCCGGTACTGCTCCAGGCCGAAGAACGACGGGGCCAGGGGCGAGCCGAGGCGCACGTTGTAGAAGGACAGGACGACGGCGTAGCCGAACGGGATGCCGACGAACGCGATGAGTCCGGCGACGGCGGGAGTGGACATGAGCAGTCCGTGCAGCCAGTCCCGGTTCTTGCGCTCCGGTCGTGAGCGCTTCACGGAGGTCACGGGCGGGCCCTGCTCCTTGTCAAAGGGCGCGGCGTGCGCGGGTTCCACGGTCTTCACGGGGGGTCCTGTTCCCGGCGGAGGCGGGCGCGCCGTCCGAAGCGTCGTACGCGCGCCCGCCGCCGCCGAAGCGTCCTGCTGGATTACTGGATCTGGTAGCCGGCGTTGTCGGAGAAGTCCTGGTCGATGGCGCGAGCGGCCTTCTCCAGGGCGTTCTTCGGGTCGGCGCCGCCGTAGATCGAGTTCAGGGCCTCGCTGAACTTGGCGGTGACCGTGGGGTATCCGGCGGTGACCGGGCGGGTCACGGCGACGCAGGACTTGGTGATGTCGCTGTCGCCGCAGGGCTTGGCGAGCTGGTCGGCGTAGAGCTGGAGCGGGCCGCCCTGCCGGTACAGCTCGCTCTTGGCGAGCGCGGTCTTCGTCGCGGGCGGGGCGCCGTTGGCCGCCGTCATCGCGCCGACGTTGGTGTCGTCGAGGAGGTAGTCGAGGAAGGCGCCGGCGGCCTTGCCGTTCTTGGAGTTCGCGCCGACTCCCCACGCCCAGGAACCCTGGCCGGTCTTGGGGCCGTTGCCGAAGTCGGGCAGCGGCAGGACGACGAGGTCGTCACCGAGGGCCTCGCTGTAGGCGGGGTACATCCAGTGGCCGACCCAGCTCAGCGCGACACGGCTCTTGGCGAAGGCGTTGCCGTCGGTGTTGGGGTCGACGTACGTCTTCCAGGACTGGAAGGTCTTCAGCGCCGAGACCACGGAGGAGGTGTCCAGGGCGCCCTCCGCCTTGCCGTCCTTCAGCAGCGAACCGCCCGCCGACCAGACGATCGGGGCGAAGCCGTACGTGCCCCACTCGTTGGCGTAGCCGCCGCTCTCCTGGAGGTCCAGGGTCTTGCCGTCGGAGTCCTTGGCCTTGAGCGCCTTCAGCGCGGCCGTGAACTGGTCCGCGGTCCAGTCGTCGGACAGGCTCGTCGGGTACGTCACCCCGGCCGCGTCCAGCAGCTTCTTGTTGCCGTAGATCCCGAGGCCGGAGTCGAACATGCCGAGGCCGTAGTGCTTGCCGTCGATCTCGCCCTGCGACTTGCTCGCGTCGGTGGCGTTGTCCATGGTCTTGGCGGAGACGTAGGTGTCGATCGGGGCGAGCTTCTTGTTGTAGACGAAGTTCGCCATGGTCGGACCGTCGAACTCCATCACGTCCGGCAGCTTGTCGGCGGCGGTGGCGGTGATCGTCTTGGTGTAGTCGGCCTCCGGGATCAGCTTCAGGTCGACCTTGATCTTGCTCTGTGAGGAGTTGAAGGACTTCACCGCGTTCTGCAGCGCACCGGCCTCGCTCTTCTGCCCCTGGTGGGCCCAGACGCTGATGGTGCCTTTGCCGCTGCCCGCCTCCGCGGACGCGTCGGTACCGCTGCCGCCGCCGCAGGCGGCCAGGGCGGCGAGGGGCAGGGCGAGGGCCAGTCCCGTACAGGCGGTGCGACGGTACCTTCTGCTGGTCGAGCTCATGGTTCGTTCCTCCGGGCGGTGCGAGGGTTCGTGGTGCGCTGGTGCTGTCCGGCGTGGGGGAGTGGGGTCTTGGGGCGTCTGCTTTGCACA
>NZ_JABERD010000119.1 GCF_013044505.1 Streptomyces sp. S3(2020) | reverse complement strand
CCACCCCGTACTGCCCCTACCCTGTCGCTGGGCCGGGCAAAATGGTTAAAAGAGACAGCCCCCGCAGCGCCGGTATCAACCCGGCCCGCAACAAGGACGACTTGCCGCTCCCCGACGCCCCCACCACCGCGGTGATCCTCGCCCGCCCGGTCAACCGGACCAGCCCGTCGACCAGTTCGCCGCGCCCGTGGAAGTGCTCCTCGTCGCCCGTGCCGAAGCGGGCCAGCCCCGGATACGGGCCGGGATCGTCGTCCGCGCTGTCGGAGACGCGCGCGTCGCCCACCTCGGCGACGGCCTCTTTCCACCGCCGCGCCCACTCCTCGGGATCACCCCCGCACGCGACGACGTACGCCCGCACCACCGGCAGTGTCGGCAGCCGTTCCCCGGCCGCAGCGGCGGACAGCGTGGGCCCCGAGTAGCCGGCCTGCCGTGCCATCGACCGGTACGTCGGTGTGCCCGCCTCGTCGCGCAACTTGCGCAGTGCGTAGGCGAATCGCTGGACCGCACCGAGCCCCGGGTCCAGTGGTTTCTCACGGCGCCCCATGCGCTTCCCCCTGCGTTCGCGGCCGTCCCACCCACCGACGGCCGCTCCGGACGGGTTGATTGGCGTTCCTGACCTGGGCTGCCCATCAATCCCTCGGCCTCTGGACTCGTGGTGCACGACCGCACGTCATCCGCCTCGGAGCCACGGAGCCGACCATCGCCACCACACACTCACCCAGACCCCTTCTGCGGCCCGCACGGTTGCCGGACGCTCCCGTCGGCCCGCGCCCACACGCGTTCGCGACGGCGCTCCCGCCCGCCGTCCTCTCCCTCGTCCTCGGCCTGTGGGGCGTCCGGCGCGGCGGCGCCCTGTGGCGGGACGAGGCGGTGTCGTACGACATGGCGCACCGCTCGCTGCCCGACCTGTGGGCGACCTTGGGCCAGGCGGACGCCGTGCACGGCCTGTACTACCTGTTGCTGCACGGCCTGTTCGGCGTGTTCGGCGGTGCCGATCCACTGCTGGTGCTGCGGCTGCCGTCGGTCCTGGCGACCGCCGTGGCGAGCGGGACGCTGGCGCTGCTGGGCCGTCGGCTGGCGGGGGCGCGGGCGGGGCTGCTCGCGGGGGTCGTGTTCGCGCTGCTGCCGCCGGTGCAACGGTATGCACAAGAAGGTCGATCGTATGCAGTCGTCTGCATGCTGGTGGTGTGGGCGTCGTATCTGCTGGTGCGGGCGGTCGAGACACGCTCGCGTCGAGTGTGGGCCGGCTACGCCGCGGTCATGGTGGCCGCGTGTCTGCTGCACGAGTTCGCCGTACTCGCCGTGGTCGCGCACCTCTTCGCCCTGCCCCGGTCCGCCCGCCGCACCGGCCTCCGGGTGGCGGCCGTGGTCTGCGGCTGCCTCGCCCCGCTGGCCGTGGTGAGCATGGGCCAGTCGGAACAGGTCGCGTGGATCGGCGGCGTGGGCGGCGACCTCGTGGGCTTCTCCGCGGTGACGGTGCTCGGGCTGGTCTGCGCGGTGCTGCTCCGGCGTGACCCGCCGGCCCGGCGCGGCCCGCTGCCCGGCTTCGCGCCGGCCCTGCTGGTGCTGCCCGCGTTCCTGCTGCTGCTCTCCACCCCGTTCAAGCCGCTCTTCGTGGACCGTTACGTGCTCTACGGTCACGCCGGCGCCGCCTTGCTGGTCGGTGCCGTTCTCGACCGGTCGCTGCGGGCGCGTGGCCGGATCCGGGCGGTCGCCGTACTCGCCACCGGCGCCGCCCTCCTCGTACTGCTGCCCGTCGGCGTGGGTCTGCGGACCCCGCAGAGCCGTGCCGACGACGTCACCGCCGTGGCGGAGGCCGTGCGCGCGGCCGGGAGCGACGGTGACGGCGTGCTCTACATGCCGGCGCGGCGCCGGGTGTGGTCGCTGGTGGACCCGGGGTCCGTGCGGGGGCTGCGCGATCTGGCCCTGGAGCGCGGGCCGGCGGCCTCGCACACGCTGTACGGCACAGAGGTGCCGGCTGCCGGCATCCGGGTGCGCATGCTGGCGACGGCTCGCATCGTGGTGCTGCGGGACCCGGTGAGTCAACCCCTCGACGGGACCGCCCAGGAGCGGGTCAAGCGGCGGGTGCTCGCCGCGTACTTCGTGGAGTGCGGCACCCGCCGGGTGCAGGGCGCGCGGATCAGCGTCTACGCCCGGCCGGGCCGCTGCTGAGCGTCAGACGCCTCGGGCTGCCGTGTGCACCGTACGCGCGGCCAGGAAGAAGGCGTCCGGCCGGTGGTGGATGCTCGCCTTGTCGTCGGGGTCGACGAGCCGGTCGAGGGTGGCGCGGTCCTCGGCGTCGAGGCGGTCGCCGACCACCTCACGCATCCGGGTCAGGGTGTTGACGGCGACATGGCGGGCCCGGTCCGTGGTCGGGGCGGGCAGGTCGAGCAGGAAGGTGCGGGTGCCGGTGTGCTTGAGGCCCACGGAGGCCAGCAGCGCCGGCCAGTCCTCGATCACGTCGACGGTGCCGGGCAGCCCGGCCCGCATCTCGCTGAACCAGTCCTCGTGCAGCGCGTCGAGCCGGGCCTGGAGACCCGGGCGGCCGATCCCGATGTCGCGCGGCAGACACCGGGTGGGCAGGCTGCCCTCCAGCAGGGCCAGCGTGCCGCCGGGCGCGAGCCGGTCCGCGAACGAGGCGAGCGCGGCCCGCTGGTCGCCGAGGTGGTGCAGACTCCAGCTGGCCCAGATCAGATCGGCCGGGTACTCCAGGTCGTCCAGTACGCCGGGCAGTTCACCGGCGAGTGTGCCGAAGCGGTCCGCGACACCGAGCCGGCCCGCCCGGTCGCGGGCCCGTTCGAGAAGCGGCTCGGAGCCGTCGATGGCGACGATCCGGGCGCCGGGGAAGTTCTCGGCGAGCAGACAGGAGGCGACACCGGGTCCGCTGCCCGCGTCGACGACCAGCCCCGGCTCGGTCTGCCGCTTGGCGAGCCATGCCATGGCCCGCTCGTACATCGGCATGTACAGCTCGGCCTGTTCTTCCAGCATCGGGGCCATCTCGGCCCAGTCGATGTCGGCGTGGTCGTGGTGGTGGTGATCGTGCGCCATGGCGGTCAGCCTCTCGTCCCGATGCGACCAGCGTGCGCCGACGCACCGCGGAGAGGCCACCAGTGTTGCCGATACGGCAAAGAAACGGGACTCCCCGCGCCCTGAAGGGGCGCGGGGAACTGCGCGACCAGCCACAACGGACCGGCAGTCGCAAACGGCGCAACCAGCAGAGCTAAAGCGCCGGGTACGCGTTCGTCATCAGCTGCTGGAACTGCGCCGAGAACCAGTGCCCCGACAGCGGAGCGTTCGGCAGCGAACCGGACATGCTGTTGCCGTTGCGCGGGTTGCCCGTGTACGTCGGGTCGCACATCCGGTCGAAGCCCTTGCCCTCGTCGTTGGGGATGGCAGAGCTCGAACCGTCGGACTCACCCGGGGGCTTGATCCACACGTAGGCGTCGATCCCGGTCGCCGGGTTGGCCTGCGGACGCTCACCGAGGCCGGCCCCGGACTGGTTGCACCAGTTGCCGACATGGATTCGACGGTCGTAGCGGCCGCCGTTGACATAGGTGTCGACGTCCGTCGTCGCCCCCGGTCCGGCGGGCCGCGCGGTGCCGCCCCAGCCGTTGCGGGAGGTGTCGATCAGCATGCCGATGCCGGAGTTGAAGCCGGTGGTGACCAGCTGGTTACGGAACGCCTGGGCGAACGACAGCTCGTCCACGTACCGGTTCCAGTCGACCCACTTGGACTCGCGGACGGACTTGCCGGCCACGGAGTCGTTGATGGTGAAGTTGTTCTCCTTCAGAGCGCTGTAGTTGGCCGTGTTGGCGATGAAGCCGTGCACGTCGTTGACGGTGGCGCCCTCGGAGGTGGCCGCCTCCTTCATCACGGTGGCGCTGGCGGCGAAGTTGTCGTCCCAGCCGATCCAGCCGTGGTGTCCGGCGTCGATGTAGTTGTAGACGTTGGCGACGTCACCGAGCTTGTTCAGGGCGTAGCCGACGCCCTTCTGGTAGTTGCCGTTGGCCTTCATCACGTCGCACTGCGGGGTGGCGGTGGGACGGCTGCCGGTGTTGGTGACGAGGTTGGGCAGCGAGTCGATCTCGATGGTGGTCACGATCCGCAGCCCGGCGTACTTGGTGTCGGCGAGGATCGCGGCGATCGGGTCGATGTACTGCGTCTTGTACTTGTCGATCTCCGTCGGGCCGAGTTCGCCGTTGGAGGCGAGGGCGGCGCAGTCACGGCCGGGCAGGTTGTAGATGACCAGTTGGACGACCATTTCGCCGGAGCCCTTCTGGGCCAGGGCCGCGTCCAGGTGGGCGCGCAGGCCCATTCCGCCGTTCACACCGTTGATCGCGGCGATCCGGTCCAGCCAGACACCGGTGGGCTGGTTGGAGATACGGCTGCCGCCCGGCTCGGCGGCGGCCTTCGCCGACCACTCCGGGTTCACGTACACCTTGGCGCCGGTGTAGGGGTTGTCGACCCGGGTGCCGCCCCCGGGGTCCGGCGGGTTCGTCGGACCGCTGCCGCCGTCGTCGACGTTGCAGGTCACCCCGTCGAGGGTGAAGGTGGTCGGGATCGCGTTGGTGCCGCTGTAGGACCCGTTGAAGCCGAAGCTCACCGAACCGCCGGTCGCCAGCGTGCCGTTGTAGGTCTCGTTGGCGGCGGTGACGGCCGTCCCGCTCTGGGTGATCTTCGCGTTCCAGCCGCTGGTGACCTGCTGGTTGCCGGCGTACGCCCACTTGACCGCCCAACTGCTCTTGGCGGCACTGTTGTTGGTGATCGTCACGGCGGCGGTGAAGCCGGTTCCCCACTGGTTCTGGATCTTGTAGTCGACGGTGCAGGGGATGGCCGTCACACCGACGTCGGCCGGGACGTTGGCGAGCGCCGTTCCGGTGGCCCCGGCGGTCAGCGCCAGGGCGGCGAGGAGTGCGGTTCTGGTACGACTCATGAGTGCGGGTTTCCCTCTCCGATACGGGATCTACGGATTGACCGCGCGCAGGTGATCGCGCAGCCCGATGCCATACGACGTGGGGGTTCCGTCGTAGTGGGAGATCAGGGCGGGACCGGAGGAGCAGTTCCATGTGTTCCAGGTCCAGCCCAGGTAGGACAGGCCACGGTCGTCGAACCACTTCATGACCTGGTCGATGAAGGTGTGGCCACAGGTGTTCTCGCCGATCTCCCCGGCGACCAGCGGCACTTGGGCCGCCACCGGGGCGAGCTGGGAGTTCCAGCAGCTCTCGTTCGCGCAGGTGTTGAAGTTGTAGACGTGCCAGGCGGCCGCGAGATTGTTCTTCGGGTCGCTGGGCTTGTACGTCAGCCATTGGCTGAGGTCGTTCGAGTACGCGATCCCGCCGGCGAGGATCAGGTTGCCGGCGCCGGTCGCCCGTACGGCGTCGACGAGATCCTGCATACCGGCGACCTCGTACCCGATGCCGGAGCAGGTGCCGCCGTCCCGCCAGCACTGCCACGCCTGGGTGGTCGTGGAGGTGGCGCGGTCCGGGTAGGGCTCGTTGAACAGGTCGAAGACGACGGTCGGATCGTCCTTGAAGGTGTTCGCCACCGACGTCCAGAAGGACGGGGTGTACTGCATGCCGGGCATCGGCTTCTGGCAGCTGGCGTGCACGTCGGCGCAGCCTGCCGAGTTGCCGGTGTACTGGCCGTAGGTCCAGTGCAGTTCGAGCATCGGGGTCATGCCGTTCGCCTTCACCCTCGCCACCAGGTCCTTGACGGCGTTGATGTAGTTCGAACCGGCGTACTCCGGCTTGATGTTGGACAGGCCGAGCCAGCACTCCTCGTTCAGCGGAATGCGGACCGTGTCGGCGTTCCAGTCGGCGATCGCCTTGATGGCGGCGTCGTCGACCGGCCCGTCCCAGATGCCGTAGCCTTGCACGCACATGAACTCGCCGCCGGAACGGTTGACGCCGAGCAGACGCTGCGTGGTGCCTGCGGCGTCCACGAGCTTGTTGCCCAGGACTCTGAGGACGGGCGGTGTTCCGTCACCGGTGTCCGGTGGACCGGTCGGTGTCGGTGTGGGGGTGGGTGTCGGCGTGGGCGAGGGGTCCGCGTCGACGTTGCAGGTCGTGCCGTTGAGCTTGAACGAGGTCGGTACCGGGTTGCTCCCCGACCAGGAGCCGAGGAAGCCGGCGCTGGTCTTCGCGCCGGTGGCGAGCGTGCCGTTGTAGCTCTCGTTGGCCGCCGTCACCGTGGTACCGGACTGGGACCACTTGGCGTTCCAGCCCTGATTGAGTTTCTGACCACCCGTCAGGTCGAAGGTGAGACTCCAACTGCTCACGGCGGCAGCATTGTTGGTGATGGTCACGGCACCCTGGAAGCCGGTGTCCCACTGGCTGGTGACGGAGTACTCCACCGTGCACGCGGGTGTGGCTCCCGAAGCCGTGAAGACCGGCACCGTCACGGACCCGAGCAGGGTCACGGCGCCGGCGACGGCTAGAAGTACTGAACGCGGGGGGTGTCGCATGAGCGACTCCTTGCAGATCAGCGCGTCGTGACGGACGCGTCGACTGATGGAATCGCTCCCACTGGTGTCACCGAAGCTAGCGCCAAGTGACGGCAAAGAACAGAGGAGTCACTTGACTTTTCCTCAACCACATTCATCGAATCTTTTCGACTCTTCAAGCATCTTGACCCCTCACACCCTCATCCCCACTATGGGAGCGCTCCCACTGGTTCAAGCCTTGACTTCTCCGAGCCGCAAGGAGGAACCAGCACATGCCCCCCAGAAGGAGACGCCGGGCTGTCCGGCGCTTGTGGACGGCCGTCGTGGCCGCCATGGCACTTCCGTTCGCGATGCTGAGTACGGGTTCAACTCCCGCACAGGCTGCGGCAGTTCAGTGCAGCGTCGACTACAAGACCAATGACTGGGGCTCCGGCTTCACCACGGACGTGACGATCACGAACCGCGGCACGGACGCCATCAGCGGCTGGACCCTCACCTACGCCTACACCGGCAACCAGAAGCTGACGAACGGCTGGAACGGCACCTGGTCCCAGTCCGGTCAGACGGTCACGGTGAACAACGCGACCTACAACGGGAACATCGCGGCCGGTGCCGCGGTCTCCACCGGCGCGCAGTTCACCTACAGCGGCACCAACGCCGCCCCGACATCCTTCGCGATCAACGGCACCACCTGCGTCGGCGCGCACCAGCCGCCGATCACCGTGCTGACCAGCCCGGCGGCGGGCGCCGTCTACACCCAGGGCAACGCCGTCCCGCTCGCGGCGACCGCCGCGGCCGCCGACGGCGCCACGATCAGCAAGGTGGAGTTCTACGACAACACCACGCTGCTCGGCACCGACACGACCTCGCCGTACTCTCTCTCGGTTTCCAGCTTGACCGTGGGCAGTCATTCCTTGCTGGCGAAGGCGTACGACAGCCTGGGCGCGTCGGCGGAGTCCACACCGGTCGGCATCACGGTCGTCTCGGGCCCCGCCATCGTGGCCTCGGCGACCCAACTCGCCGTGCAGCAGGGCGAGACGGGCACGTTCGGGGTGAAGCTGTCGACGCAGCCGTCCGCGAACGTGACGGTGACGACCGCCCGCACCAGCGGCAACTCGGGCCTGTCCGTGACCGGCGGGGCTTCCCTGACCTTCACCCCGTCGAACTGGAACACCGCCCAGAACGTGACCATCACGGCCGCCGCCACGGGCACGGGCGCCGCGACCTTCGAGTCCACGGCGACCGGGCACGCCAAGGCCTCGGTGACGGTCACCCAGATCGAGGCCGCGGGCGAATACGACGCCCGCTTCCTGGAGTTGTACGGCAAGATCACCAACCCGGCGAACGGCTACTTCTCACCCGAGGGCATCCCCTATCACTCGGTGGAGACGCTGATCGTCGAGGCGCCGGACCACGGCCATGAGACCACGTCGGAGGCGTACAGCTACCTTCTCTGGCTGCAGGCCATGTACGGCAAGGTGACCGGCGACTGGACCAAGTTCAACGGTGCCTGGGACATCATGGAGAAGTACATGATCCCCACGCACGCCGACCAGCCGACCAACTCCTTCTACAACGCCTCGAAGCCGGCGACGTACGCGCCCGAGCTGGACACGCCCAACGAGTATCCGGCGCAGTTGAACACCGGGGTGTCGGTCGGTTCGGATCCGATCGCCGGTGAACTGAAGACCGCGTACGGTACGGACGACGTCTACGGTATGCACTGGTTGCAGGACGTCGACAACGTCTACGGCTACGGCAACTCGCCCGGCAAGTGCGAGGCGGGTCCCACGGACACCGGCCCGTCGTACATCAACACCTTCCAGCGCGGTCCGCAGGAGTCGGTGTGGGAGACGGTTCCGCAGCCGACCTGCGACGCCTTCAAGTACGGCGGCACGAACGGCTACCTGGACCTCTTCACCGGTGACGCCTCCTACGCCAAGCAGTGGAAGTTCACCAACGCCCCGGACGCCGACGCGCGTGCGGTGCAGGCCGCGTACTGGGCCGACAAGTGGGCCGACGCGCAGGGCAAGGGTGGCGAGATCTCCGCGACCGTGGCCAAGGCCGCGAAGATGGGCGACTACCTGCGCTACTCGATGTACGACAAGTACTTCAAGAAGATCGGCAACTGTGTCGGTCCGAGCACCTGTGCGGCCGGGACCGGCAAGGACGCCTCGATGTACCTGATGTCCTGGTACTACGCCTGGGGCGGCGCCACCGACACCTCGGCGGGCTGGGCCTGGCGCATCGGCTCCAGCCACACGCACGGCGGCTACCAGAACCCGATGGCCGCGTACGCGCTGAGCGCCTACGCCGACCTGAAGCCCAAGTCGACGACGGGCGCCGCCGATTGGGGCACCTCGCTGACCCGGCAGATCGAGTTCTACCGCTGGCTCCAGTCCAACGAGGGCGCCATCGCGGGCGGTGCGACCAACAGCTGGGCGGGCCGGTACGCGACCCCGCCGACCGGCAAGTCCACGTTCTACGGCATGTACTACGACCAGCAGCCCGTCTACCACGACCCGCCGTCCAACCAGTGGTTCGGCTTCCAGGCGTGGTCGATGGAGCGGGTGGCGGAGTACTACCAGCAGACGGGGAACGCGGCCGCGAAGACCGTCCTCGACAAGTGGGTGGACTGGGCGCTGTCCAAGACCACGATCAACCCGGACGGCACCTACCAGATCCCCTCCACCCTCCAGTGGTCGGGCCAGCCCGACACCTGGAACGCCTCAAGTCCCGGCGCCAACAGCGGACTTCACGTCACCGTCGCCGACTACACCAACGACGTCGGGGTGGCCGCCGCGTACGCCAAGACCCTGACGTACTACGCGGACCGCTCCGGCGACACCGCTGCCGCGACGACGGCGAAGGCCTTGCTGGACGGTATGTGGGACAACTACCAGGACGCGCTCGGCATCGCCGTGCCGGAGAACCGGGCCGACTACAACCGGTTCGACGACGCGGTGTACATCCCAAGCGGCTGGACCGGCACCATGCCCAATGGCGACGCGATCAACTCGTCGTCGACCTTCGACTCCATCCGGTCGTTCTACGAGGACGATCCGGCGTGGTCGAAGATCGAGGCGTATCTCGCGGGCGGTGCGGTGCCGTCGTTCACGTATCACCGGTTCTGGGCCCAGGCGGACATCGCCTTGGCCATGGGTTCGTACGCGGAGCTCCTCGAATAGCCCCCGCGAAGCGCTCCGCGGGTTGGGCCGTCTGCTGGCTGCGGGTCCGTTGTGGCTGGTCGCGCAGTTCCCCGCGCCCCTGAAAGACAGGGGCGCGGCAGCTCACCCCCGTTCCCGAGGAACCGCTTAAGAGCTCCACGTACGAGGTCCCGTCACCTGACGACGGGACCGACCGGCCGGGCGGCCCCCTCCCGCACTGGGGGTCGCCCGGCACCTCTCGACCAGTCGAGAAAGCGCTTGCTATTCGCACCTTCCCCTCCTCCCCCACATCCCGGAAAGGACCCCCCGTGCGAAGAACACGCATCCTCACGGCCGTCCTCGCCCTCGCGGCCGGCCTCCTCGCGGGTACGCCGCCCGCACTCGCCGCCGACGACGCCGCCGAGGTGACGCTCGCCGCCGACACCTACACCTGGAAGAACGCCCGGATCGACGGCGGCGGATTCGTCCCCGGCATCGTCTTCAACCGCAGCGAGAAGAACCTGGCCTACGCCCGTACCGACATCGGCGGCGCCTACCGCTGGGTGGAGTCCAGCAAGACCTGGACGCCATTGCTGGACTCGGTCGGCTGGGACGACTGGGGGCACACGGGGGTGGCGAGCCTGGCCTCCGACGCCGTGAACCCGGACCGGGTGTACGCGGCGGTCGGTACGTACACCAACAGCTGGGACCCGGGGAACGGGGCGATCCTGCGCTCCTCGGACCGGGGCGCGAGCTGGCAGAAGACCGACCTGCCGTTCAAGCTGGGCGGCAACATGCCGGGGCGCGGCATGGGCGAGCGCCTCGCGATCGACCCGAACAAGAACAGCGTGCTGTACCTGGGCGCGCCCAGCGGCAAGGGCCTGTGGCGGTCGACGGACTCCGGTGTGACCTGGTCGCAGGTCGCGAACTTCCCCAACGTGGGCAACTACGTACAGGATCCGAGCGACACCTCCGGCTACGCCAGTGACAACCAGGGCATCGCGTGGGTCACCTTCGACGGGCGGACGGGTACGTCGGGCAACGCGACGCAGTCGATCTACGTCGGGGTCGCGGACCTCCAGAACTCGGTGTACCGGTCGACGGACGGGGGTGCGAGCTGGTCGCGGCTGGCCGGGCAGCCGACCGGATACCTCGCGCACAAGGGTGTACTGGACACCGTCAACGGCTATCTGTACCTCGCATACAGCGACAAGGGCGGTCCGTACGACGGCGGCAAGGGCCGGCTGCTGCGGTACGCGACCTCGACGGGTGTGTGGACGGACATCAGCCCGGTCGCCGAGGCCGACACGTACTACGGCTTCAGCGGGCTGACCGTCGACCGGCAGCATCCGGGCACCGTGATGGCGACGGCGTACAGTTCCTGGTGGCCGGACACCCAGATCTTCCGCTCCACCGACAGCGGCGCCACCTGGACGAGGGCCTGGGACTACACGTCGTATCCCAACCGCTCGAACCGCTACACGATGGACGTGTCGTCCTCGCCCTGGCTGACCTGGGGCGCCAATCCCTCACCGCCCGAGCAGACGCCGAAGCTCGGCTGGATGACCGAGGCCTTGGAGATCGACCCGTTCAACTCCGACCGGATGATGTACGGGACCGGCGCGACGGTCTACGGCACGGAGAACCTGACGAACTGGGACTCCGGCAGCCAGTTCACCGTCAAGCCGATGGTGCAGGGACTGGAGGAGACCGCGGTCAACGATCTCGCCTCTCCCCCGTCCGGCGGCGCCCAACTCCTCAGCGCCCTGGGCGACATCGGCGGTTTCCGGCACACGGACCTGACCAAGGTGCCGGCGATGATGTACACCCAGCCGAACTTCACCACGACGACGAGTCTGGACTTCGCCGAGTCGAACCCGAACACGGTGGTCCGGGTCGGCAACCTCGACTCGGGTCCGCACATCGCGTTCTCGACGGACAACGGCGCCAACTGGTTCGGCGGGACGGACCCTTCGGGGGTCAGTGGTGGCGGCACGGTCGCGGCGGCCTCGGACGGCAGCCGCTTCGTGTGGAGCCCGGCGGGCACCGGTGTGCAGTACACGACGGGCTTCGGTTCGTCCTGGGCGGCATCGAGCGGGATCCCGGCGGGCGCGACCGTCGAGTCCGACCGGGTCGACGCGAAGACCTTCTACGGCTTCAAGTCCGGCAAGTTCTACGTCAGTACGGACGGCGGCGCGACCTTCACGGCCTCGGCGGCCACCGGCCTCCCCAGCGGTGACAGCGTCCGCTTCAAGGCACTGTCCGGCACCAAGGGCGATGTGTGGCTGGCGGGCGGTGCGACGGACGGTCCGTACGGGCTGTGGCACTCGACGAACGGCGGTACGTCCTTCACCAAGCTGTCGAACGTCGAGCAGGCCGACACCATCGGCTTCGGCAAGGCGGCCACGGGAGCCTCGTACCAAACCCTCTACACCAGCGCGAAGATCGGCGGCGTACGCGGCATCTTCCGTTCCACGGACCAGGGTTCGACCTGGACGCGGATCAACGACGACGCCCATCAGTGGGGTTGGACGGGTGCGTCGATCACCGGTGACCCGAGGGTGTACGGCCGGGTCTATGTGTCGACGAACGGCCGCGGTGTCATCTACGGCGACTCCTCCGACACGGGCGGCGGTGGCGGTACCGACCCCACGCCGACACCCACGGGTGCCTGCGCGGTGACGTACAGGATCACGAATCAGTGGTCGGGCGGCTTCCAGGCGGACGTCCAGCTCGGCAACACCGGATCGAGTGCCTGGACCGGCTGGTCACTCGGCTGGTCCTTCCCGAACGGCCAGACGATCGGTCAGCTGTGGAACGCCGAGTACACCCAGTCGGGTTCGGCGGTGACGGCGAAGAACGTCGCCTGGAACGGGAACGTGGCGGCGGGCTCCTCCGTGAGCTTCGGCTTCACGGGAAGCTGGTCGGGCACGAACACGAAGCCGACGGCTTTCAAGCTGGGTGACCAGACCTGCACGGTGCTCTGACCGCACCGCACGCGAGGAGGCCCCGTCCGGGAGCGGACGGGGCCTCGTCGTCGGTCCGTCAGGGGGTGTACACGGTCGGCCGCGGTGCCGTGGGCATGCCGTTGCCGATGTAGAAGCTCGGGTGCGGGGGCTGGTTGTAGGCGGTGTTCTGCCAGGCCAGGCCCGTGCGGTACATCGTGTCGTGGAGCAGGGTGGTGATCTTCGTCGTGGTCTCGTAGGGCGTCGAGTAGATCCTGAGGGCCGTGTTGTCGGAGGTCGGCCAGACGACCTCCTCGCGCCAGTCGCCGAAGAGGTCGCCGGACAGGGACGGGGTGGCCTTGGTGCTGTTGTTGGAGTGGACGCTCGCGCCGGTCAGCAGGCGGGTGTCGGCGGAGGTGCCGTACTTGTCGATGTGGGTGCCGTCGAGGAGTTCACGGGTGGTGTCGCCGTCCCACCAGGACAGGAAGTTGACCGACGACGGTTCGCGGCCCTTCGTCGCGCCGGCCTCGTCGCGGATGGAGGTGTCGGAGGCGGACCAGACCTCGGCGCCGTCGTTGCCGGCGTAGATGTCACCCGCGACGCCCCGGCCGTTGTCGCAGCAGGCGGCCAGCTGCCAACGGGCCGCGCCGGTCGCGGGGTTGATGTAGAGCTCGGCGGGCTGGGAGGACGACTCCGAGACCTTGAAGTACTCCAGGCCGGACGTCGACGGGTCCAGATCGCCCAGGTGCTGCGCGTCGCCGTGCCCTGTCTTCGTGGTCCACAGACCGTTGCCGTTGTCGTCGACGGCCATCGCTCCGTACACGATCTCGTCCTTGCCGTCGTTGTCGACGTCCCCGACGGACAGACTGTGCGAGCCCTGACCGTCGTATCCCTTGCCGGAGTTGGTGGAGGAGTTGGTGTCGAAGGTCCAGCGGCGGGTGAAGGATCCGCCCCGCCAGTCCCAGGCCGCGAGCACCGTACGGGTGTAGTAGCCGCGCGCCATGATCAGCGAGGGCCGGGCGCCGTCCAGATACGCGGTGCCCGCCAGGAAGCGGTCGACGCGGTTGCCGTAGGAGTCTCCCCAGGAGCTCACCGTGCCGCGGGCCGGGACGTAGTCGACGCTCTGCATCGCCTTGCCGGTCTGGCCGTTGAACATGGTCAGGTACTCGGGTCCGGACAGGACGTACCCGCTGGAGTTGCGGTAGTCGGCCGAGGCACTGCCGATCACCGCGCCCGTCCCGTCGACGGTCGCGTCCGCGGTCTTCACGGCGACCTCGGCCTTGCGGTCGCCGTCGTAGTCGTAGACCTGGAACTGCGTGTAGTGCGCGCCGGAGCGGATGTTGCGGCCCAGGTCGATGCGCCACAGCCGGGTGCCTTCGAGTTTGACGCCGTCGAGGATCGTGTTGCCGGTGTAGCCGGACTGGGAGTTGTCCTTGGCGTTGGTGGGCTGCCACTTCAGCACGAAGTCCAGCGCCCCGTCACCGTCGAGATCCGCGACGGAGGCGTCGTTGGCCTCGTAGGTGTAGGCGACTCCGTCGGGGGTCGTGCCGCCCGCGGGCGGGCTGATCGGCACGTCCTTGTAGCCGGTGCGGAACTGGATCGCGTGCACGGAGTCGGCCTGCTCCACACCGCCGACGATCGCGCGGATCGTGTAGTCGGCCTGGGAGGGGGCGCCGGAGTGGAAGTAGTTGGTGGAGCCGGTGACAGGCGTCGAGTTGACCAACGCGCCGGCCCGGTAGACGTTGAACGACACGTCGTTCGGGTCGGTACCGAGCCAGCGCCAGCTGACCAGGTTGCCGGCGTCGGTGTGGACGCTGACGACACCGCGGTCGAGCGCCTCCACCTGCCGGGCCGTCGCGGCCTCGGCCGTGCCGGTGGCGAGCTGGGTGAGACCGGCGGCGACGAGCGCCGTGGCGGCGGTCAGCGCGCCGAGGACGGCCCTTCGTCTGCGGCGCGGGGGCGGAAGCGGGTGGGGGTGCGGAAGCGGGCGCGGGTGCGGGTGCTGCACGGGACGTACCTCCTGGGAGGACGGACGGGGTCCGTGAGGACGTGCGGATTCCGTTCCTCAGTGGCCGCCGCGTGCGCTGGAGTTGCCGTACATTTCGGCCAGTTCCGCCGCCGTGCGGGCGAGCCGCTCGCGCAGTTCGGGCGGCTCCAGGACCTCGATGTCCGTGCCCCTGCGCAGAAACTCGCCGAGGGCGTGGTCGACGGACTCGATGGGGACCGTGGCCAGGATCCGGCCGTCGTCGTCGGTACGGACGTCGACCGCCCTGGCGAGGGTCACGCCCGGTGCCAGGCGCACCACCGCCTCCTCCCGGTACAGCCGCTCGTGGAAGTCCCGCTGGTGGGCCGCCCAGTACGCGGCCAGGTCGAAGTCGTCGGGGCGCGTGAACTCTTCGTCGGCCGCGGTGAGTCGAAGGATCTGGTCGACGCGGAAGGTGCGCGGTCCCGGTCCGGCGACGACGTACCAGCGGCCCGCCTTCAGCACCAGCCCGTACGGCTCCAGACGCCTGTCCACATCGGTCGGTGTACGCCAGCGACGGTATATGATATCCAGTGCACGGTTGTTCCACACCGCGTCGGCGACCGCCGGCAGATACGGCGTCTCCTCCACCTCCGCGTACCACCCGGGCGCGTCCAGATGGAAGCGCCCGCTGATCCGGTCGGCATGCGCCCGCAGCTCCACCGGCAGCGCCGCCCGCACCTTGAGCTGCGCGGCCGCCAGCACCGACCCCAGCCCCAGCTCGGCCGCCGGACCAGGCACGCCCGCGAGGAACAGCGCCTCGGCCTCGTCGGCGGTGAGCCCGGTCAGCCGGGTGCGGTAACCGTCGAGCAGCCGGTAGCCGCCGGCGTGGCCCGCGTCGGCGTACAGCGGGACCCCGGCCGCGCTGAGCGCCTCCACGTCCCGGTAGACGGTACGCACCGACACCTCCAGCTCCTCGGCGAGCTGTGCGGCGGTCATCCGGCCCCGTGTCTGGAGCAGGAGCAGGATCGAGACGAGCCGACTGGACTTCACCGCCACAGAATCCCAGACGGCACCGACTTCACTGACTTCAGCGACTTCACTGACAGAAGGTGTCAGTGAAGTGGTTCTAGCGTCCCGCCATGAGCTTCACCGAGAAACTCCTCACCGTCCCCGCCCCCATCGAGGTGGCGGGCCGGCACATCAAGCGCTACCACGTCACCACCGACCCGGCGGGCATCGCGCCCGACGTGGAGAAGGCGGCGTACGAGATCCTCCCGGAGCTGCTGCCCGAGCCGGACGGCACCCCGCCCGCGACCTTCGTCGTCCTGCACCGGGGCGGCGACGACGGCGCCTACCTCAACGCCTACAGCTGGGTGTGGGACAACGTCCTGCACTTCCGCGGCGCCGCCGCCGGACAGCCCGTCCTCGGCTGCCCCGACCGCGACCCCACCCACTTCATCAGGCCCGACCTGCCGTGGATCGGCTGTGTCTGGGAACTCCCGCCGATCGTGCACGAACGGGACGCCTGGGTGCGGCACCTGCTGGCCCCCGAAGTCCCGGACCTGGCCGCCTACCTGACCGACTCCCTGCCCGAAGGAACCACCGGAGACCGCGCATGAGCAGCCCCCACGACTTCGACTTCTTCCACGGCGAGTGGCAGGTCCGCAACCGCCGCCGCACCGACTTCCTCGACCCGGACGGCGACTGGGAGGAGTTCCCGGCGACGAGCCGCTGCTGGCCGCTGTTCGACGGCGCCGCCAACATCGACGAGATCGACATGCCGCACCTGGCCGCGAAGGGCGCGACCCTGCGGCTCTTCGACCCGGAGACCCGGCAGTGGTCGCTGAACTGGGCGTCCAGCCGCAGCGGCACCCTCTTCCCGCCGGTCCTCGGCCGGTTCGACGGCGACCGCGGCGAGTTCCACGGCGACGACACCTACGACGGCAAGGACGTACGGGTCCGCTTCGTCTGGTCCGGCGTCCACGACACCGGGGCCCGCTGGGAGCAGGCCTTCTCGCTCGACGGCGGGGACAGCTGGCTGACCAACTGGGTCATGGAGTTCACCCGGGCTTCCTGAAGGCCCGCAGCGCGAACACCGGGTCGGCGCGCGGCCGGTCCTGGTCCGGCAGCGCCTCCAGGCGGGCGGCGAGCGCGTCGGTGCGCGGGTCGCCCGGCGGCAGCAGGGTGAACCAGCCGCGCCGCAGGTCGGCGGCCGTACGGCGCGGGCTGCGGCCCTGCCCCCGGCCCGGGAACCGGGCCCGCCCGGCGTCGACGAGGCCCTGCGCGGCGGCGTACGCCTCGACACGGGGCCCGGCGTCCGGGGCGGGCCGGCGCGGTCGCGGGGCGAGGACGGCGTCGATGTCGCTGCCCACGTCGTGCGCGGCGGCCTTGTCGACGGTGGTGACGTACACCCCGCCGGGCCGCAGCACCCGGGCGCACTCGGCGACGATGCTGCGCACGTCGTCGGCGTCGTCGACGAGATGCAGCAGCCACACACTGGTCACCGCGTCGAACGCCCCGTCGGGGAAGGGCAGTCGGCGGCTGTCCGCGAGGACGATCGCACCGGGCAGCCGGGCCGCGGCCATCCGCGCCATGCCGTACGTCAGGTCGGCGCCCGCCACCCGCAGCGCGGGCCGTGCGCCCGCGAGCCGCCGGGTGACGATCCCGGTGCCGCAGGCCACGTCGAGCAGACGCCGAGTGCTTTCGGGGACGAGACCCAGGACGGCACCGGCGGCCGCGGCGGCGCGGGGTTCGCCGCCGCGCGTGATGTCGTAGGCGTCGGCCTCCTTGTCGTAGTCCAGCACCTCACCGGGCTCCGTGGCCGGGGGCGAGCGCCTCCACCTTCTGCGCGAGTTCGAAGTCCTTCTCGGTCACCGCGCCGCCCACGCTGTGCGTGTTCACGGTCAGGGACACCGTGTTGTAGCCGAGCGTGAGGTCGGAGTGGTGGTCGAGCTCCTCCTGGACCCGGGCGATGTGGACGACCATCGCCGTGGCGGCGAAGTGCGAGGACAGACGGTAGGAACGGGCGAGGCGGTCCCCGTCGAGCGACCAGCCCGGCAGTTCCGCGAGCCGGTCCTCGATCTCCTTCTGCGACAGCGGTTCGAGGGGCATGACGCTGTTCCTTCCCGGTCCGGGGGTTCTCCTTCAGCCTGCCACACGGAGCCCACCGGAGCCCTGGTCAGAAGGGTCCTCTTCCCCTGTGTACGGCTTCGTCGTCTACGGTCCTCGTATGACCACCACTGCCGCCGACAAGGCCGACAAGGGCGTCGGCCCCCTGCTGCGGGCCTGGCGGGAACAGCGCCGGGTCAGTCAGCTGGAGCTGGCGCTGCGGGCCGACTCCTCCGCCCGGCACATCAGCTTCGTCGAGACGGGCCGCTCCCGGCCGAGCGAGGAGATGGTGCTGCGGCTGGCCGAGCATCTGGACGTCCCCGTGCGGGAGCGCAACGCGCTGCTGCTGGCGGCCGGTTACGCCCCGCACTACGCGGAGACACCGCTGGACGATCCGGCGCTGGACGCCGTGCGGGCCGGCGTGGAGCGGCTGATCCAGGGCTACGAGCCCTATCCGGCGCTGGTGCTGGACGCGATGTACAACGTGCTCGCGGCCAACCGGGGCATCCTCATGCTGCTCGACGGCATCCCGGAGTCCCTGCTCGAACCCCCGCTGAACGCGATGCGGCTGACCCTGCACCCCGAGGGCATGGCCCCCAGGATCCGCAACCTCCGGGAGTGGCGCGGGCATCTGCTCGCGCAGATGGAGCGGCAGATCGCGCTGCACCGCTCGCGGCCGCTGCGGGAGCTGTACGAGGAGGTGGCGGCGTACCCGGTGCCGGACACCGATCGCGGTGAACCGCTGGAGGAGGCGGCGTACTTCGCGCTCCCGATGCAGATCGAGCACGAGGGCCGGGTGCTGTCGTTCATCTCCTCCATCTCCACCTTCAACACCCCCATGGACGTGACCGTCGCCGAGCTGGCCATCGAGACGTTCCTCCCGGCCGACCCGGCGACGGTCAAATACCTTCAGGCACTGATGTCCTGACGAGCCCTCAGGGCCAGGTACTGCAACGCGGCGAACCCGGCGACGGTCAGGGCCTGGAGCACGGTCCACACGGCGCCCGCCGTCGAAGGGGTGAGCCACAGGGCCAGGGCCAGGCAACTGACCGCGGTCCAGGCGAGGTTGATCTCGACGACGGCCCGGACCGGCAGCGCGGCGGGGCGCGCCCGGGAGGCAAGCAGGCCGACGGCGGCGGCGTACACCGCCAGGAGCGCCCCGAGTTCGAGCAGCAGCGTGGAGCCGACCCCGAACAGGCGGCCCAGCGGCCCGGAGAGGGCCAGGTAGGCGAGGGCGTTCGCGCCGGTCACCGCCGCGTCGAGGGCGAGGAAGCGCCGCAGGGCGGTGTGCGGGTCACCGGTGCGGGCGAGCGCGGACAACTGGGTTGCGGACATGGTGAATCACCCTCCGGCGGAGTCGGTTCGGGGCTTTCGGAGAAGACGGGACCCGGGTGCCGGACCGGAGTGCGCCGGCCCGGAACCCGGTGTCACCACGATCCCGCCGCCGTCCGGCACCGTCGATTACCCCCGGGGTAATGCCCCCACGTGGTGAGCGCCTCACCGTCGGGCCTGTGAGACCGGTGGTGGAACATGGCACACTGCCCTGCATACTTCGGCGCGTAGGGGAGGCGTGGCGTGAGTGAGCGGCGGCCTGCGCCCACAGTGGGTCAGGTGGTGCTCGGCAAACGGCTCCAGGAGTTGCGGGAGGCGGCCGGGCTCAAGCGCGAGGAGGCCGCGAAGGTCCTCCGCGTGGCGCCCGCGACCGTGCGGCGCATGGAGATGGCCGAGGTCGCCCTGAAGATCCCGTACGTGCAGCTGCTGCTGTCCACGTACGGCGTCTCCGAGGAGGAGACGGACGCCTTCGTCGCCCTCGCCGAGGAGGCGAACCAGCCGGGCTGGTGGCAGCGGTTCCACGATGTGCTGCCGGACTGGTTCAGCCTGTACGTGAGCCTGGAGGGCGCCGCCCGCATCATCCGCTCCTACGAGCCGCACTTCGTGCCCGGTCTGCTCCAGACCGAGGCGTACGCGCGCGCGGTCATGGAGGCGGGCACGATCGCGCAGCAGGGCTCCGACACCATCGAGCGGCACGTGTCCCTGCGGATGACCCGGCAGCAGCTGCTGGAGAAGCCGGATCCGCCCCATCTGTGGGTGATCATGGACGAGACGGTGCTGTGCCGACCGGTCGGCCAGGGCGGCGAGGTCATGCGGGAACAGCTGGACAGACTCCTGGAGTTCGCCGAGCGCGACCGGGTCACCCTCCAGATCGCGGAGTTCGCCGCGGGCCCGCACCCGGGGACGTACGCGCCCTTCTCGCTGTTCCGTTTCGCCGAGCCGGAACTGCCCGACATGGCGTTCACCGAGTATCTGACCGGCGCCCTGTACCTGGACTCCCGTGCGGAGGTCTCCGCGCATCTGGAGACCCTGGACCACATGACGGCGCGCGCCGCGTCGGCCGAGCGCACCAAGAAGATCCTGCGGGAGCGCCGCGCGAC
Organism: Streptomyces sp. S3(2020); assembly: GCF_013044505.1. Taxonomy (GTDB): domain Bacteria; phylum Actinomycetota; class Actinomycetes; order Streptomycetales; family Streptomycetaceae; genus Streptomyces. Next base: position 10,693 of record NZ_JABERD010000119.1, on the reverse strand, counting down.
GTACTGAGTCGTACGGCAACCTTCCGGCCACCCCCCGACGACTGCTGAGCACACCCCCGTCAGGCACCGCGCACCGAGGAGAAGACACCGCATGACCGGATCCGGATCCGAGGCCGCGCCCACCACCGTCGACACCAGCCGGCCGCATCCGGCGCGGGTGTACGACTGGTGGCTGGGCGGCAAGGACAACTACCCGGTGGACGAGGCGCTGGCCCGCAGGATCCTCGCCACGGACGGCTCCGTGGTGCGCGGGGCGCGCGCCAACCGCCGGTTCATGCACCGGGCGGTGCGGACGGCCGCCGAGGCCGGGATCCGTCAGTTCCTGGACATCGGCACCGGCATCCCCACCGAGCCGAACCTCCACCAGGTGGCCCAGGAGGTCGCCCCGGAGTCGAGGGTCGTGTACGTCGACAACGACCCGATCGTCCTCAGGCACGCCCAGGCGCTGCTGCACAGCACCTCCGAGGGCGCCACGAACTATGTGCACGCCGACGTCCGGGACCCCGACACCATCCTGCGGCTGGCCGCGGCGACCCTGGACCTCTCGCGTCCCGTCGCGCTGTCCCTGGTGGCGCTGACCCACTACCTGAGCGAGGAGCCCGACGGCGACGACGTGTACGGCCTGATCGAGCGATACGTGTCCGAGCTGGCTCCGGGCAGCTACCTGATCCTGTCCCAGGTCACCCCCGACCTCAGCCCCGAGGCCATCGCGAAGGCCGCCGAGCACTTCCGCGCCGTCGGCACACCGTTCTACCCGCGTTCCCTCGCCGAGTTCGCGCGCTTCTTCGACGGTCTGGAGCTGCTCGGCCCCGGTGTGATCCCGGTCTCCGGCTGGCGGCCCGGCCCCGAGGACGTGGCGGCCCAGGCGGAGGGCATCGTGCCGGTGTACGCGGGGGTCGCCCGCAAGGCGTGACCTGACCCGAACGGGTGCCGCCGACGGGTGCGCTCCCCTGCTCAGCCCTAGCTTCGACAGCACGGGGCCAGCAAGGGAGCGCATGTGACCGACACCCAGACACCGCCCTCGGAGCCGGGTGCGGCGCTGCTGCGGGCCGGGAGGTTCTTCCGGCCGGGCGTGCCCTCGTCCGACCTGCACAGCATCGGGCTGACGGGCGGACGCGAGGCGGACGCCTTCTACCGGGACCGGTGGAGCCACGACAAGGTCGTGAACTCCACGCACGGTGTGAACTGCACGGGTTCCTGCCGCTGGAAGGTGTACGTCAAGGACGGCATCATCACGTGGGAGACCCAGCAGACCGACTATCCGAGCGTCGGCCCCGACCGCCCCGAGTACGAGCCGCGCGGCTGCCCCCGGGGCGCCGCCTTCTCCTGGTACACGTACTCCCCCACCCGGGTGCGCTACCCGTACGTCCGCGGTGTGCTCCTGGAGATGTACCGCGAGGCGCTCGCGAGAACCGGCGACCCCGTGCTGGCCTGGGCGGACATCCAGGACGACCCCGAGCGCCGGCGCCGCTACCAGCAGGCCCGCGGCAAGGGCGGCCTGGTCCGGGCGACCTGGGACGAGGCGGTGGAGATCGTCGCGGCCGCACACGTCCACACGATCAGGACGCACGGCCCCGACCGCATCGCCGGTTTCTCCCCCATCCCGGCGATGTCGATGGTGTCGCACGCGGCGGGCGCCCGGTTCCACTCCCTGATCGGCGCCCCGATGCTGTCGTTCTACGACTGGTACGCCGACCTGCCCGTGGCCTCCCCGCAGGTCTTCGGCGACCAGACCGACGTCCCGGAGTCGGGCGACTGGTGGGACGCCGCGTATCTGATGATGTGGGGCTCGAACGTCCCGGTGACCCGTACGCCGGACGCGCACTGGATGGCGGAGGCCCGCTACCGGGGCCAGAAGGTGGTCGTGGTCGCGCCGGACTACGCAGACAACGCCAAGTTCGCCGACGAGTGGCTGCATCCGCACCCCGGCACGGACGGTGCGCTGGCCCTGGCGATGGGGCATGTGATCCTCAAGGAGTTCTTCGTCGACCGCGAGACACCGTTCTTCGCGGACTACGTACGCAAGTTCACCGACCTGCCCTTCCTGGTGACCCTCACCGAGAAGGACGGCGGCTACGTCCCGTCCAAGTTCCTGCGCGCCACCGACCTCGGCCAGGAGGGCGAGGGCGCGGAGTGGAAGACGGTCGTGCTGGACGCGGCGAGCGGTCGCGCGGTCGCCCCCAACGGCTCGCTCGGCTTCCGCTGGACCGAGTCGGGCAAGGGCCGCTGGAATCTCGAACTCGGCCCGATCGAACCGACGTTGACCTTGCACGGGCAGAACATCTCCAGCGGTGTCGAGGTGCTCCTCCCCCGTTTCGACACCGAGGGCGGCGAGCACGGCCAGGGCCGCGGTGACGTCGTCCGGCGCGGTGTCCCGGCGACGCGGCTGGGCGGGCCCGACGGCCCCCTGGTGACGACTGTCTACGATCTGCTGTTGGCGCAATACGGTGTCCAGCGCCCCGACCTCCCCGGCACCTGGCCCACCTCCTACGAGGACGCCGAGGCACCCGGCACCCCCGCCTGGCAGGAGGTGCACACCTCCGTCCCGGCCGCCAAGTGCGTCAAGATCGCCCGGGAGTTCGCGCGGACCGCGGAGCGCTCCAAGGGCCGCTGCATGATCCTGATGGGAGCCGGCACCAACCACTGGTTCCACTCCGAGACGATCTACCGCTCCTTCCTCGCCCTGCTCCAGCTCACCGGCTGCCAGGGCCGCAACGGCGGCGGCTGGGCGCACTACGTCGGCCAGGAGAAGTGCCGCCCGGCCACCGGCTGGGCGACGCTGGCCGCGGCCTCCGACTGGTCGCGGCCGCCACGCCAGATGATCGGCACGGCCTACTGGTTCCTCAACACCGACCAGTGGCGCTACGACCACTTCGGCGCCGATGTGCTCGCCTCGCCGCTGGGCGAGGGCCGGTTCAAGGGGATGACGGGCGCCGACTGCCTCGCCCTGTCGGCGCGTTCGGGGTGGATGCCGTCGTACCCGACCTTCGACCGCAACCCCCTTGAGCTGGGCGAGGCCTTCGGGGACCCGGTGGCGAAGGCGGTGGCCGAACTCCGCGCGGGGACACTGAACTTCGCCTGCGAGGACCCCGACGCCCCGGAGAACTGGCCGCGCGTGCTGACGCTGTGGCGGGCCAACCTGCTCGGCTCGTCCGCGAAGGGCGCCGAGTACTTCACCCGGCATCTCCTGGGCACGCACTCGTCGTTGAGCGCCCAGGAGGCCGAACCCGGCGAGCGGCCCCGGGACGTGACCTGGCGGGACGAGGCCCCCGAGGGCAAGCTCGACCTGCTCCTCTCGCTGGACTTCCGGCAGACCTCCTCCACGCTGCTCTCGGACGTCGTCCTGCCGGCCGCGACCTGGTACGAGAAGAACGACCTGTCCAGCACGGACATGCACCCCTACGTGCACTCCTTCACCCCGGCCGTCGATCCGCCCTGGCAGGCCCGCACCGACTTCGACACCTTCAAGGCGCTGGCCGACCGGCTGAGCGAGATGGCGGTGCTGCACCTCGGTGTCCGCAAGGACCTGGTGGCCACCCCGATGCAGCACGACACCCCGGGCGAGACCGCCCAGCCCGGCGGGATCGTCCTGGACTGGAAGCGCGGCGAATGCGATCCGGTGCCCGGAAAGACGCTGCCGAACCTCACCGTCGTCGAGCGGGACTACACGGCGATCGGCGCGAAGTTCCGGGCGCTGGGCCCCCTGGTGGAGCAACTCGGCCTGCCCTGCAAGGGAATCGCCCTGAAGCCGGACGAGGAGGTCGACCACCTCCGCGAACTCAACGGCGTGGTCCGCGACGGCCCCGCCGCCGGCCGCCCCGCCCTCGACACCGCCGTGAAGGCCGCCAACACCATCCTCTCCCTGTCCGGCACCACCAACGGCCGCCTCGCCACCCAGGGCTTCCACACCCTGGAGGAACGCACCGGCCAGGAGATGGCCCACCTGGCCGCCGAGCACGAGGGCAAGCGGATCACCTACGCCGACACCCAGGCGGCCCCCGTCCCGGTGATCACCTCGCCGGAGTGGTCCGGAAGCGAGGCCGGCGGTCGCCGGTACACGGCCTTCACCCTGAACACCGAGCACCTCAAGCCCTGGCACACCCTCACCGGGCGCCAGCACTTCTTCCTCGACCACGACTGGATGCACGAGCTCGGCGAGGCGCTCCCGATCTACCGGCCGCCGCTCGACATGAACAGGCTGTTCAACGAACCGGCGCTCGGAGCGGACGGCCAACGGGAGGTGACGGTCCGTTACCTCACCCCGCACAACAAGTGGTCCATCCACTCCGAGTACCAGGACAACCTGTTCATGCTCGCCCTCTCCCGCGGTGGCCAGTCCATCTGGATGTCCCCGCAGGACGCCGACGCGATCGGGGTGAAGGACGACGACTGGATCGAGGCGGTCAACCGCAACGGCGTCGTCGTCGCCCGGGCGATCGTCTCGCACCGCATGCCGGCCGGCACGGTCTACATGCACCACGCCCAGGAGCGCACGGTGAACGTCCCCAAGACGGAGACCACGGGCAAGCGCGGCGGCATCCACAACTCGCTCACCCGACTGATCCTCAAACCGTCCCATCTCATCGGCGGCTACGCCCAGTTGTCCTGGGCGTTCAACTACCTGGGCCCGACGGGCAACCAGCGCGACGAGGTCACCGTCATCCGCCGCCGCAGCCAGGAGGTCGAGTACTGATGCCCCGTGACGAAGTCACCATTGGACGCTGCATGGCCCAAGTGGCGATGGTCATGAACCTGGACAAGTGCATCGGCTGCCACACCTGCTCGGTCACCTGCAAGCAGGCGTGGACCAACCGGCAGGGCATGGAGTACGTCTGGTTCAACAACGTCGAGACCCGGCCAGGCCAGGGCTATCCGCGCCGCTACGAGGACCAGGAGAAGTGGCGCGGCGGCTGGGAGTTGAACAAGCGCGGCGCGCTGAAGCTGAAGGCGGGCGGGCGCTTCCACAAACTCCTCGGCATCTTCTCCAACCCGAAGCTGCCGGAGATCAAGGACTACTACGAGCCCTGGACGTACGACTACAAGAACCTCACCGACGCCCCGCTCGGCGACGACTACCCGGTGGCCCGGCCGGTGTCGCAGATCGACGGCAAGCCGATGAAGATCGAGTGGTCCTCGAACTGGGACGACAACCTCGCCGGCGCCCCCGCCTACGGCGACCTCGACCCGATGGTCGAGCGCACTCGCCAACAGGCCGCGGACAAGGTGAAGTTCGAGTTCGAGCAGACCTTCATGTTCTATCTGCCGCGCATCTGCGAGCACTGCCTCAACCCGTCCTGTGTCGCCTCCTGCCCCTCGGGCGCGATGTACAAGCGGGCCGAGGACGGCATCGTCCTGGTCGACCAGGACCAGTGCCGGGGCTGGCGGATGTGCGTGACCGGATGCCCGTACAAGAAGGTCTACTTCAACCACCGCACCGGCAAGGCCGAGAAGTGCACGATGTGCTATCCGCGCGTCGAGGTCGGCCTGCCGACGGTCTGCTCGGAGACCTGCGTGGGGCGGCTGCGCTACCTCGGCGTGATCCTGTACGACGCCGACAAGGTGACCGCCGCCGCCTCCACACCCGACGAGAAGGGCCTGTACGAGGCCCAGTTGGACGTCTTCCTCGACCCCGACGACCATGCCGTGCAACGGGCGGCTGAGGAGGCCGGGATCCCGTACGACTGGATGGAGGCGGCCCGCCGCTCCCCCGTGCGGGCGCTGATCAGCAAGTACAAGGTGGCGCTGCCCCTGCATCCGGAGTACCGCACCATGCCGATGGTCTGGTACATCCCGCCGCTCTCCCCGGTGGTGGACGCGCTCACCGAGACCGGCCACGACGGCGAGGACGCGCAGAACCTCTTCGGCGCCATCGACACGCTCCGCATCCCCCTGGAGTACCTCGCGGAGGTCTTCACCGCGGGCGACACCGCCCCCGTGCGGGCCTCCCTGGAGAAGCTCGCGGCGATGCGCGCCCACATGCGGGCGATCAACCTCGGTGAGGACCCCGACCCGTCGGTCACGGAGGCCGTCGGCATGAGGCCCGAGGAGATCGAGGAGATGTACCGGCTGCTGGCGATCGCCAAGTACGAGGACCGCTATGTCATCCCGACCGCGGCCGTCGGCGACGCGCGCCGGCTGGAGGAGTCGGCGCTCCCGGACGAGTGCAGCCTCGAGTACGACGGCGGCCCGGGCATGGGCGGCGACGGCCCGTTCGGCCAGGACTCCGGCCGCAAGCTGCTGCCGGTCGTGTCCGTGGAGAACTTCCACGGTCTGCGCAAACGCCAGACGTCCGACGACCCGTCCGACGCCGAGGAGGTCTGATGCCCTCGTACGCCGTGCTGTACCAGGCAGCCGCGCTCTGTCTGACGTATCCCGACGACGACTTCCGTGCCCGACTGCCGCTGCTGCGTGAAGCGGCCCCGCAGCTGCGGGAGTTCGTCGACCACGCGGCTCTCACCCCGGCTCAGGAGCTGGCCGCGCACTACGTCCGGGTCTTCGACTTCAAGAACCGGCACAGCCTCTATCTGAGCTGGTGGCAGGACGGGGACACCCGCCGGCGCGGTATGTCGCTGGTCCGCTTCAAGGAGGTCTACCGGGCGGCCGGACTGGAGTTCACCGGCGAGGAGCTGCCCGACTTCCTGCCCGCGGTGCTGGAGTTCGCGGCCCGCACCGGCAGGACCGACCTGCTCACCGAACACCGGGACGGCCTGGAGCAGTTGCGCTCCCGGCTCACCGACTTCGGTACACCGTACGCGTCCGTCCTGGATGCCGTATGCGCCACACTGCCGAACGCATACACCGGGGTGCGCTCATGACCACACTCCTCTGGGGCGTCCTGCCGTACGTCGCCTTCGCCCTGCTCGTCGCCGGTCTGATCTGGCGCTACCGCTACGACAAGTTCGGCTGGACCACCCGCTCCTCGCAGGTCTACGAGTCGAAGCTGCTGAACATCGCCTCGCCGGCCTTCCACTACGGCATCCTCTTCGTGTTCGCCGGGCACCTCGTGGGCCTGTTCGTGCCGATGTCGTGGACGGAGAACCTCGGGGTCGGCGAGCACACGTACCATCTGCTCTCGCTCTACGGCGGCACGGCGGCCGGGCTGCTCGCGGTCTGCGGGATCCTGTTGCTCGTATACCGTCGGCGGACGAAGGCGCCCGTCTTCAAGGCGACCACCGCCAACGACAAGCTCATGTACCTGGTGCTGCTCGCCGCGATCGCGATGGGCATGATCGCCAAACTCACCCACGCCTCCGGCGACGGCTACAACTACCGTGAGTCCATCGGCCCCTGGGCGCGCAGTCTGTTCACCCTCCGGCCGGACATCGACCGGATGCACGGCGTCCCGGTGCTGTACCAGATCCACGCGGTGATCGGGATGGCGCTGATCGCGTTCGTGCCGTACAGCCGGCTGGTGCACATGTTCAGCGCGCCGGTGCAGTACCTGTTCCGCCCGTATGTCGTGTACCGCAGCCGCGACCCCGAGCAGTTGGGGCCGCGGCCGGAGCGGCGGGGCTGGGAGAAGACGGACGCCTGACCCGTCAGCCGCCGTCGAAGTGGCCGTCGGTGCTGTTGTCGTGCTGGCCGTCCGTGCTGCTGTCGTGATGGCCGGCCGGGGCCGCGTCCACGGACCAGTCCCGGTTGTCCGGCGCGTCCACGACCCCGGTCACTCCCATGGCCGCCGTCCCCGCCAGCAGCGAACCCGCCGCCAGCGCCGCCGACCGTGCGCGCCACTTCCTCTTGTCACTCATGTTCGCGTCCCTCCCTCTGGTCCTTGCTCTCGTCGACGATCTCCGCGTCCACCACGCCCTCCTCCTCGGGCGGCGTGGTCTGCTGCTCGGTTCCAGTGTCCGAGGGTTGCGCCTGGGCGTACATCGCCTGGCCCATCTTCTGGCTGACGGTGGCGAGTTTCTCGACGCCGCCGCGCAACGCACCCGTCTCCGCGTTCTCCTCCAGCAGGGCCTTCAGTTCCGAAATCGCCGATCCCACCTCGGACTTGGTCTCCGCCGGAATCCGTTCCTCGTTGTCACGGATGAACTTCTCGGTCTGGTAGACGAGTTGCTCGGCGTGGTTGCGGGTCTCGGCCGCCTCCCGGCGCCCCCGGTCCTCCTCCGCGTACTGCTCGGCCTCCCGCATCATGCGGTCGATGTCGTCCTTGGGGAGCGCCGAGCCGCCCGTCACCGTCATCTTCTGCTCGCGCCCGGTCGCCAGGTCCTTCGCGGAGACGTGCATGATCCCGTTGGCGTCGATGTCGAACCCGACCTCGATCTGCGGGACGCCGCGCGGCGCGGGCGGCAGTCCGGTCAGGTCGAAGACGCCCAGCTTCTTGTTGTACGCGGCGATCTCCCGCTCGCCCTGGTACACCTGGATGCCCACCGAGGGCTGGTTGTCGGTCGCCGTCGTGAAGATCTCCGAACGGCGGGTCGGGATCGTCGTGTTGCGCTCGATGAGCTTGGTCATGATGCCGCCCTTGGTCTCGATGCCGAGGGACAGCGGGGTGACATCGAGGAGCAGGACGTCCTTCACGTCACCGCGGATGACGCCCGCCTGGAGGGCCGCGCCGACGGCGACGACCTCGTCCGGGTTGACGCCCTTGTGCGGGTCCTTGCCGGTGAGTTCCTTGACGAGGTCGGTGACGGCGGGCATCCGGGTCGAGCCGCCGACGAGGATGACGTGGTCGACCGCGGCGAGCTTGATACCGGCGTCCTTGACGGCCTGGTGGAAGGGGGTCTTGCAGCGGTCGAGCAGATCGGCGGTCAGCTCCTGGAACTGCGCGCGCGTCAGCTTCTCGTCGAGGTGCAGCGGGCCCTCGGCGGAGGCGGTGATGTAGGGGAGGTTGATCGTCGTCTCCGTCGAGCTCGACAGCTCGATCTTGGCCTTCTCGGCTCCCTCGCGCAGCCGTTGCAGCGCCATCTTGTCCTTGCCGAGGTCGATGCCGTACTGCCCCTGGAACTTCTTCACCAGGTGCTCCATGACCCGCTGGTCCCAGTCGTCGCCGCCGAGACGCGTGTCGCCGTTGGTGGCCTTGACCTCGATGACCCCGTCGCCGATCTCCAGCAGGGAGACGTCGAAGGTGCCGCCGCCGAGGTCGAAGACCAGGACGGTCTGCTCCTCGCCCCGGTCCAGGCCGTAGGCGAGCGCCGCGGCCGTGGGCTCGTTGATGATCCGCAGCACCTTCAGGCCCGCGACCTCCCCGGCCTCCTTGGTGGCCTGCCGCTGGGCGTCGTCGAAGTACGCCGGGACGGTGATCACCGCGTCGGTGACGTCCTCGCCGAGATAGGACTCGGCGTCCCGCTTCAGCTTCTGGAGCACCCGTGCGGAGAGCTCCTGCGCCCGGTAGCGGGTGCCGTCGACATCGCCCTGGTCCGGGAAGCGCCAGCCCCCGTCGCCCATGTACCGCTTCACCGAACGGGCCGTCCGCTCGACGTTCGTCACCGCCTGCCGTTTGGCGACCTCCCCGACGAGCACCTCGCCGTTCTTGGCGAAGGCCACGACCGACGGTGTGGTCCTGGCCCCCTCCGCATTGGCGACGACTGTGGGGTCGCCGCCCTCCAGGACGGCCACCACGGAGTTCGTGGTCCCCAGATCGATCCCGACCGCGCGTCCCATCGCTGTCCCCTTCCGCCAGGGCGCTTCCCGGACTCCAGCACAAAACTTGAGCGGGCTGTTGTCAATGCCGCGTACCCCGGAAAAGACCGATGCCGCGCCTCCTCGCGGAGACGCGGCATACGGGAGGTGCGACGGTCAGGCGAGTTCGGCCGTGAGCGTGATCGTCGTGCCGGTGAGGGCCTGGCTGACGGGGCAGTTCTTCTTGGCGTCCTCGGCGGCCGCGGCGAAGCCGTCCGCGTCCAGGCCGGGCACCTCGCCGCGCACGGTGAGGTGGATGCCGGTGATGCCCTCGCCCGGCTGGAAGGTGACGTCGGCCTTGGTCTCCAGCCGGGTGGGCGGCGTGCCGGCGCCGGTCAGGCCGTGCGACAGCGCCATGGAGAAGCAGCTGGAGTGGGCGGCGGCGATCAGTTCCTCGGGGCTCGTCTTGCCGTTGGCCGCCTCGGCGCGCGACGGCCACGACACCGGCTGCGACCCGATGCCGGAGGAGTCGAAGGTGACGGTGCCACTGCCCTTGAGCAGCTCGCCTTCCCAGACGGTGTGTGCGGTACGCGTGGTAGCCACGGTCAGTCCTTTCGCATGCGGTCCCGGTTCCGGGTTGCCGTCCCATCCGATCACATTCCGGCTCACCTCACCCGGAAGACCGGTCCACGCGCGCTGAAGGGCAGCCGCGCGCCCTCCGGGATCAGATAGGCGTGCTCGCGCCGCACCCGCAGGACGTCGCACCAGCCGTCCGTGATCACCAGGACCGGTGCGCCGGGCGGGAAGTCGTCGGCCCGGTGCAGCAGATCGATCCCGGGCTGGAGGACCGTACCGCCACGACCGCGCACGCGGACCCGGCCCGCGATCTCGGTGACCGGGAGATAACCGGCGTCGTGCGGGGCGGCGTCGCAGAACACGACCCTCGCGGCGGGTACGTCCCGGGCCTCGGCGTACGAGGCGATCGCGCCCAGGGCCTTGCCGAGCAGGGTCCGGTCCATGGATCCGGAGGTGTCCAGGACGACGCCGAAGGTGCAGCGGGCGATCTCCTCGGGCGGGAACCAGCGGCCCGCGCGGGGGATGTCGGGGGTGGCGGACTGGCGGCGGGAGG